>JAJDBF010000021.1 GCA_029261535.1 Nitrospinaceae bacterium | reverse complement strand
CAAGATCATTCAGACTGCCACCAACCAAACGCTCCAGGCGAGTTTGATATTGAAGGTAATCGGTTAACGCCCGAAGACGGGCGAGATTGAAGTTCAGCCACACACTCTGCGTCTCAAGAAACCCGCTGATGTCTTTGACATCGTCCCGCTGCCAGGTCTCGGCAATTTCCATCGCTTTTTCGGCTTGGGGTATCAGGCTCTTCTCGTAGAGTTCGACCAGGCGGCGGGCGTTTTCCATACGAAAATAAATCGCGGCCACACTGGATCTTGTATTGTTCTCAAGCAGACGTTTGCTTTCTTCAGCCGCATCCCGCCTGAACTCTGCTTCGCGTACACGACTGCGATTCTTCGAAATCCACCACGGTAACGTCATACCCACACCGATCGACCAGGGATCCTTCCCGCTGTCCGGTGTTGCGGAATTTAAGGCTTCATCGGTGTCAACGGTCATCAGGTCCAGGCTGAATTTTGGTTTGGTCTGGTATTTCGCGAGTGTGATTGCATCGGCTGATTTGTTAATCCGATGTTCCGCAATCTTAATCTCCTGACGTCTCTCTAAAGCCCGTTTCTCTAATTCGTCGACCGAAAGTTTAGTGAATGAAACTTGCTCTGTAGAAAGCGAACCGATTGATACCCGGGTCGGCAGGTCGAGAAGTGCGGTGATTCTTGCTTCCTCAACTTCCGTCAATTCCTGCAGGAGGATGAGATCATAGGTCAGCTGAGCCAACTGGCTCTCGGATTTCAGTACGTCATTGTATTTAGCTTCGTTCTTCGCATACTGCGTAGTTGCCACCCGGAGGATATGATTCATCAGGTCCTGGTTCTGCTGCGTAATGTCAATGGCTCTTTGAAGATAAGAAAGCTCGAAGAAGCTTAACTTCATATCGACGATGAAGTCACGTATTGCCTGCTCATATTGGGTATGGGCAATGTTGACGTCATTGAGTATTACTTTCCCGGCGGTACGCAGGGTTCCCGGAAACGGAAAAGACTGGGAGAATCCCAGGCGTTGTTTCTGTGGGCCAACCCGTGTTTCAACACTCTCACCGAAATAATCATATCGGATCATGGGGTCCGGAAGTGCTGTTGCTTGCGGATATTTTTCTATGACGGCTCTCCAACCGGCTATCGCGACGCTGACTGATGGGTTTCGGTTAATCCCTATTTCGATTAGTGTGGGCAGGTGGACCTCGTCGGAGAGCATGTTTCCCAGCTCGACTTCTCTCTGGAGACTGCTCGAACCTCCCTGTTGTCCAGCGGCCATGTGGACTTGATCATCTGAAGAACCGCCGGCTCCCCGTGAATTAACAGGATTACCGAACTGTTGGACGACGAGCAGAATAAAGAGCGACTTTTGTACTATTCGCTTCATGGGGAAAATCCTAATTAATTCCTAACGGAACGCCGTTTCTGATAACGCATGATAATATTAAATCGGCGATTACTTCGGACCCTTTTTCGGTAAAGTGGCAGTCGTCAAGGAAGTATTCGCTGGACGGTGGTATCTCCAGTGAGATATCGCATAAATAGTTATTAGTAGCGGCTGTAAATTGTCGTAAGTAATTATTATAGATCGAGCTTATTTGGATCAAAGAATCAATATCTAAAGTGTACTCCTCAAATGGAGGGGTCATCCAAAACTTTGATTTGAGTTTAGGATCGAATCCCTTCTGGTAAGCCGTTGGTTGAGTCACGAATAGCAGTGGGAGATTGGCCTCACGACATGTTTCACTGATTTTCTTTATAAAATGCCTATATTGCGGACGAACGGTTTCGGGCCTGTATCGAACGGTCTCGGGCCGATTCAACCAATTTCGTCGTTGCATTAATTCACTATCGTATTTGACCATGAGGGGGGTGTTGCTATTCAGCCTCCGAGTGACTGCATGCTTAGCTTGGTACATACAGGATCCGGCCATTGAATTTCGAAATAGCAGCGGTTTTCTAAATCTATTTATTTTAGAAATTATTGACGTTTTTGTTTTGAAATGCTGCTTAACATCCCAATTCCAATCATTAAACCCGACGAATACACGATAACGAGATCCGGATGAAAATTGATAATTCTGGTCAATGTTGCGTAATGATTCGATGCTCGTAACCCTGATAATCCGGTATTAATCACATCAACCTCAGTATTTAATGTCCGACGAAGTTTTTCTTGTAGCAAATGTGTCCATATTTTGTGATCATCAATTTTAAGTTGTTCCGTTGTGGATCCGCCGATCGCAAAGACTCGGTACGTATTCTCCTTTTCATATTCAATATTTTTCGTCGTGCGGAATCCCAAATCGTCAGTTGTTATCGATTGTACACCATTGATCCCCTCACTTGACGCTGCTCCGGGGTCGTATAACAGGTTGAGCTTGGGGCGTAGATGTCTATAATCCCCAGACACCAACGGAGAACACAGCGTTTGCAATATTAAGAAGATTCCGAACCAAATACCTACAACCCGCATCACGGTTGACCGTGAAAATTGGAATATAAGCGGAATCGAATACACAAAAATTGTGACAACAAACCATTTCCAGGTATCAAGATCGATGACAAAAAGACCAAACACGAAAATCGTGCCGGTCAACACCCACCATAGCTTCCTGAGATGGTTTTTTCTCTGAGTTTGTCTGTCATCGCTCACCGATGATTTTCTCGATACGTTCACCAACCGGTCTACCACGAAAAATACTCCAATCCGTAAACCAGCGTCGCTCCGAAATGTCCGGTTACACCGACAACGACGGCACAAACGATCAAACACACACGATAGGCTGTAATTAATTTTTGTTGGTTATATTTTAGCTTCAATTCTCCCAGCAGGGCGGTGATGCTGGACAAAATCGCCGTACTTACGCCCAGCCAGCGATGTCTGAAAAGCACGGTAGCCAAATCATCCGGGTAGACCGCAAATGCTCCCGCCGTCCACCCTAGAATCGCCGCAGCAATCGCACCTCCAGCTCCTGTTACGATGCAAAAGCGAGCTGCCCCGGAAAATAATTGCTGACGGGGTATTACTGCCGATAATATTTCCGCCAAAACCGCCATTAAGATCAGCGCGATCGGAAAGTGAACCAATAAGGGATGAAATTTTCCCATAAACTGCATCACTCTCGGAAGACCTGTGGGACTTCCGTGGCCGGTGGCGTGGTCATGTTCGTGGTCATGACCAGACAATACTTCCTCACCCGTCAATGTTGTTTTTTCGACTGTCGGTTCTCCGGCGTCGTCATGGTGTTGGCTATCTTGTTCGGAACCATGATAGTCGGCACCGGGTGTCGAGTACGTCGTCCGAGTCGAGGTAGCCCCGGCATTTTCAGAATCATTATGGCTTGAATGACCGTGATCATGATGGTCATGATCGTGCTGGGAATTCTGCTCGTCAACGGCTGCAGTTTTGTAGGTATCGTGTTCTCCCGAAGCAGTCGAAGTCATCGGGAGTCCAATAAGTAGCATAATACATGAAGCGATTAGCGTAGTTGTAGAAATCCTCATACAACCTCTGTTTGTTGATTGATTAAATTGCATAATTTTTCCAAATCAAAAGGTTTAGCGAGAAGATCACTGACCCCCAATTGGTCGAGCTTGCTGCGGTCGATCTGGTCGATATGACCGCTGTACATGATAACTTTTCCTTGCCGGCGTGGGTGTTTCTTTACGCGTTCGAGCAACTCAATCCCATTTAGTTCAGGCATCACGTAATCAAGGATCAATACGTCCACAGATCGGTTTCGGAGAAAATCGACGGCCTGAAGTGCCTTGTGGAAAACAGCTACACGGTGCCCCTCGTTACGGAGTAGAATTTCCAGACTCCGAAGCAACGGTTGGTCATTATCGACGATCACGATGTTCATTGAATCCCACGAGTGGTATTTTATTGTCCGACACTTGATCTTTTCCGAGGAGAACTTTAGCGTGGCTGTTTTATTCCGGGATACACCGGAATTCGGCTACCTCTCGGTAACAGACTACTAAACAAGATATGTAATGTGATTAGCAAGTATTGCGCCCGAATTCGTCACTGGTGCCTTAACCAGTTTATTATAAGTTGGTTAATGGATTTTGTGACAAGCGCGGGGCGCGATGGTAGGGGGGTACTCACCAGAATCTGGTGAACAGGGTCACCAGATTCTGGTGAGCGGGAGATGGCATACCGCCAATTACAATCGAGAATCGCAACGGCGGGGGATTTACGAACGGAGGGAGCTGCACAGTGGAAAGAAGACGTTGCGGTAGGATTTTGTTGTTTTATCCGATACAACACCCATGTTGGTTCAAGCCGGAAATCGAATTACCTATCACTCACTAAAAGCTATAAAACGGAAAAACGGTGATTGTAAAATTGCGTATATCCATTGGTCAAAATTAGCCTGAATACACAATAAGCTTAGAGGAAATCAAATGAACAAATTGCGCATATCTTTCATGCTGTCGCTTTTTTCCGTTCTTGTATTCGCTCATAGTGGTGACGATCCACTGAAAGACTTAGCAAAGAACCGAAGTCGTCTTGCTACAGTTCAGAATTCGTTTGAACAGCTTACGAGCGATCCAGATCGTTTCGAGAGCTTGGAGCATCAAGCGAACTATTTACTAAAAAATATTATGATACTGCGTAATCTTATGGCAAAGGAATATCCCCGTGTAAAAGCTCGCACGAGCAAATATAAAATCGACTATATGAAAGAGCTTGATAACAGTCTAAAGGAATTCAGACGAACGCTTAAACAGATGAAGGCAACTATGCCGGATAAGTAAGTGGACTGATGGATAAGGATCAGTAAAGATAAGGTTAGTTTCTATTCTTATGATGGTGAAGAGTACCGGTTTTGTTGCCAAGGATGTGTCGATCTATTTAACACTGAGACGATTTAAGCAAGAATCGAGTCAGAATGAATTCGTTACGGATGGCTTAGACCATAGTCGTCGATTTTCTTACGGACGGTTGTTGGCGATAGCTCCAGCAGTTCGGCCGTTTTGGTTATATTCCAACCGGTTTTCATAAGAACGTGCTGTATGTGAGACTTTTCCATATCTTTAAGAGATAATATTTCGGAGTTATCTTTTTCATTTGCCGGGTTCTGATTCCCAATAGTGAGTATAAAATCATTGTCACTCAAATAGTCGGTATCTGCCAACGCCACCGCACGGGTTAAGACATTCTCCAGCTCCCGGACATTGCCGGGCCAAGGATAGGTCTGTAGGCACTCGATTGCGGCTTTTGTAATGCCGCGCATTGGCCGGTGCAACTGAATGCCGATACGAGAAATCAGATGCGTCACCAGGAGGGGAATGTCATTGAGCCTGTCGCGCAACGGCGGCATGACTAATCTGGTGACCGCAAGCCGGTAAAAAAGGTCCTCCCTGAATTTTCCTTCCTTCACCAAATTATCGATATCATGATGGGTAGCGGCAACGACACGAGCGTCGAACGTAATCGGCTCTGTATCGCCCACCGGTTCAAACTCGCGTTCCTGAAGAACACGTAATAATTTCGCTTGCAGGTCGAGCGGTAAATCTCCGATCTCATCGAGAAAAACCGTGCCTTCTTGCGCCAATTTCAGCTTTCCTGATTTATCCCTGTCGGCTCCCGTAAAAGAGCCCTTTTTGTGACCAAAAAGTTCACTCTCCAACAGGGTCGGCACAATTGCGGAACAGTTTATTGCCACAAAGGGGGCCTCGGGAGTCGAAGCATGATGGAGTGCTCGCGCCACAAATTCTTTACCTGTTCCACTTTCCCCCTCGATGAGAACGGTAACCCGGCTTTTTGAAAGCTTTCCGATTTGTCTTAGAATATCGATGACCGCTTTATCCGCGCCAACGATCTCGTAGGGGTTTTCAGAAATCTGAGATATTTCGATCAGATCATCGCGGCTGTCGTCCAGAGTATTGCGTTTTTCGTCCCGAAGAAGGCTCAGAACGTCTTCGATGGTAAATGGTTTCCGGATATAGTCGACGACGCCGATTTTCGAGGCTTCGATGGTGGCGTTCATATCCTGTTCTCCGGTAATCATCGCCACCGGTATTGGTTGATCAGCCCCATTCAGGTCTCGTAAGACGTCCAGACCACTACTTTCACTTAGGCTTAGGTCGAGCAAAATCAGATCCGGATTCCAATCCTTGGCCAGCGATAACCCGCCGGTAGCATCGTGGGCGCTTTTGGCAATATGGCCCGCGATTTTCAGTTGGATCTCTAGCGATCGGCACAGGGCCTTATCATCATCGATTACTAATATTCGACTCACTGACCGGTAAAACCTTTCCATCTTATTGCAAATTATTGATGCGCTCTGGAATATCTGTCGGCGCTATGTTCCGGTTGTTCGGTTCGTTTGATCAATTTTGTTCGGCTGTTCGAAAACCTGGAAATCCGGGCTATTGGGCAATTTAATTGTAAACTCAGCTCCCCCGCCTTGGCGATTGCGAGCCTCGATTGAACCGCCATGTAGATCGATAATCTTTGTGACTATCGCGAGACCAAGCCCGGTACCATGTTCTCGCGTGGTGTAAAAAGGGCGAAAGATTTCCTTTTCCGTTTTTGCGGGGAGACCTCGGCCATTGTCAGTAATGGTAATAGAAACCGATCTACTCCTTTCACTATCCAATCTGGAGGAGATGGTAATGAGTCCGTTGCCATCGCAAGCGTCTACGGCATTATCCAACAGATTAACTAATGCCCCTTGCATTTGTTCATAATCGGCAGTTATCGATTCTGCTCGCTTATCGATGTTGACATTTATTTCAATTTCCTTGCCATCCACTCGTGGCTGTATTGCAGCTGTAACTTCAGAAAATAAATCCTCAAGGTTTAATCGGGTCGGCTGCAAGCTTATCGGTTTTCCATAGTTTAGAAGGTCATTTAACATTCGTTCCAATCGCTCGGCCTGAGTAAACGCTAACAGCCCCAATTCTGAATAGTCCGGATCATCGTCAACCCTTTTTTGCAGGGCTCGGACGTTCATTTTTATTGTTGCCAATGGATTTCTCATTTCGTGAACAACGCTCGCGCTGAGCTCGCCGACAGCAGCCAACGAAGCCGTTTGGATCAGCTTCGTATGCATAACATTTAGCTTATCCAACATGTGATTAAACGCATTGGCCAAATCATACGCCTCGCGACTAGCAGTGGGGTCTACTCGCAAAGCCGTATTCCCTGAAGCGACCTCACGAGCAGTTTCAGCCAGGTCACGCATTGGTTTTGATATCTTTCCGGAAATACGTATGGAGAAGTATGCGATGATCAATAACGTTATGACGCCGGTAAGAATAGCTCGAAATCCGAGAACTCTTATCCATTCGAACGCTTCATTCCGTCGAATCTCAGAAACCAATATCCAACCTGTATCGGGTATTTGAGTTGATAACCCTAAAACGTCTTCGCCGAGATAATTTTTGTATTCAACTACAGTTTCATTGAACCCGGTTAACATCTCTTCCCTTATCGACATTCTTTTGCCTAAATACTTTTCATGGCCTTTCCAAAGGCATATGTAAACGCCGTCACTGGACAACAGGTAATTATTATAGGGATCCTGACTGTGTATATTCGGCTTTGCAATAATCGATTGAACCGTTTCGGTTAGTGATAGGTTGTAGACAATATATCCGACTTTTGCTCCCAACTCATTGGTGAACGGGAACCCCATGTGCAAACCGATTTTGTTATCTTCATGGAGATGGGGATTATTCATAACGAAGTCGTCAGCTTCCCTTAATTGAGTGCGAAACTTTGGGTCGAGTAAGTCTTTATCATCGTGACTGACTTTTTCAGTTCGAGCTATTTTTTCCCAGGAAGTATCGTAAACGATGATACTTTCGAAAAACGGTCGTTCGTCCTGGATTTGGCGCAAGAGCGTTAATACGTCCTCACGTGATGATTGTATAGAATTTTTCTGTACGGCATTTTGCACGACCGAAGACCGGCTTAATAAACGGATGTCCTGTCGGCGTTCGCTCATCCACTGTTCAATAATATTCTTATTGATCCCCAAAACAGAGGTTAAATGTTCGTATTGAAGCATCACAACTGCCTGTCTGGCACAGTGTAATCCCTGTAGTGCCAGAATTGACAGAGGTACACTTGATACCAAAATCATCCAAAGTAAAATCTGCTTCTTGATTGAAATATTATTATTCATTCAATGTCTTCAGAACGTGAATGTTGCACTGATTACAATTCGTAATATCGTCGTCGGTTGTAAAATCGCCAACATCCCATTGGCCTTAATCGCAACTTCCCGCTCAACTTCCGCTAAAGCCGTCATGGGAAAAGGTGCTAAACAGAAAATATTAAGATGGAATATTCGGGTAATCATTTTCGGGTCCTCTAACAACATTTTCCCTCTTGCTGTATCGGCGGACAGGGATTGGAACCATAGCTGCAAAAGACACAGCAATGCCCGTCTTTTGGTTTTAGCAGCTCGTCGCAGTTTTCACATTTGTAAAAAAATTGACAGGCATCCGTTGGCATAGTTTCGTCTTTTTTGTGTCCACATTCAGGGCATGTAATGACCGATGTGAGAATTACTTTCTTGCGTGGTTATGGCTCCGTCAATTCATAATTTGTAACTTTGTATCCCGTCGAGTCAATCGTTCAGAGATTCCTTTCGGACCGGTTGATCTTTAACCGGATAGCGGTGCCGGTCTTTGGACCGGCAACGGTTTCCGAATTTCGTCCATGCCTTCACATCCTCTTATAACTGGGGGTTAATAAAGTAAAAATTACAATTATTTTCCGACTTTCGTGAAGGCCCCTCTGCTGCTACATATGATCTACCATGCGTTCACGGGTGCTGATCCGCACGGCGAAATCCACCGGGGAAACGAACACCTGACCATCACCCGGTCTCCCGGTGTGAGCGCTCTTTCCGATTACCTCTACTAGAGATTCTACCAGATTGTCCGGACAAACGATCTCCACACGTATAGAAGTCGGGTACGTCCAGGATTGCCGGCCGTGCGCTTCCTTCATTCGCTGGTGCTGTGTATGCCCGATACCGCGGACATCCGTCATTGTCGCGCCCGGAAAATCGTCAACCCTGTGCAGGGCATATATGACATCGTCGATCATGTTCGGTCTGACTATTGCGGTAATTTTTTGCATTTGGATTCCCTCCTGTTCCCAAATATGTTTTCAATCCAACCGTAAACGGCAGGAATAACGAAGAGCGTCAGTAGAGTGGATGTTCCCAGCCCAAAGATAACTACCGACGCCAGCGGACGCTGTACTTCTGATCCGATACCGGTCGCGAGCAACAGCGGGAGAAGCCCGAGAACGGTTGTGAGCGCTGTCATAAGTACCGGACGAAGACGCAGCAATGCCCCATCTCGGACCGCATCGTCGACAGTCATGCCACGATCACGTAGGTCATTGAAGTAAGTGACAAGCACCATACCGTTCTGAACGGCAATTCCGAAAAGAGCGATGAAACCAACCGACGCCGGGACGGAAAGATATTCACCCATAATGAGCAGCCCAAGAACACCGCCGACCAAGGCGAGGGGAACATTAACCATAATTATTGCTGCGTGCCGGAATACGCCAAAGGTCATCCAGAGCATCAAAAATACACCCGCGATGACGATCGGAACGATGATAGACAGCCGCTTCATTGCCCGTTGCTGATTCTCGAACTGGCCGCCATATTCAATACTGTAACCTGCGGGCAGTTCCAATTTTTCAGAAATACGATTTTGAATGTCAGCCACAACGCTACCGATATCTCTCCCGCGAATATTCCCCTGTACAAGCCAGCGCCGTTGATTTTTTTCCCGGTTGATCTGTATCGGGCCGACGACTTGCTTCACATCGGCAACCTGACCCAGCGGAATCAATCGGTTCTCGACGGTTGCTAGTAAGAGGTTACGGATAGCATCCGGATCACTCCGATAGGGTTCTTGGTAGCGAAGATGAATTCCAAAGCGCCGGGTATTGAGATAAATGTTGTCCACCACCTCTCCACCCACGGCCAGTTCCACCATTTCCAGGATCTGACTAACGCTAATACCGTAACGAGCGCACGCCTCCCGGTCTGCGATAACCTGGATTTGAGGTTGCCCGAAGCTTTGCTCGGTGCTGAGATCAACCAGTCCGTCGACATCACTGATTAACTCTTTTACTTCACCGGCTTTCGAACGGAGGACCGAGAGATCTTCGCCGTACAGTTTGATGGCCAGCTGAGTTTTGACTCCTGAAATTAGCTCGTCAAAGAGATTCTGAATAGGCTGTGTGAAATTGAACTGTACACCGGGAACGACGCTGAGTTTCTCACGAATTGCATCAATTAGTTCCGCCTTTCGGGAATAACTCTTCCAATGCTCTTGGGGTTTCAGCTCTATATGAACTTCGCTGTAATTGACGGGATGGGGATGGCTGCCTGCTTCTGGGCGACCGACACGTGAGATGACTTCCTCGACTTCTTCGAACTCAAGTATTTTCCGCTCCAGTTTCATCACCGTTTCGGTACCTTTCTCGAGTGAGATCGAGGGGGCCATCGCAACACCAATGACAATCGAGCCTTCCTCAAGTACCGGTATAAACTCGGTTCCGATATACTTGAGTGCACCCATACTGGCCACCAATGCCAGAACGGCAGCAATCGCGGTACTCTTCTTGAATCGATATGCCGTTTCCAATAGCGGGCGATAAATAGCCGACATCATTCGTACAAGCCAGATTTCCTTGTGTTGCTGATGCTTTACCAGAAACAGCGAAAGTACCGGCGCCAGAAAAAGGGCCGTCAGAATCGACCCCAGCAGCGCGTATGAAATGGTAAATGCCATTGGAGAAAACATCTTTCCCTCGACACCTTCGAGCGTGAATAATGGCAAAAACACCAGAATGATGATAGCGATTGAGAACAGAATCGGTCGGGCTACTTCCTTTGCTGCTCGCAGAATGATCGCGGCCTTTGACTCCTGTGCGGACTTCGGTTCACCCAAATGCCGGTAGATGTTCTCCACCATGACAATCGCCCCGTCTCCGAGCATGCCGATAGCAATGGCAATCCCGCCCAGTGACATCAGATTTGCAGAGATCTGGTTCAAATCCATGAAAATGATTGCCACGAGTGCACATACGGGCAGCGACAGAGCCACGATAAAAGCTGTTCGCCAGTTACCGAGAAACAACAGGAGCACCAGAATCACCAGTCCGGCTCCCTGCAATAATGCGGACTTCACGGTACCGGTCGCGTTTTCCACCAACTCCGCCTGCTCATAATAAGGAACCAACTCGACTCCGTCCGGCAGCGACTTCTTGACTTCGTCTACTTTGGCATACAAGCGCTCAATGACTTCGGAGGTGTTTTCACCGTAAAGTTTCATGACCAAGCCCGATACCACTTCCCGATCTCCGTTTCTAGTGACTACGCCACGACGAATTTCATTGCCGTATTCCACTTCGGCGATATCCCGAAGCAGCACGGGAGTACCGTCAACGGTCCTCACCGGAATATTTCGGAGGTCCTCCAGCTTTTCGATCAGGCCGACGCCGCGTACCAGGTGTTCCTCCGACCCAAGGGTCAGGAATTGGCCACCCACATTACGGTTATTGCTATTGATGGTTTCGACCACATCCTCCAGGGTGAGGTCGAATTTACTCAGATCGTTTGGATTGAGCCGAACCTGATATTGCAGCACATGTCCTCCCATCGAGAGCACATCGGTAACCCCGGGTACGGTTTGCAGCTGGAATTTGACGACCCAGTCGTTTAGTTCGCGGAGCCAGGTATTCAGGTCCTTGCCGGCGGTATCGATTTTCTCGGGATCGGCACTCAGGTAGTAAATGAAGATTTGGCCCAGCCCGGTCGATATTGGGCCAAGTGAGGGCGGCTCGTCCATCTCCGGCAGCTCGGCTGAGGCTGCGGCCAGACGTTCAGCAACTAACTGACGGGCGAAATAGATATCGACATCATCTTCAAAATAGATATAAACGACAGCCATTCCGAAAGCGGACGTGGACTTGATTTGGGTCACGTCGGGGAGCCCGTTCATTGAGGATTCAATAGGATAGGTTATCAACCTCTCGATTTCCTCTGGAGCCATACCATGTCCCTCGGCAAATACCGGCACCATGATTGGCGAAATATCCGGAAAAGCGTCCACGGGCATATGATTATACTTGTAAACACCAAAGCCGATAACGCTGAATAGTAATAAAACGACCAACCCCGGTACTTTAAGGACGGATTCGATAAGTTTATTCAACATGTCAGTCAGACCTCCATCCTGTTTAATGCCCGTGGCCGGCGTGTGCGCCGGCACCACTGGTAACCATAACCGCCTTGAGTTCGAAGGCGCCGCGCGAGACATAAGCCTCTCCGGCGCTCAGCCCTGAGAGAATCTGAACCCGCCGCCGATCCCTCTTGCCGACAACGATGGGTTTAGTCTTGAAGCCATGCTCGGCCGGGACAAAAACCACGTCCTGGCCTTCAATGTTCTGGATGGCTTCAGCTTCGATCACCACCTTCAAGTTAGTCGATGCGGTTCTGACACGACCGGTGACGAAGGTCCCTGGCTTCCAAATTCCCGCCCGGTTATCGAGGGTGACCCTGGCGAGAGCGGTGCGGGTTTCCTCATTGACGACCGGCATCGCCAGATGAATTGTTCCGGTTCCCCGTTGGCCATTGCCAGAATCAACATCCACGTTCATGTGCTTCGCGATATTATCGGCGTCGCGAGCTGGTATTTGTAAATCGATCCACACGTCAGACAGGTCGGCTATTGTGAAGATGGCGGAGCCTTCATCGAGTTTCTCTCCGAGTGTGATGTGTCTTTCCACAACGACTCCCGGAAAAGGCGCTTTCACAGCGATTTCTGCGAATGCCAACATCTGTTGGTCATGCGGATGCGCCGAAGCATGATTCTTAACGTCTTTCTCGCCACGGCTCTTGCAGTCGGAACAGTTCGAATCGGTACAGTGGTGTACCTGTCCGTCGCCGGCCAATCCAGCCTTTACGACCAATGATCTAATCTGTTCTTCCGTCAATCCCAACACTTCCAGCTTTCTCTCGGCAGTCTTGAGCTTGAACTCGTTTACCCTTACGGTACGCTGTTCCTCGATAAGTTTTTGATGGATTTCAAAGCGTGCGTTGTCCAACGCCATATCGAATTCTGCCTGAGCTTTTTCATAAGCGTTTTGAGCCTCCAGGAAATCGCTTTCACTCGCGATCTTGTCGTCAAATAACCGCTTTTTCCGCGTGAAAGTCTTTTCGGCAAAAAACAATTCCGAGTACGAAGATAAAAGACTTGTGCGATAAGATCCCATGTCACCATATTGCTTTCCCCGGATTTCAGTAAATGACGGTGCATCCTTGAGAAATCGCAGAAGTTTTTCGGTATTAGCGGTAACTTCCCTTGCACGGTTAAGGTCAATTATGCTGCGATCGACCTCATTGTATGCCTCAAAATAATCGGACTTTGCTTCCGCCAATTCGACACTTCTCAAAACCGCGAGAGTCTCCCCTTGTACAACCGAATCTCCTAATGACTTATGGACCGACGTGACGATTCCAGGGACGCTGGGGATGATGTGTGACACACGGTCCTGGTTCAGGCGAACTTCGCCGACAAAAGCCAGTTCCTTGTCGAGATCTCCTCCTTCAGCCTTCCGAATGCGAAGCCCGATCTCTTGTTGTTGGGCTTCGCTCAGTTCGACGCCTTCGTCTTCCCCCTCCGTATGGTCATGGGCCTCAGCGTCTTGGTCATGCTCGCCGTGAGTGTCATGATCATCGTGAGTTCCTTGATCGCTGTGGTCGTCGTGTTCGCCGTGACCGTTTTGGTGGTCATGTCCATTATGATTGTCGGCGCTCTCAACGAATTGTGGTGGTGGATGATCGTGTTCTGGATGCTCTTCCGCGCTGGATCCGACACCGGTAAATATACTTATTACTGCTACAGCACTAAGAACTGAAACAAGTAGAAATTTTTCTCTATTCATAGTAGAACGCCCTTGTTTAGTTAGACTTCTTAAGGTTCAAAATATACTGTTGATATATCGGCGACAGAGCAGTCAATCGCTCCAATTCCACGCGCTGCTCGTGCAACTCGGCAAAAAAATCGAGGCGGCTGGCGTACGATTCAACAAGCGTGCGTTGAGCATCCACAAGCTCAAGAAAGTCTATTTCTCCGGCCTGATATGCCTTTTTTACAGACTCGTAGTTCCAATTTGCAGCTGGCAAAATTGTTTGCTCCATGGTTTGGAGTGACTGTTGAGCCGAAAATAGACCATTCATTGTTTCCTGCAGGGTGGCCTGTAATTCCAACATTCCTGCCTCCAGTTTTTTCAGCGTTTTGTCTCTAAGCGCTTGAGCCTCGGAAATGCTGCCCTGGTTACGGTTGAAAAGGGCCAAGGGGATACTGAGTTCGGCAAAAAAAGCGTTGTCTCCGGATTCGTTGAATCGTTGCGCGCCCCCGCCAACTTCGATATCCGGCCAAGCCTCCGATCTGGCCAGCCCCAAAGTCGCTTCAGCTTGGTTTATCTGTTGTTGTAGTATTTGATAATCCGGGCTCCGGACGATGATTTCGGAAACCTCAAGGTCGAGATGTAAATCGGCCGTCGCGAATTGCTCTTTTACACCGTTGAAAGTCGGAATACGCTGCCCCCAGGTAGACGCAAGCCGCACCTTGGCCGAGGACAAGTCCTTACGAAGTCTATCAATTTGCAGTTTATTTGAAGCCAGCTCGACCTCACTCTTACCGGCATCGAGTGGCGATGACTCGCCTGCTGAGACCCTCTTTGATATCGCGTTATGCGTATCTTCAATCAAATCGTAAATCTCACCTGCATACTTGAGCCGCTCCTGCAAAACATAAACGTTGAGAAAACTGGTCTCGACCTCGGCGCATAAATCGACAAGCTGCTTTTCCTGTTCTTTAGAGGCTAATCGCGTAAATGATTGAGCAACGCGAACTCGCTTAGAGATCTTGCCGGCGAGAGGGATTTCCTGGGAAATTCCGATACGCGACTGCATGCTGCCCGTTCCGGAGAACCCGCCGGAGCCTCCAAATTCCTCGATTTCTCCGAAAATCCGAGGATTGGATAGGAGCCCCGCCTGCGTCTCTGCTCCTATCTGCGCCCATACTTCATGCTGGGCGGCAGCCAGAGAGGGATGATTTTGTATTGACGCCTTTACTGCTTGTTCCAGGGTGATGATCCCGGTCAACGACGTGGATTTGGAAGGCACCTCCCGGACGATGCCGCTCGTGACCGTGTTTACGTGTTCAGCATAATTTAGCTTGGTCGTAATTGGAGCGTGATCTCGGGTTGTGACGCATCCGGCCGCAGCCATGAGCAACGGTAAGAGCGCCAAAACGGTTTCTACCTTTGTCATATATTTCCTCTCGTTAAATTTTCTTATTCTAATTGAATTTTATATACCATCTCGATCTTATCCCGAACGGTCTTTACGCGGACCATATCACCAGGCTTGTTTACGCACGGATACGTAATAGTAAGATCCTTAGAGCGTCTGTCTGACACGCTCGACCTTGAATTCGTTTCAGATAGCGGATGAACTCCATCGTAAGGACATAATAGCCCAAACTATTAGAACGCTGACTCTTCGAACGACTGTGCTCGGCCAAAACATTCCCAATGCATCTGTTCCAGGGGGATATTCCAGTCTGTCAAGTCGCGATATACACTGAACATAAACGGCTTAGGACCACAGAAGTAGAAATTGCACTCCTTATTAGCATCATTTCTACAGCCCCAGGGATTATCGATTCTTGTTTTTACTACGATTACTTTCGGCTCTGCCACCATCCGTTGAAATTCATCACGGATAGAAAAATTAGCCCGAATTCCACCATTATTAGCCATGCGGGAACGTAGGCGTGCCCGCCTTTTGAGAATTGCCACCATGTATAGCCAATTATGGTCACGAACAAACCCGTTGCCAGCGTGACGAATGTTATGGCGCAGTTCTTCATCGATTTTTGTTCGCGTCGCGAAAACTTTGAACTTGATTTCTGGGTCTGTTTGGTGACGCTTCGTTTTCTTTTGGCAGGCAATCGCTGAATTCCTCCAAGGGTAATCGTGATAACATTTCTCCAAGTCGTTTTGTTTGGCAACAATCATTTTTTTTGTGCCTCAAATATTACAATCTTCTAATGCCGCCCACTTCACGGATAAATCTACTGGGAGCGTCATCCCCCTAAACCGTCGCGAAAACCAATTCCCAGGTCAACTCACCTCCCTGAGTAACCTCAAACCGTTGAACGTCACAAGTAGCGATGCGCCCATGTCGGCGGCAATCGCAGCCCACAAAGTGGCGAGACCGAATACTGCCAGGATCATAAAAACGGCTTTGATCATTAACGAAAAAACGATGTTGCATTTGATCGTCCGCAGAGTGCGGCGCGAATGCTTGACCAACCATGGAAGTTTTGACAGGTCGTCGGACATCAAGGCAATGTCCGCCGTTTCAATCGCGGCATCCGTACCTGCTGATCCCATCGCGATTCCCAACGTCGCGGTAGCCATCGAAGGCGCATCGTTTATCCCGTCCCCTACCATCGCCACATGCTGATACCGGGCTACGAGTGCTTTCACTCGTTCCATTTTATCTTCCGGCAATAGTTCAGAACTATATGAATCGATGCCCGTTGCCTTGGCTACGGTTCTTGCGGTTCCCTCGTTGTCACCGGTAAGCATAATGATCTCGTGTATTCCTGTTTTCTTGAGGTCATGAATGCAATCTTTGGCTTCGTCCCTGATTTCGTCGGCGATAGCAATCAGCCCACACACGTGACGATCATTACCCAGCGCGACGACGGAGAATCCATCTTGCTCGAGTTTTTCCGCGGTATGATGAACGTCGCCGGTTTCGAGATTCTTCTCGTGCATCAAACGGTGACTGCCGATCCAGAATGGCCGACCGTCTATAGTCGCTTCTCCGCCTTTCCCGGCAAGCATTGTGTAATTATCGGCGGGAGTTACCGTGAGGCCGTCAGCTCTGGCTCTTTTCAATACCGCCTTCGCCAATTGATGTTCACTGTGAAATTCGATCGCCGCAGCGATCTCCAAAAGTTGCTCTTCCGAATGTTCATTTAGTGGAATTAATATCTGCACCACCGGCTGGGCACGTGTTATTGTGCCCGTCTTGTCCAGCACGATGGCCTTGAGCCGTGACGCTTCCTCAAGGAAAACACCTCCCTTGATCAAAACTCCATTGCGGGCGGCGGCCGTCAGCCCGGCAACGATACTTACCGGCGTAGAGATTACCAACGCACATGGACAAGCAATAACCAGAATGACCAATGCCTGGTAGATCCATTTCCCCCAATTGCCGTCAATCATAACTGGCGGGCATACTGCGACAACCAAGGCAAGTGCGATCATTGCCGGCGTGTAATACCGGGCAAATTTTTCAACCCACTGCTCGCTACGCGCTCGTCGGGACTGGGCTTGTTCTACCATTTTGATGATACGGGCTAATGTTGTATCACTTGCTTCCTTCGCAACCTTGAACTCGATTGCACCCTCGTTGTTAATCGTGCCCGCAAAAACATCATCACCAATCGTCTTATGGATAGGTTTGGATTCGCCAGTGATCGGCGCCTGATTGACGTTAGTCTCGCCTTTCGTAATCGTGCCATCAAGAGGTATCTTTTCTCCCGGGCGAACGATCACGACAGCTCCTATAGAAACGTTTCCGACCAGCTTTTCTTCAATATTTCCCGACTCCGAGTCTATGATACGGGCCTTTGGTGGTGAAAGGTCCATCAATGAATTGATTGCCCTGCGAGCTCGGCCGATGCTCCATGCCTCAAGCAACAACGCCAGCGAAAATAGAAATGCTACTACCGCGGCCTCAAACCATTCCCCGATAGCGACAGCGCCTACTACAGCAATGATCATCAAGAGATTCATGTCAGGGCGTAAAGAACGCATGGAGTACAGGGCTTTCGGCAGGACGTACCACGCACCCGTAGTCAGCGAAATTAAATACAAAATTACTGCTGACACCGGAAACTGATGTGCTGTTCGGCCGCCGCTCGCAAATGCATCTGCCACTCCATGAGGCAGCGCATGTAACGCGAAGCCGAATATTAGTGTCAAGCCGCTAAGGGAACACATCAATGCTCTTCCGTGTCGCCCCATGAACGTCGAGGCACCTGAAGACTTCGAATGCGTCCGATGCTGTTCCCAGGGAATAGCCTGCATCCCCGTTGTCCTAACCCGTTGGATAATTTCCTTTTCTTCTGTCGAGTCGTGTGGAAGGTTAACGACCATCTTGCCGTTTATAAGATCAAACTCCAGGCATTCTTCACCACCGAGGAGCGGTCCAAGTTCACGCTTTAGAATCGTCGATTCTTCAGCACAATCCATTCCAATGATTTTGAATATCATATATATTTTCTCATAGGTTGAAGTGTGTTTGAATGTAACGAACGGCTTCCTCTATGTTCATTTCACGCGTACTTGGACCGGTGCGAAGAAAGAACCTTTTCTGGTTTTTATTGATCACATATACCGGTCGATTCGATGAGTGGATAATCAATCGACACACATCATTGTCTGCGACGTTATGAATAATTATTTTTGTTAATGACGTGAAATCAACGCCTATTCGGCTTGAGATGAGATCCATAATCGCCAATTGAAAGCCATCGCCATTTTTCTTTTTCAGAGTAGAATAATCATTTTCAATGCCCGTGACGTTGCCGTCGTCGTCCACTCCCAAAAGGAGTGTTCCCCCGACGCCATTCATAAACCCGGCGATAGTCTTAATAATCACATGTTCTAAAGCGGGATTCATCTTTTCCTGTTTGAGGTCCCAACGCAAGGAAGACTTAAATTCAACACGTTCGTTTTCCCCCAGTTCTATAAGAGACGGTAAGTCATTGGTTAATTCGGTTTCGAGGAAGGCGATTTCGCTGTCCCTTCGCACCAGGGCGCAATGGTACAGACCGAAGCCGCACCCGATCAGTCCGCCAATAAAGCCAAAAGCAATGTTCATCGGGACCATTTCGAGAATGAAGGCGGTCTGAAGTCGAGACAAAAGAATTGTCCATAGTGATTCGTTTGCCAGTTCCTCTCTGAACTCAATCCAGTAGACCACTTTGGTGATTGGATGTAAGAGGAGTACACCGAGAATAGCACCAATAAGAATATGAATCGCGAGCCTTCGTCCTCGATTCTTTGTGGCTGTCATGAAATTATAATTCGTTTAGTCAATTAGCCTTCCAATTCGCTTTCGAGTGCCTCTTTAATTTCCTTTTCGTCGGCCTTGGAGAGCGACGTATGAAGAATTCTCCCGCCATATTTTTTTAACTCATCGGTGAACTTATCCGTCGTCGAATTTCGCAGTAATACAAAGATTGCTGAGGTTCCGGGCTTTATTGTATTTCCGATGTCTTTTATGAAGTCGTCATTAACCCCGATATCGCTGAATGAACCACCCAGAGCCCCTGATGCAGCTCCAATAAGAATTCCGGCAAGAGGATGGAAAAATAACAGTCCAATGAAAAATCCCCAGAAAGTGCCGCCCACGAACCCGGACGCAACGAGATTCTGGCTCTGCTTGATTTTTACTTTGCCATTTTCATTGCGTATCACGATAGCTGAGTCCTCCAGGTCTACTAAGTGCCCTTTTTCCATTTGGAGTAGTTTGTTTGATACCTCATCCGCCCTAAATTTGTTTTCAAAACCAATCACGATTAGATCACTCATTTTCTTCACTCCTTATAATTTGGTGATTTCTAAGTTGTCCGCTGTTCTCGCCGGCGGAATATCCGAAATAAAGGAGACAACTGTAACCCCAGCTGTCTGAATCGAATGAAGCGCATGATCGGCGTCATCAAAGCGCTCTGAGTCGATGTTTTCGAGAGCCTTCTTAAGCATTCTCATCGTATACCGAGTCTCTTGTTCAAACCCGTCCGGTGCTTTAGATTGCTTTACATTCCGGTTTGACAAATCCCTTATGATAAACGGCCTGAATCGTTGATCCGTCAGGAACGTCGCCTGGTATACGAGCACGAAAATTAATGGCCCCTCGCACGCCGCGACGAGCATGAATATAACGACTTCCGGTAATTGTCTTATTCAGCACGGATTTGTCGGGAGCGTAAACCGTAATATCCACGTGCCCATGGCTGAAACGCCGATAAGCGCCCCTGAAATTTACAAAAACTGATATTTCCGTCTTGTTTTTACTCTTATGTAGATGAATTGTGGAAATGTCGGCTTGTTTTGTTGATATTCGATTCACGGACACCACGCCTTCCTTGACCAGGTCCGTTCTTTTGAACGTGACGCAGCCTGAAAAGGTTATAAATACAACCAGCATTGTAATAATCTTATAGAATAGTTTTGTCTTCATTTCCTCCCCAGTTTATGCCTCCCAATGGTTATCTCTGGCCTTTTTGGGAGTCAAATCAGTAGTCAATCAAATCAATGTTTTTTGCGTATGGGCAAATTACCGCTTTTCAAAATCACCGCCACGATTAGTGATTCACCCTTGAGGCCTGACTGCACTTAGGTTTCACACCGCCGGGGTGATAGACGACTTGTACTTTTGATCCCTCGCTCGGAACAACAGGAATACGGGCGAAATAAGACGAGGGTCGATTATCGATACGTTGTCGATGCCGATGACGCGTCGGGGCGGTCGTTTTCATCAATATCGAATCGTCGGGATTAAGAATCGTTATATCAACATGTCCTTGTCGATTACCACGATACGGAGGGCGAAACGCGATATTACCGGAGATTGTAATATCACCGTTTCCTCTGTATACATGAGCACTCGGGACACGGGTTTTTGCTGTTTGTAGCGGAATTATCGTTACACTTCCCTCTTTCACGAGATCGACTCGTGTTGTAGCACAACCGTTAACGAAGGCTGTTGATACACAAAGCATTACAATTAATAGAGATTTATGTGTTTTCATTTTGTTCTCCATTTCATTAGTTGAATTGGTTGCTGGCATTTATCTTAATTACCGAGATTTATCCCATGTGAATCACTACAGTTGAACCAAAATTTATTGCCTGGCAGCCTGTCGGGCTTTGCCCCATAGGCTGCCAGGGCAGGCATACCACCTCCTTTCAACACAAACGTGTAAGACGCGTGATTTATCAGCAGAACGTAAATCAGACCACGCATTCGCCTCGCTCGGCGGTACTGATTCGAACGGCATCTTCCACCGGACAAACGTATATTATTCCGTCGCCTCGAAGGCCGGTATGAGCGCTCTTCTGAATCGCTTCAAGCACAACCTCGACTAATTCATCGCGGCAAACAATTTCGATTCGCTTGTGAGGAATGGATTGGTATATGCCACTAACAGTTTTATCCAACGATTCTTTGTTATCCCATGACTCTTTTATCGTCTCATCGTCGCGATCTCTCCCAAAGCCGTAAATAGCAGTTACACTGCCACCTGAGAGTCCTTCGATTTTCTGTAGTGACGAAATCACATCCTGTAATTTTTTATTTTTGATGAATGCCTTGACTTGTTTCATGATTTCCTCCGATTCACCTATTCAGGTGGTTGATATTTGGGTTTCGCCGGCAGGGAGTAAGTCCATTGAATCGTTGTCATCATCCCCTTCTTCGGTAAATTTTTCATCTTTTCTGTGCCAGATGCGATAGAGCGCCGGGAGTACAACCAGTGTCAGCAGGGTGGAGGTGACAAGCCCACCGATGACAACGGTTGCCAGCGGTTGCTGAACTTCTGCTCCACGTCCTGTGGATAACGCCATCGGCAGAAATCCCAAGGAAGCAACCAAGGCGGTCATCATTACCGGTCGTAGTCGAGTCATTGCACCTTCGTTGATTGCGTCTTCCAGTCCTCGTCCTTCTTTTCGAAGTTGGTTGATGTAGGTAATCATCACCAGACC
>JAJDBF010000020.1 GCA_029261535.1 Nitrospinaceae bacterium | reverse complement strand
TTTTCACTGTCACCCTGAGCAACGTCGAAGGGAGGCAGTGACACAAGATGGAAACCCCTGTTCGTCTCAACGTAGCTCAGGATAAACTCCGGGAAGAATCGCGCATTTTGTAAGTTATGCAAAGCACACGTCGCCGGGAGCGTGTGGTATGGCTGGATGTGAAAGGTTTTAAAGATGATAGATCACAGAAAAGAGGCCGTGGAAAAATTGATCGGGTAGGGTAGAATACAGACATAATGCCGGTGTAGCTCAGTTGGTAGAGCAACTGATTTGTAATCAGTAGGTCGGGGGTTCGACTCCTCTCACCGGCTCCAAATTAAACAAAGGCTTATCGCTTAAGCGGTGGGTCTTTTTTGTTTGGGGTTATGTCGGGGTTAGGGTGCGGGTGAGCTTTCGTGACTGAACTTTTAGATGGATTTGTGACGGGCAAGGGGAATCCGGATGCCATGGGTTTTCAGCAATGTCTGAAAACCGTTGCTGGCGTACTGAACTCCACGAAGGATTTTCTCTGCCCGAATCTGTTTTAGACTTTTTGGTTGGTAGTACAACTGCCAATATCATTGCCTTAGCAGGCTTGGTAGTAAAGGGATTATTCCCCAGCGAAAATCAAAATAACTAATCTCGCCCCCCTCCCCAAAAAACAATTATGGCTCGTTGGAGCGACTCTTTCGACAAAACCCTGACAGTAATAATCATTGAATTATAAACAATTGACACGGTCATTCGGTGAAGATATGATTAGGCGTTGAACGGGGTAATTCAAGGCTCCGCAAGTCTTCGAACAAAGTCCCACCGCAAATCGAAGCAGCTCTGGAGTCCACCCCTGACAAATCCCGTGACACGACCACCGATTAACCGCCCGGCTCTCTTTTCTCTTCTCTACTTTCTTTTCTGAATCCCTTTTCAGGATTCCACCGCGATGACTTCCCAAAGTATTTTGTCCCGCCTGATCGAGTTGACCTGCAACGTGAGCGATGCGTTCACGACGGTTCTTTATGTCGCCCAATCGGACCAACGAACCTTGGCCTTGCGCGAACACTGGTCGATGAGTTCCCACATCAATCCGGATTCGATCGTGGCGATTGGACAGGGGCCTATCGGACAGGTCGCCCGCGACAAACGTTCCTGGCACGAGGAGTTTAAAGAAGGCACTATCCCGGAATTGCCGCAGTACTCGCAGTTGGAAGAGGTCAAGGGCGTGCTGGCGGTCCCGGTGATTGCGCAAGGTCTCGAGGGCGTTCTGGTCATCGACACCAAAGAACACTTCGGATTTTCCACCAAACAGCAAAAGATCATCAAGAGCATCGCTGAGCAAATGGCCTGGCACCTGAGCCGCGAGAGATCCGCACTCAGTCCCTCGGAAGAAACCGGCCTGATCAATTTCCCGGAGGTGGTCGAATGGTGCCGCTCCCTGTCGGAAGTCGAAGATCGTTCCGCGCTGGCGGATCGGCTGGTGCAGGTTCCGGAAACAGTTGCCGAGTGCGATGCGGTAGCCGTAGTGTGGTTTACCGCCGAAGAAGGCCGCGTGCAGAGGTTCCGTGGCTGGGAGCAGGAACTACGCGCCTTGCGGATTGAGTATGGCAAAGGATTCGTTGGCTCCTCCGCCAAGAATGGCAAACCCTTTTTAATGCGAAGCACCAGTGACCGCAAGGTGATCGTGTTTTCCGAAAAAGAAGAACACGAACCGATGGGATCCCTGCTGTCCGTCCCGATCATCATTCGCGAACAGTTGCACGGCATGATCGTGGTCGGCACCGACAAGCCTTACGGATTGTCCAGCAGAGACCAGAACGCCTGGACCCTCATTTCAGCATTCACTGCCAACGCGCTGAAATGCGCTGAAATCCAGACCCAGTGGGAGTACGACAAAAACCTGTGCCAGGTGACCGGCATCCCGAATCACCGTTTTCTGTCGACTTACCTGTCAGCGGTTGAAGCTGAAATTTTCCGTGAGGGTCACACGGTTCATATTCTGACTGCCCTGATGAAAAACCTGCATATCATTTACAGTCAATACGGGGTTGAGACCGGCGATCTGTTTTTAAAGCAGGTCATCTCCATTCTGGCGCAAGCGGTCTCCAGTCAAAAATACATTTTCAAATATACCGAATCGTCAGTGGTCATGGTGTTGATGGACATCGATGCCGAAGAGGCGCGCAGTTTGCGCACCCGCCTCCGGCAGATTTTCACGCAGGAACCTTTTATGATCGAGAACGAGCCCATGGAAGCGCAAGTCAGCTTGGGGTTGTCGTTTCATCCTGCGGATGGCGACAACCTGAACAGCCTGATCGGTGTTTCCCTGGCGCGAGCCTCCAGCAATTGAAGGCCTCATAATGTTTGCCAAACTGTTCCGCAGTTTAAAAAATCTGACGAGCTCCGATGTGGCCATGGATCTTGGAACGGCCAATACATTGGTTTATGTCAAGAATGGCGGCATCGTTCTGGATGAGCCATCCATTGTTGCTATCAGCACCAATGGCAACGGTGAGGGGCATGTCGAAGCTGTCGGACTGGAAGCCAAAAAAATGTACGGGCGCACCCATGCCGGCCTTGAAACCATCCGCCCGATGAAAGACGGAGTCATTGCCGATTTCAACATGACCAATCTCATGATCATCACCTTCATCAACAAAGTGATGAGCCGGTTCTGGTTCCTTCGTCCACGAATGGTTGTTGGTGTTCCGACCTGCATCACCCAGGTGGAGAAAAAGGCCGTCATCGATGCCGCGAAAATGGCGCGGGTGCGGGAAGTTTATCTGGTAGAAGAACCGATGGCCGCCGCTATTGGAGTGGGCATCCCGGTGCATAAGGCCGAAGGTAATCTGGTGATCGACATTGGAGGCGGCACCACCGATGTTGCTGTCACCGCATTGTCCGCCATCGCCTACGGCGAATCGATCCGTATTGCCGGTGACGAAATGGACGAGGCCATCGCCCGTTATGTTCGACTGCAACATCACATGAATATCGGCATCTTTGAAGCTGAGCGGGTGAAGATAGAAATCGGCTCGGCCTACCCTTTGGAAAAAGAACGGACCACTGAAGTCAAGGGCATGAACATCAAAACCGGAGTCCCCACCTCCATCACCATCAACGATAGCGAAATCCGCGAAGCCATGCGCGAGCCGATTGCCAGCATCGTGCTGGTGGTCCTGCGCGCCCTGGAAAAAACACCACCGGAACTTTCATCCGATATCCACTCCAACGGTCTCTACCTGACCGGCGGTGGCGCGCTCATTCGCGGCCTCGACAAGTTGATCGAAGAAAGAACAGGTTTGCGCACCTACGTTCCCGACGAGCCCCTGCTCAGCATCGTCAAAGGGGCTGGTGCTGTCCTCGACAACTTCTCCGAAATGCGAAAAGTCTGTATCAATTGAGCCGCGCTTTGGGTTAAAATCAGCCTCGTTGTTTTAAGAGGGCCTCTAAAAATTCAATATTTCCCATTCCGGTAACTCGCAGACCCTCTATAAAACCAAGAGGGCTATTTGTGCCATGCGCTAGCATCTCGTGGGCAACAGCAATTTTGAGAGGTGTCCTGATAAAATACTCATTTTGTCGCCGCTTTTATTATGCGTGAGGATTTTCTGACAGGATCAGATCCTGACCTGTGTAGTGAATGCAGTCAGCCGGTTCCGGGCCGCCCTACTTTTGTGGAATACGAGGGCGAGGAAATTTTTCTATTCGATCCGATAATCTGCGCAACATGTTTATTGGAATTGTGCCAACGCCACTCAGTGGTGTGCGCCAACTGCGGCAACAAGATTCCTCCATACTCGATGGTCGGCGTACTCAAGGCCGATCACGGGGAACAACAATACGTTCACATGACGACCCGGTGCTCCAGCGTGGGCAGTGCATTCCACGGCTATCTGGGAAAAGGCACGTTGGGTCCATTCGTCCAGGTGGAAGCATGCTAGAAATTTTATTTGAAAACATAAAAAGAAAAGTAAAGGTCGAGTCCGGCACCAACCTGAGGAAAGCGGCCATCGCTAACAAGATCAGTCTTTACCCGCATATCTTCAAACTACTCAACTGTCGCGGACGCGGTCTATGCACCAGTTGTCGCGTCGAAATTATTTCCGGCAAGGTCAACGAGCGCAATGAGATTGAAGAAAACAATTTGAAAAAAGCGTTGAAGACAAACCCCGATCTCAGGCTCGCCTGCCAGATCACGGTGGAGGACAACCTGGTCGTCCGCTCTCACGTTTGATCCTGGGAAAAGGACTCCCCTGTGTTTCGTATCCTCTCCAAACACTTGGATGAAATGCACCGGCACGCGCTTGACGATTACCCGGACGAATGTTGCGGCATCGTCATCGGCAACTCGGATGACAACGCCAGCGACACAATGTTTCGTTGCACCAACATCCAGAACAAACTCCACGCACTGGATCCAACAGCCCACCCGAGAGACGCGACAACCGCCTATTTCATCGATGAAAAAGACCTGTTTCGCATCACGCGGGAAGCTGATGACCAGGGCCTGGTCATCAAACTCTTTTATCATTCGCACCCGGAACACGATGCCTATTTTTCCGAGGAGGATGTGCGCCGGGCTTTATTTTTTGATGAACCGGCCTACCCGGACGCGCGGTATCTTGTGGTTTCGGTGTATAATAAATCGATCAAAGAACAGGCCCTTTTTGAATGGTGCGATACTGCAAAAACCTTCAATCAGGTCCCTGTAGACACATCCTGAATCCAAATAATCCGTCAGCGGAGCAAACCCCGTTGTCTGGAGGAGATAGTCATGGCCTTATTGATAACTGAAGACTGTGTAAACTGTGGCGTTTGTGAGCCGGAGTGTCCCAACGAAGCGATCTTCGAAGGCGACGAAATTTACTACATCGACTGGGAAAAATGCACCGAGTGCGTCGGCTGGTATGAGGAAGCCCAATGTGTTGAAGTGTGCCCGGTTGACTGCATCCCGAAAGACCCGGAACACGTCGAGACAGAAGAACAATTGCTCGAAAAAAAGAAAAACCTGGTCGGCGAAGATTGATTTAAGAGGACCTCTAACTTGTTGCTGAAAAAGTATTGATGTTGCCAGCAACCTGCTGATAATTCAAAATTTTCAGTTCCGGCAGTTCGCAGACCCTTTATAACCAAGAGGGTTACTTTTGCCGTGCGCTAGCACCTCGTGGCCAAAAGCAATTTTTAGAGAAGCCCAAAGAGACAGGAGGCTCATTAGTATGGACGAAGAAATGCGTGATGAGGTGGAATCCGTGCTGGAAACCCTTCGTCCTACCCTGATGGCAGACGGCGGCAATGTGGAACTGGTCAGTATTGACGACGGGGTGGTAAAACTTAAAATGGTCGGGGCCTGCAGTTCCTGTTCCAGCTCAGCCATGACCCTCAAAATGGGTATAGAACGGGCATTGAAAAAGGCGATCCCCATGGTACGCTGTATAGAAGCAGTCGATGAATAACCACTCGTTGCAGGGACGGCTCGCTGGAGATTTTTAAAGGTCGCGCTATTTCATGACCGCAGAAAAAACAACTCCCGGCGATCTTTACAATACGCGCTGTCCTTATACACAAGCGGTGCTTCAAGGCTGTACCAACTTTTGTCGTCTAAAGGCTCCTCTGTTATGACCCTTCGGTATCGCTACATAAAACCCTGTAAGAATGTAACCTTCCTGCTAATTCTCTGCGTGTGCCTGTTAGCGGGTGCCCTGGGTTCCGCACAGGCCGGGACCAGTGCCAAACCGGCACCCCGATTTGTCCTGCCCTCTTTGCATGGGGAACCGGTGCGGCTGGATGATTTCAGAGGCCGTTATGTATTGCTCAATTTCTGGGCGACCTGGTGCGGTCCCTGCAAGATGGAGATGCCATCTCTCGAAACCCTGTACCGCAAGTTTCGCGCAAGCAAACTTGCCGTGGTGGGTGTGTCCAACGATATGTTTGGTGCCACGGTGGTCAAACCTTATGTCGAATCCCAGGGGCTGACATTTCCCGTTTTGCTCGACCCCGGCTCGGATGTCAGCAACTCCTTCCGGGTGCTGTCACTGCCCACCACTTACCTGATCGATCCCGATGGCAATATCATCGGTGAACAAAGCGGGGCAGAAAACTGGTCTGCTCCCGAAACCCTCCAGTATTTTGAAGACCTGTTAAAACAACGCTAACTATTCAAGTGCTCAAAGGCACGGGTGACTTTTCATGAAGGGCTCTTTATTCCGGGGACTGCTATTGCTTGTCGTTCTGTTGTGCCATGCGTCCATCGCTCTGGCCCACGGCGATGAAGACCACAACATCGACCCGGCACGCAAGCCCAACCTGGCCCTCGAAAAAGACATGGTGTTTATCCCGGCGGGACCCTTTGTCTTCGGCACCAATAAGCAAGACACCGGAACCGCGCTGGAACTGGGCGTGCCCAAACCTTTTTATCGGGATGAACAACCAGAACAACAGATTCTCGGCAAAGCTTTTTTCCTCGACCGGCATGAAGTGACCAACCGCCGGTATGCCACTTTCATCAAGGCGGTTGATTACTTCAAACCGCCACAGTGGGAAAACAAAACATATCCTGAAGGTCAGGCCGATCAACCAGTAGTGTGGACCACCTGGTTCGATGCCGCCAACTACTGTAGCTGGGCGGGAAAGCGTCTGCCCACCGAAAAAGAATGGGAACGCGCCGCCCGAGGCAAGGACGGCAGAGAGTACCCGTGGGGCGATGAGTTCAAACCCTCAGCGGCGCACCTTTCCGACAAGGCCGGTTCTAAAACAGCCTTACAGAATGTCGGGTCCTTTCCTGCCGGAGCCTCACCCGAAGGCGTGCAAGATTTAATCGGCAATGTCTGGGAATGGGTTGACGATGACTATGAACCCTATGCCGGAAGCACCTATAAAAGTGATGGATTTGCCAGTGGCAGTAAAATTTTGCGCGGACAATCCTCCGCCTACATCGGGCACTTTCCGGGAGAGTCCTACAACGCCGTCTTAAAGGAATTTGCCCGCTCTGGTTTCCGCCAGTTCAGCAACCCGGATGTCGGCTCATCAGACGTTGGCTTCCGCTGTGCCAGCGATAACAAACCACCCGGCTACACCGAAGGCATGCGCTTCGCCAAAGCCGGTGCAACACCAGGCAACGCCTTCGGCTCATCCTTTTCAGGGAGCAGTGCGTCTGCATCCTCCGGTCAAACAGAAACGTCAAGCGAGAGCGACCCGGCATCCGGCGGCTTCAACCCATTTCAGCCAGATTCCACCCTGCCGGCGCAATCCGGAATTCTGGTCCTGGTGTTGTTGTCCTTCATCGCCGGATTATTCAGTTTTCTATCACCCTGCACCTTACCCATACTGCCGGCCTATTTTGCCGTTACAGCGCAGACCGACCGCGGGCGCATGACGCTCAACTCCATCGCCTTCTTTTGTGGACTGGCCGCCTTGTTCGTGATCATGGGCGGGTCGGCAAGTTACCTCGGCGGAATGTTGCGCGACTACCTCAATGAATTGACCGTCGCCGGGGGGGTGATCGTCACCATCTTCGGTTTGATGACCCTCTTCGGCAAAGGTTTTTCCGGCGCAACATTGAAGACCCGTCCGGCCACCACCTTTTTCGGATTCTTCCTGTTCGGGGCGACGTTTGCTCTGGGCTGGACGCCTTGCGTCGGCCCCATCCTTTCCGGCATTCTTATCCTCGCCGCTTCGGATCGAACCATCCTGCAGGGCATGTCCCTGTTGTTCTTTTTCGCGCTGGGATTAGGCCTGCCGCTGGTGGTCATCGCCGCCTTCTGCAGTAACCTCAGCAAGGACAGTTTGTTCTGGCGTCTTTTGCGCGGCAAAGGCTGGACCGTAAATCTGGGTAGCTACCCGTTGATCCTCCACACCACCAACCTGTTCAGCGGATTTTTGCTCATCTTCCTCGGCCTCGCGCTCAGCCTCGGCTACCTCACCTACTTCAACAGCCTCATCCCGCTGGAGTTGCAGGTCTGGTTCAACGGACTGGAAGAAACCGTGGTCGACTGGATATCCTGACCCGGCATTTTTTCGTTATTTTCAACACACAGAAAAATAGAAGGCGCAGAATGACGAGGCAGTGCCACTAATCAAATACAGATTTAACCCCATTATGATTTAATGCAAAAAATAAATTTCCCTCGCCCTGAGGGCGGGGAAGGGGTAAAGACGTAAGGGAGAAGGGGGTAAAAACTACTGGGTGCAACGAAAACCAATATTATGGTACCGCTCCGTTGGGTCGTACCTATCGCGATTCGCGGTACGCATATTGTACGGTAAATGGTTCCAGGAACCGCCGCGAAGAACTTTCTCCTCCCCGTTCGGCGGCCCTTGCGGATCGCTACGGGTTCGCTGACTATAAGCACTCTTATCATACCAGTCTGCCGTCCATTCCCATACATTACCCGCCATGTCATACAATCCATAACCGTTTGCTGGATATTTTCCTACAGGGGCGGTGTTTTTGTACCCATCGTCAAACTCATTGTTTTTCAAACGATTTGCGCAATTGGTATCACAAAAGTTGGCCTTGCCACTTTCTACACGGTCACCCCAGGGGTACAGGGTGTCCCGTCCTCCCTTGGCCGCCTTTTCCCACTCCGTCTCAGTCGGCAAGCGTTTCCCCATTTTTTGGCAATAATCCCGCGCTTCATGCCAGGTAACGTTTTCCACCGGGCGATTGGAGCCTCTAAATTCAGAAGGGTTGGAACCCATCACCCGCTCGAAATCTTCCTGCGTCACCTCGTATTTGTCTATGGCAAAAGGTTTTAACGACACTTCATGCACCGGACCTTCATTTGAGTACCAAGATCGCTTACATTTATCATAATACTTCTTACATTCACTGTATCCCCCATCTGGGTCCAGCCCAGCGTAAAACGTCCCGCCTGGAATTTTAACCATGCCTTCAGGTGCCGTACCTGCGGTTTGTTTTTGTGAATCGGGCACCACCAGCTTCGCCACCTGCTGGCGTTTTAGTTCAAACGCTTCCTGTGTCCATTCACCACGTTGAATGGTGATTTGTTTTTGAACCGCATCAAAACCATCCGCTTCCACCTGCACGGTATAACTGCCTGTCGGCAAGTCTTCCAGGTTCAACGGTTGGCCGGGATTCGCAGACCCTTTTGATTCGCCATTGATGCTCACTTTAGAATTCGGAGCGTTGACATTCACCTGCAAGTGCCCTTGCAACACCATCGGCGCGGGTGCGGTGGGTTTTGGGGGTGGTGGGGCAAAGGAAGGAGTTTTATGCTTGACCGACACGGTGACATCCAACTTTGCTGTTTCAATGGAAAACACAAAATCCCCCTTGTCCAGATGCGGATCACGAATCTTGCCGTACTGTGGGTGCTGGCTACCGCGAGAATAGTTCACCACTTTCTTTTGCAAAAACTCACCGAGTTCTACCCCTGTGACGTAGCCGTCTTTATCCGAATCACCTTCTCCATTTAATGCACGAATGAACTGATCACGAAAAATACTTTCGTCGGGCACTGTTTCAGAGGCACTGCCAGCGGTGATGAATTGCCTCACCGGCTGACTGGTCTTGTACGAAATATTTTCAGGGACGGCACGGCTTAGGGAGAAAATCGATCCGGAGAAACAACTGTCGAAAAGAAACAATGCGTGTTTGGACTGGATACGCTGAGCAAATACTTCCATTAATTTCATATCAAGCGCAGTTCTCAGAAATCCCTGCTTGTCCCGGTTGGGGTTCGGTGCATCTTTTGGAACGATGTAGCCCATATCCCCGCCGTAGGCCAGCTTAAGCGTATGGCCATGTCCCGCATAGTAGAACAGCAAGCGGTTGTCCGGATTATGTCCGTAGCGATCAATAAAATGGCGGTAGGCATATTGTAATTCTTTCCGGTCGGGGTTCATCACTGTTTCAACTTCAAACCCTTGAGCTTCCAAAGCTGATTTAACCAACCGCACATCTTTTTTAACACCGGGGAGTGTAGGCCAATCCGTATACTCCGACACACCGATTACCAGTGCGTGGCTTTCCGTATAGAGAGCGACCTTGTTTCCTGATGAATCTTTAATTACGATACCGGCGTGGGCATTGGAGAAAAACAACGGTGCCAGTAAAAAGATCAAGAGGCTTGTATGATTGCTAAACATTGAATTTTTAAAAACTCTCATGAGATATTTTGTATTTTAAAGATTACAGGTTGAAATAATAAGTCTGACTTTCACGAGATGATATTTTAGTTTCGGACTCCTTAACTATATTATAAGCTATTATAGTGTCAAGTTTAGAGATCTGAACTGTCCCGTTCCATTCGGCCAAAATATACAATGATAAAGGGGTCACTTATTTGCAGATTCCATGTCAATGGACGAACGCCCGTTGATCCTCCACACCACCAACCTGTTCAGCGGATTGTTGCTCATATTTCTCGGCCTCGCACTCAGCCTGGGCTACCTCACCTACTTCAACAGCCTCATCCCGCTGGAGTTGCAGGTCCGGTTCAATGGACTGGAAGAAGCGGTAGTCCACTGGATATCCTGATTCGGTTTTTACCGGAATTTTTCACAGTTTTTGCTACACTAGGCCGATGAACAAAACCTGCTTTTCAAGGGAGACCATGCGCCGATCCTACATCCTGCTGATTCTAATTCTACTGACCCTCACAGCCTGCACCGGTGCCGAGAGCGTTACCAAGAAACGCTGGGAAAATAAAGACACCACCATCCAACTGGTCAACCTGACAGCCAAAGGTGGCGAACTGGGAGATGCCGGAGCCGATCTCGGCTTTGCCGTGGAAGACGCGCTCGGCGATTCTGCCTTCGTCGTTGTCGAAAATCAGGAAGCGCATTACCAGTTGAAATACAAAGTGGTGGATTTCCAAAAAGGCAATCGCTGGAAACGCATGCTGTCCTTCGGCATCCACGAAAAATCGCGCGCCACGCTGACCGTCAAGATCGCCCTCTATAACAAGCGCGGCATGCTCACCGCCTGGGAGGTCGATGCCTGGGTGAACAGTGGGCCCACAGGGGGCACAGAAAGCTCACTGTTCGACAAAGCCGCGGATGAAATCCTCAATCATCTCAAGGGCTACTGACCCATCCCGTCGCGCCATCTGCCCATAAACTCTGAATGTGGATGATACAAAAAAACCCCTTCCCGTTTTCACAGGAAGGGGCTGAGGCGGGAGGCTTCACACCAACAAGGTGTAAAGAGTCTGGTGTTTAAATCTACTGAACATTCATGTGCATCGCCGGTTTGTCCCGATAATTCCGATTCGGTGCTTTAGGCTGGTTGTACCCTCTATTTCTGGGGGAAGGTGCCGAGTAGGACGGACGATCATTGTAGTAATGATGCTCGGAGTAAAAGTAAGGGCGCGGCTGATAGAACTGGCGGCCATAGCCACGACCAAAACCACGACCATAACCACGTCCATAACCACGTCCATAACCACGATAACCATGTCGGTGCCCGCCACCGTAATAGGAATGGCGGCTGAAGTTTCTCCCGTGATTGTGTGATCGATAATGACCGCGGCGACCAAAACTGTGCCCGTAGTTAAACCCAAATCCTGGCGACCCGAAAAAGAAACCCAATTGACTGCCGCCGACCTGCTGTACCTTATAATTGGGACCGGCTGACGCGGTAGAGGTCAGAGTGAGTGCTAGAAATAAAGCCGCTGGGATGATCCATTTGGTCTTCATGGCGAGTCCTCCTTAGTTTCAGCGCGGTTTAGTTAGTGCGCCCGGATTGCCTTCAGTTCCTAATATATCCCCCTTGATTTTAATGTCAAATTTATAATCAATTTTATAGATTAATTTTTATTCATTTTTCAGGGCTTTTCGATTATACATAGAGGTACAGAGGGAGGGGTTGCTTACAGCTCACTGAATTCCCTGACTGTTTGGACCCTGCCGACCCGCAATCCCCTGCGGTTCATTGAAATTGAGGAGAAAATGGATGGTTGAAGACAAGCTGAATTATACCGAGGACCAGCGCCGGGAATATCTGAACATGACCGACCGGGTCGGGCGCAACTGGCTGGAAGTGTTCGAAGGAGATGCCGACTTTTACAGTGCCGCCTATTGGGACCTGTTGACCGGCATCTGGAAACAGGGAGGAGAGACGCGTAAAACCGATGCGACCCGCATGATGCAGGGTATCAAAAGTGCTCAGACGGCATCGAAATATCTGGAAACGGCGATTGAGCACCGGTTTCTGCTGGAGAAGGAAAACCCGAAGGATGCGCGTTCGCGGCTGGTCGCCCTGACGGCTGAAATGAAAAGCAAACTCGATCTATTTTTTGACAAGGCCGTGACAGAATTGAAAGTGGCGAGTGAACGTGTGAAAGCCAAAGAGCCAATACCTGCCAATGTCCGCCCCCCCGTTTGACTTGAAAAAAGTCAGACTTCTTCGGCGGGCTGACTGGAAGTAGACGTTGAGGAAAATTCCAACACCAGCGGGTTGTCGACGGAAGTCTGACGGATATCAACATCATGCGCCAGCGGCAGGTAGTCGTGCAGACCGCCTAATCGGACACTGTGCACACCGCCGGGGATTTCCAGCACCTGCTCCTCGCCAGACTCATCCCGGTTGTACCCCATACCCGCATCGTCTACCAGTACCCGCCTGCGCCCCGTAAATTTCACCAGTACAAATTCCATCATCCGCTCCAAAAAAGTTCGACATCTATTAATAAATTTGACGACATTTTTTGTAGCGGGTCAAGCCATTTTATAGATGCCTGAAACAATAGGTCAGGCAGATCGACGCCAAAACGATATTCAAGCTTGGCGGACACAGTTTCCCTTATTTCTTAAGGTACAGCCGGTGGATGAGAAGACCGAACAATCCCACGCCTGCTATGAAAAATGAACCGCCCGAACCTTGGGCGATCAGGGCGATGGACTCCTTCGCTGCGCCGGTAGACCCCATGCCGGGCGCGAGGGTTCCGGCCAACAGCCAAAACACACCGTAACCGAGACTGCCCAGACCGCTCAGGATTGAAATTCCCATCTGAAATTTAGGCGCGAAATTCAATCCCGCCGCGATCAATGACAGGACAATCGCGATCACCCCCATCGTTTGCGAGTGCAAGTGCGCCCGTTTGTAGTACACCCACGCCTTTTTGCTCACCTTGTCAGCTTTGTCCTGCTGGCCTTGATACTTTTCGGACAACACCGCGCTGGCAGATGTTTTGAACATGCCCTTGATATTGTCCTCACAACAACCGAATGAAAGACCGAGCAGACCGCCAAACAAAATAGCGATCAGTGCTAAAGTGACACCGTATTTAATGTGAGTGAACTCAATCATAAAAACACCCTTTTCTTTCAGAATTAGTAATACCGGGATTTTTCGGATACTCGTCTTGCCTCTCATTAAAAGTCTAAGGGCGTGTTGCTTCCCTGGCAAATATTTTAACGAGACTCCTACCGCGCTATTTCATGAGCGCAAGGTTTCATCCCGCCTTTTTTGCGCAACGGAAGCCTAAAAAATTGTAACGGGCAGTGGGTTCGATAAAATTGCGGGCGTAGGTCGGCGAATAGTCGATCTTCAAATGTGATTGGTACAGTCCTCCGCGGATCACCTTGAAGCGGTTGCGATCCGCCTCGGGCATGCCGGGGTAATCCCAATCGTCGGCAACCCATTCCCACACGTTGTGCCCCATGCCATGCACGCCGTAAGGGCTGATCCATTCAGGACGTTCGTCCACCGCTTCGGGCAAGAATCCGGAGAACCCGTTATTGGGATGATCCCGATACAAGCCCCACGGCCATTTGCGACCATCGGTGCCACGCGCCGCCTTCTCCCACTCGGCCTCGGTCGGCAATCGTTTGCCCTGCGCCTTGCAATACTGCCCGGCCTGTTGAAACGTAATTTCCAGCACCGGGTAGTTGCCTTTGCCTCCATACGCCGGAGTGTCGCTGTCCCATTTTTTAAATTGCGCGCGCGTCACTTCATAGCGGTCGATCAAATATTGCGGCTGGTCGATTTTTTTTCCAAGCAATGTCTTGGGATCCTTCGGCGAACCCATGATGAATTTTCCGGCTGGAATATAAACCATATCCTCCGGCACGATCATGCCCGGCGGCACGGTCACCTTGATCTGCTCGACACTGTCGGCCCCACAGGCGGATAAAAAAACCAGGGCCAGCACCATCAGCCACTGCCGGTGAATCATGATTTTCCCGGTGGCGGGGTTTTCTTTGAATTTTCCGGGGCGGATTGGGATTCGGGGCGTTTATCGAAAAAATGAAACACTTCTCCGCCGCTGATAGGGAGCGGCTGTTTCGCGTAATCGAGAGGATGATCGATTCCCGGTTGAATGGTGCCGTCCACCGAATAAGGTCCAGAGTCCGCCCAGTAATTTCGCTTTCTGTCCTCGGTGAAAGTGATCGCCGTGATGTACTTGATATTTTTATAGCCGTACTTGTACGGCGCGATCAGGCGCAGGGGATGGCCGTGGTCCGCCGACAACGGCTTGCCGCTCATGCGCAGGACCAGCAAAACGCGCGGTCTCAATAGCTCGTCGATGCGGTAACTTTCGTAATAGGTGTCCGCCGATTGAAAATAGACATAGCGCGCTTTGGCAGAGGGTTTGACCCGATTGATGATTTCCTGAAATCGAAACCCTTCCCACAAAGCCTTGGCCGACCAGCATTCAACGCACTTGAGGCGGGAGGTCTGGCTCACCCGTTTGAACCCGAACAAATCTTCGTAGGCAAAATTTTTTGGAGATGCTACAAGACCGCCGACCTTGAGCCGCCAGGCATTCATGTCGACACCTTCAAAAGGCACCGCACTGCGAATATAAAACTCGGGAATGTCGCGGTTCTGCAAATAATTTGGCGGGAAGTTCTTATCGTTTTGAAATTTTATGGTGGCAGAAGAGAGCGGGGGTTTGATCAGACTGATGGAACCAAGCGTGATAGCTTTGAGGAGAGTCCGCCGGTCAATCTGCCATCCAGACCACCACGATTTCATTATTTTTCTCTCAGGCCGAGGACATCCTGCATATCGTACAGGCCCGGCTTTTGATCGACCAGCCAGGCGGAGGCATGCACCGCCCCGCGGGCAAACGTGTCGCGGCTTTGCGCCCGGTGATACAACTCCAGCGTCTCGCCCATGCCACCAAACATCACGCGATGCTCACCGACAATATCGCCAGCGCGCACGGTGTGAATGCCGATTTCTTCCACGGTGCGCCCATCGGAAAACCCGTGGCGACCATAGACACCGACTTCCTTTAAATTCCGGTCCAGTGCTGAAGCGACAATCTCTGATAATTTGACGGCAGTGCCGGAGGGTGCGTCCTTTTTAAACTTGTGATGCGCTTCGACGATTTCAACATCGTAGCGGTCGCCCAGAATACGCGCCACATCGCCCGCAATTTTGAACAACACGTTGACACCGATACTCATGTTGGGTGCCAACACGATGCGAGTGGTCTCGGCGGCTTTATTGATTTTATCTTTTTGTTCATCGGAGAACCCGGTGGTCCCGAACACCACCGCCTTGCCCTTGGCGACGACTGCATCCAATGTTGCCATGCTGGAATCCGGTGTCGAAAAATCGATCACGACATCGGCACCATCGAGCACCGCCGCCAGATCCTGCAAAATGGTATGACCATTTTTGCCCAGCCCGACAATTTCGCCGAGGTCCTGCCCCAGTGCCGGGTGGCCCGCCATCTCGGTGCCGCCTCCGGTTTCTGTGTCCGGCGAATCCACGATACAGGACGAAATGACTTTGCCCATGCGCCCTGCTACACCCACCACCGCAACTTTCACCATCAAGACCACCTCAAAAATTTCAGTTCAAATATTCCGTAACTACCCACTGCAAGGCCGGGACAATGCTTTTAAAGAAACATCATCAGCCCGTAAGCTTCCAGCAATTTTTTAATCTTTTTCGTATGATCTTCCGACAGTGGAGAAAGCGGCGCGCGCAGTTCCGGGCCAATTTTCCCCATCAGGTACAACGCCGCTTTGATCGGCACCGGATTGGTGTCCATGAACAATTCTTTATTCATCCGCATCATTTCAAAATGCAGTTTCTTCGCATCGTCCATGCGCCCTTCTTTAGCGGCAAGGCACAAATCCGCCATCTGCCGGGGCAAAACATTGGCTGAAACAGAAATCACACCGCGGGCACCGATGGCAAGTGTCGGCCATAACAAACCATCGTCTCCGGACAAGACAGTAAAATCCGGACCGCAGGTATCGACGATCTGACTGATCTGCATCAGGTCGCCGGAGGCTTCCTTGATACCGACGATGTTGTCGACATCCGCCGCCAGTCGCGCCACCGCATCGGGTTTCATATCGACCGATGTGCGGCCCGGCACGTTATACAAAATAATCGGCAGTTTTGTTTCTTTTGCCACCGCGCGAAAATGTTCGTACAACCCCTGTTGCGACGGCTTGTTGTAATACGGCGTGATGAGGAGCGCGCCATCGGCCCCCACCTTCTCGGCCGCTTGCGTCAGTTGAATGGCCTCGCGTGTGGCATTGGACCCGGTTCCGGCCAGCACCGGTATCTTGCCTTTGCACATCTCCACGGCAATTTTAATCACCTGCGTGTGCTCGTCGTGGGTGAGGGTCGCCGACTCCCCGGTGGTGCCACAGGGCACAATACCCTGGGTGCCGTTGTCGATATGAAACTGTAGTAAGTTGCGAAACGCTTCTTCATCAATCGAGCCGTCCTTGAACGGGGTGACGATGGCAACAAAGGAACCGGTAAATTGATCACTCATAATGTTTTCTGGGGTTGAAAGTTAAACAGAAATAATTGGTTCGTGGAAAATCTAATTTTTAAAGCTCGACAATGCGTCCCTCGAAGGTAATTTTGGTCAGCCCTTCAAGATAAACATCGGGCTCGGAGCCACTGCCGTTTTCAATGTGGACTTTTAAAATTTCACCGCCACGGGTCTCGACTTCCACCGGCGATTCAATCTGGAATCGTGCCGCAGCGAAAAGAGCCGAAGCCACGCAACCGGTGCCGCACGCCAGGGTTTCGTCTTCCACTCCGCGTTCATAAGTGCGAACTTTTAAAGCCGAACCGTTTTTCTTTTCCACCAGGTTGACGTTAGTACCCGCCGGAGCAAACACATCGTGGTAGCGCACATGCTGACCGATGTCCTTGACATCCTGCTCTTCCACATTATCGAAAAATAAAATGGCGTGAGGAACACCAGTGTTGATGTGGTCCACTTCATATTGCTGACCGTTGAATTGAACATCGAGAGCTTTTTTGCGACCGTGCGGGGCGGTTAGTTTAACCTTCACCATCGGCCCCTTCACCTCGGCGTTAATGATTCCGGCAACCGTGTCGAAAGAATGTTTGGCCGGAGCAAAGCCCTTCTCAAAAGCGTAGCGCGCGACACAACGACCGCCGTTGCCGCACATTTCGGCAGACGAGCCATCGTTATTGTAAAAATCCCACTGGTAATCTGCCTTGTCGGAATTCTCAACGAAGATCACGCCATCGGCCCCGACGGAACTTTTGCGCTCGCAGACTTTCTTGACAAAGTCGACCTTGATATCATCGGCTACCTGGCCTTCGCGATTATCAACGATGACAAAGTCATTGCCACTGCCACTCATTTTGGTAAAGGGAATATTCACGCAACACTCTCGAATAAAATTATTGCTCGTTGGAAATAAGATGAATTCTACCGCATTTGGTTTCAAACGGCAAAGGCAGGTACAATGAGGCAATAAGAAGGCGACAAGGAGGACGTAATGACAGAAACATTTCCGAATAAAGTGGTGCGGGTGAGGCCGGGGGATGGCGAATTTGAAACCCGGCGCACCATGAATTATTTCACCGGCATCTCGGAGAACACGGCGGGTTCCAAAGGCATCTCGATGAACCGTGTGGTGGTACCAGCGGGAGGCAAACCTTCAGCCCACAGTCATGTCGGATTCGAAGCGGTAATTTATATTATCTCGGGTCGGGTCGAAAATTTTTATGGTGAAGGCTTGAAAGAATCTGTCATCACCGAGGCCGGAGATTTTTTGTATATTCCCCCCGGCGTGCCGCATCAACCGGTCAACCTGAGTGATACCGAAGAGGCCGTCGCCATCATCGCCCGCACCTTAAGCGCCGAACGCGAAACCGATGAGCCGTATATTCCTTAAGGCTTCAACTTAGAAAACAAAATAAGGCTAATAAATAAAGCCAACAATACAGATATCAAAAATAACAAATCGTACCGCTCTCAAAAACTCAGCAATAACAAACTAACAAAAAAAAACAATTACTTTCAGTCACCAACCCTTCTACCAAGGCACTTCAAAGGTTGAAGTTTTTCACGAAAAATGATAGGTAAGGGCATATTAGGTGGCGAATAAATAATGACCTTAAATTCCGAGTAAACAATTTGCGAAGAAATTTTACTTGCAAAAAGCCACTATTACTTTTTTCAACCATAAAAACGCAGGAGGGTTTGTTTTGAGAATATTTTTTGGAATAGTCTTATTGAACCTCTGTTTAGTCTTATCCTTATACGCTCAAGAACTACAAATACAACCCACAGATGAATCGTACAATGAGGCCATAGAAAAACTTTCACAATTTTCACCTTCTGAGGCAATACAATCCGCCGCCATTCAATATAAAATTAGCCGGGGAAATACTGTTAAGGCCAAAAAACAACTGGTCAAATCAGGCTTAGGCTTTCTTCCTGACGAAGCAGAGAAAAAATATTCAAATGCGGTGAAGCAAGAAAAGAATCAAATTGACAAATTGCTTACAGCCGCAAGCACTTTGCCTCCAAAATATTCCCAACCTGCTTTTCAATGTCTCGGTGATTTTGATCTTTGTGTCGCCGACAATAATATGATTATTGGTTGCGGCATTTATCTTGCCATTTGCCTTGCTGAAAGGTTAAAACCATGACCTTCAAAAATAAACCCTTCCGAATTTTTTTCATTATTTTTTATTGCATAACAACACTATCATCCATATCGAGTGCTGGTGAAATAGTAAATTTTGGCAGACAAAATGGGTGTAATTATGATAAATCAGCATCAAATGAACCTATTTACGGTTACAAATCAACCACTGAAGCTAGGCAAGTCGTATTCCGGATTGCTAAAGCTATGGGCATTACACCTACCTTTGTCGTCTTGGCATCCAATGTTCCCAATGCCAGCGCAGATATAAAAAATAACAAAAGATACATTTTGTACAATCCAGAATTTATAAAAAAAGTATCGACCGCTTCAAGTAATTGGGGTGCACTAACAATAATGGCCCACGAAATTGGTCATCATGTTAACAGCCACTTATTGCTTGCCAAAGAAGACGAAAGCTATTCAGGACAAACAAGGAAAAATGACGAAATTGCCGCCGATTATTTTTCAGGACGGGTGATCAGGTATCTAGGGGGCACAGAACAACAAGCGGTCTTAGCTTTAAAAGATACTGTAGAGGAGGAATCAGAAAACTATCCTTCCGTTAGCGCGAGAAGGCAAGCAATCATTGCTGGTTGGCAACATGCAGATGAACAAATTATCAATGTAAGCACTCCAACCACCAGTAGCAAAGAATTAATTGCCAACGTTCAAGGTCTTTTAAATGGAATGGAATTTTTTGCGGGAAACGATTATGGGAAGGTTTCTGATCAAACAAAAATGGCGGCCTCGGCTTTTCAGCGTGTTTATGGACTTGAGATTGATGGAAAAATAAATCCTGCGCTCCAAAATGCTTTAAGAAATGCAAAGTCTAACGGTTTTTCCAATAAAACTTGCGTCAGGTCCAAAACAGAAGAAGAAGTTTGTGAACCAAGGAAAAAGACCAAGCAGGTCCCAATTGAAAAATATGAACAAGAAGAAATTAGTTCGAAAATACCTTGTCATTACAACATACAAATGTTCTGCAATTGGAACGGTTGCAATTTCCCAGCCATCGAGCAGATGTGCGAAAATCAAAACAACGGAAGACAAATTCTTAGGTCTCAATGCAGACAACAAGGTGGAAAATCAATATCCGGATTTGATATTTTATGCGATTGCGGCACTACATCGTGTACCTGCGATATTGATGCAAAATGCCGCACCAAAACACAAGGTTTTGAAATTCAAACCTATTTTGTAGATGAATGCTCACCTTCTTACAAATCGGTTGAGAAATGTGACTGCAAAGCACCTGAAGTATGTAAACAGTCAAGAAACTAAAAACTCATCGCACAAAGCTTCAGATATTGTTTTTAGTATGAACCTACACCATGCCGACGGGGTTGTTGTAGATGGCGGGGCCTTCGCCTTCTTTCACATGAAGCATCGTAAGGTCGTTGGTCTTGAATCGATCGACATATAAAAAGATATATTCGCGGACGGCGGTGCGGAGATCCCACTTCGAATCGTGGTTGCGCTCAAAATTATCGAACACATCCAGCGCTTCCTGAATGTTCAATCCGTCATCCACCGTAAAATAATAATCGAGCGCGAGGTCCCACTCCGGATTCTTGTAAAACGACACGCCGTATTTTTCCGGCTCCATCGCAATCGGGCTGTACTTGCCGAGCACGAAGGTCATGAATCCGAGCGAATGAATATGCGCCCGGTTGCTGTGAACGAACTGTTTGCTTTCCTCCGCCTCGGCGTTGGTCTCGCCGGGGAATCCGAAAAAGCCCATGATGTGATTCCAGATGCCTGACTTCGATGCCATCTCCAGATTGGTGCGAATCGCATCGAGGTTGGTCGCCTTGTCCATCAAGTTGAGCACGCGTTCATTGCCGGACTCGTAACCGAAATGCAGGTAACGGCAACCGGACTCCTGCGCAGTTTTCCAGACATCTTCTTCCAACAAAACTTCCTCGAACCGCATGTGCGTGGTCCAGGCAATATCGACCTTGTTGTCGATGAGAGAACGCGACAGTTTTTTGAACAGCGCGGGTGGGTACGATTCGTCGGTGAAATGAAAATGCTGGTTGCCGTACTTGTTTTTCAGAAACTGAATCTCTTCAGTGATCTGCCCGATCTGTTTGGTGCGATAACCCTCGACATAGCCCTGAAAATGATCGCAGAAAGTACATTTTCCCCAATAGCATCCGCGTGTTGCGAGGTACGGCAGAATCAGTTCCGGCACGAAATATTTTTCAAGCGGCAGACCGTCGAAATCCGGCGGCGGCAGTTGATCCATGTTCTCCGAGAATACATCCTGATTGGTTGTGATCTTGCCGTCCGGCTTCTGCCACATCAGATTGGGCAGGGTTGCGTAATCCGGTTCCGGCTCCTTGATTGCATCGACCAGTTTCAGAAACGCGCTTTCACCTTCATACAACACCGCCGTGTCAAAATGCTTCCACAGTGACGGCGTGTCTTTCATCACGTCGCGCACGCGGGTGATGATGTTGCCGCCGAGGGTGATGTGCGTGTCCGGCTTCTGCTCCTTGATCATCTTGCAGAAGGTGAACGTCGGGATGAGTTGTTTCTGCTGAACGACCGAGATGCCGACAATGTCCGGCTGTTCCCTGGCAATGATCGGCTCGATCAGGAAACGGTACACGTCGCGGTACACATTGATCTGCGTGTCGTCGAGTGCCTCGGTGATCTCGGAAGACATGAACGGCTTGTACACCACGTCCGTTTCAATCGGCGGGAAGCAGATCTGCGCCGGGTAGTAGGCCAGCGAGATATACGCCATCGTCTGATGCAGAATGTGCGTTGCCCACTCCAGTTGATCGATGTCGTAGAACTCCTCGCCACGCAAAATCTCCTTGGCGCGAACCACCGCCAACGCCTGCTTGCGCACGGCTTTTTCGTCCCACGCGATCAATTGCTGATACAGCTCCTGCTCTTCCTGGTCCAGGCTCTGCTCCCCGGCAACTCTCTGCAGGTGATTGAGCTCGAAGGCGATGCGCTTGAGCGCGTGACGCAAGAACGGCTCGGAGAACATGAGATCGTACATCTCGACATTGGCATCGAACTGCACAACATCGTGCCCGGCAGGCCGGAGGACGGAAGTCAACGCCGGCAAGCTGAGGTACGGCTCGGATGGAAGCCAGTCCGGTGGGAATATAAGGAGAACTTTCATAGAGTCCGGAAGTGTGTTTCAGATGCTCAGCATCATACCATTTTAGCGCATCACAATTAATTCAATAATTCGATTCTGGTAATTTGCTCCCTGGCCTTACAAGGGACACTCATAGCCAGAAACAATTTTCAGAGACAACATTAAATCAAAATCCAGAAGGAATGCATCTCGCCTTGGATTTTAATTTTTACTTACACAAAAACTCTGCCAATATAGGGCAACCCTTTCTTTTATTTGTAAACAGACCGTAAATGACGACACAACCCTCTCCTTCAATGTTTCAATCATTCATGCGCAAGTGTGCGCTGGTTTTCTCAACCGGCCTCATTTTCTGGCTGGTGTCGGAGGGGCTGTTCTATGGCCTCCCGCGGAGCACCGATTCCGCAATGGCTTATGCAATCACCGGCGCGATCTATTGCTATTCGGCGTGGCTTTTTTTGATCGTCGTTTCGCATTTCAACATCAAAAGTTTACCGGCCCTGTTTCTGGCGGGCGGCTTCTTCGGCTGGATGGTCGAGGGCGTGCTGATCACCACCTTGTACGGCATACCCGATACGCCGTTTCCCTTTTCAATCCCGGTGACCGGATTGTCCTGGCACGCACTGCTCAGTGTCATGATCGGCTTGTATGCCACGCGCCTGGCCCTGAGAAATCTCAAAGCCACCTTCCGACTGGCGGCGTTCATCGGTGTTTTCTGGGGATTGTGGGCCTCCTCCTGGCGGGTTGCTGACCCGACCATTCAAGTCGACGCCGAATTATTTTTTTCATACAGCGTCACGCTCATTTTTTTGTTCATTACAGCGCATCTGCTCTGGCAAAAGACCGCACGCCCTCCCCTCACCTTCAACAAGTGGGAAATCAGAGCCGCAATAAGTATCACCTCACTCTGGTTTTTATTCGTCACCGTGCCGCAGAGACCCATGGCCGTTTTGGTATTACCACCCCTGTTGGCTTTGATCTATTTCGCGCTGAGAAAAAACAAGGTGCAGGAAGAACCCGGAAATATACTGCCTGAACTTGCAGAAAAAACCCCTGTCAGCCGATACCTGTCGTTTATGATCGTTCCCCTGATCGCCAGCGGCATCTATGAAAACACAGCGGCTATCCCCAACCTTGAATACCTGTTCATTGGAATTATCGTGAGCACGGGTTGCATCGGGTCGTGGGCATTTGTAGCAAGTTTAATCAAACTTCATAAATCTGGCACATCCGAATAACACCGCGAAGTATCACCCCATGTTGCGGGAGTCTTCGACTTTATAGCATTGCTGGTTGAGGGTGGGATACAAAGTGAACAGCGGGGTATTGTAGGGAACCATTGCCGAGTCGACTCCATCCATCAGCGCAAGGTGGATGTTGACGAAGTTGAAACTCAGGCCCTCTTTCCATGCGTCCTTCAAGGCATCGGCATAAGCGTCGATTTTATCCGCCGCGTGGGACCGCGTCATCAGACCGGACCCGCCTTGCAGACCATACTCGTGCAAATCCGGCGCACCCTGGATCAACAGGGACAGCACCGAGGCATCGAACCACACTTTATAATTGGTCACGATCTGTATATAAGGACCGAGCGAGCCGGTGCGCTCGATCACGGCGACCGGGTATTCATATTCCGGCGGCACCTGAACGGAGGTTTCCATCGGCGGGCATTTGAACTCGCGCTCCTTCACCGCCGATGCCGAGACGAATAACAGGTTCGGATCGTCCATACCAATGTCGACCACCTGCCCGTCATTCAGGTTGCACAATTGACCGGACTCATACGCCAGCGGAAATGAATAGCCCATCTTGCAGTAAAAAATTTTCATGATCGCATCCAGCGCGTCATCTGGCTTGCGACTGATTTTCAGATCGAACGGCAACATCAGGTGGTAGGCGTTGGTGCGCGCGTTCATGAACGGGCCACAGGCACCGGGGAATTCCTTGTGCACCGTTTTGTTATCCGGTTCAAACTTTCGCGGTGCGCCGGAAAATTGCTGGGCCGCCCGCGCTTCTTTGGTCAGCGCGTATTTTTCCTGATAGTAGGCCGCCGCCCGCTTCTGCGCCAGGTTCAGCATATAGTCCGACACCTCCGACTGCACGATCAATTTCTGCCCTGTCAGCCCCTCACGTTTAGGAACCTTCATCGCGGCGTCGTAAAGATCACGGTCTGACTGCGTCTTCTGAATGTCAAAATCGAGTTGACGTGTGAGCTGGGGATTATTGAACCGCGTCTGCGGAACCAGTTGCCGCGCCCGCTTCAACAATTCAACTTTCTGGTTGTAACGCTTGGGCTCGTCCGCCAGGGTTTGCGCCACCGCCATTACCAGATTGAATTGCTCTTCTGGAAGAAGTTCCAGTTTATCCAGATCGTGATCGCGAATAAAGGTCAAGGCCAGCGGGCCGAAGGCCTCCTGCTGACGAATATGTAGAGTGAGGAGATCGTGTAGGTGCGCCCGCGCTTCTTTTGGATACAATTTTACCCCCTCGCTACTTTCTAAAGGCCGAACAATCCGTTACCCGCCTTGCTTTGCCAGCGTGATGTTTTCCTACCATTGATAGGAAATTTTCGGGCAATCTTGCCTCAAAAAATGAGAAGGTTCAACCTTTTTCAAAGAAGGTGCGCTTCCAGCCCCCTGAATGAAATTCCGCGTTGAGGTGCATTTCCCAGCCAAAAGCCATTGACAGGATTCATTGCTACCGTATAATCCGCAAAACGCCTAAATAATCATCAATTAGGTCCCTCCTGCAGTTGAACCGGACCACCTGGAAAAGTAAAAACATTTTTCTTTAGTCCATCCCATTTTTACTGTTGTTTTATTGGGGTTGGACCATGGTAATCTTGACATACTGTAACCAGAGGAACCATTTAAGCATCAACTGGCGTTAATCAAGCCTTGTTCAAATTGAAATTCGAGGGGATTTATGTTCAACACCTTTAAAAATAGTCTGTTAATCACAACCATCTGCCTGATAGGACTGGTCGCAGTCCCTGCGACCGGCCTCGCAAAAAAAGCGACAGAGGCCGCAATCTCGCTGGTGGATGGTGTCACTGTCGCGCCTAACGGGGACATTTATATTGCTCAGCGTGATCACAACATCGTCACCCGTGTAGATGCCAAGGGCATGATCCACACCGTGGCTGGCACCGGCAAATCCGGATTTTCCGGAGATGGCGGACCGGCGACAAAAGCCTTGTTGAAAATGCCAGCCGGTTTGCATTTCGACAAAGCGGGCAACCTGTACATTGCCGACCGGGAAAACAATCGCGTCCGCAAAATCGACAGCAAAGGCATCATCACCACCGTTGCCGGTAATGGCACAGCCGGGTTCAGCGGCGATGGCGGTCCAGCGACAAAAGCCAGTATCAGCCTGCCCTCCGGTGTGGTCACGGACAGCAAGGGCAATCTTTATCTTTCGGACCGGTCGAACAATCGCATCCGTAAGGTAGACAGCCAAGGAAAAATCAGCACCTATGCCGGGAATGGCAATGAAGGGTATTTCGGCGACAACGGCCCGGCTCTCAAAGCCACTCTGGACAAACCGTTTGGCCTGGCGATGGACCCCAAGGACAACCTGTACATTGCTGACCGTGGCAACAATCGCATTCGCAAAGTGACTCCTAATGGCATCATCACCACCGCCGGTGGAGACGGCGGGTTTTATTTCATCGGTGATAACGGCCCTGCCTACCGGGCAAGCTTCGCTGGTCCCACCGGTGTGGCACTCGATTCCAAAGGCAACCTCTACATTGCGGACAATTACAACAACCGCATTCGGGTGATCGACAACCTCGGCATGATTCGGACATTCGCCGGTACGGGAACGCAGGAATACAACGGAGATTCAGAAGTGGCCAGGGAAACCAATCTGAGAAAACCGTTTGCCATCGCCATCGATCAAAACGACAACTTGATCATCGCCGACCGCTCGCATTACCGCATTCGCCGAATCGACCCGCAGGGCAGTAAGGTGGAAACCGTTGCCGGTGATGGCATCAAATTATTTGGCGGAGACGGCGGACCGGCCACTGGCGCACGGCTCAATTTTCCTCACGGCATTCTGGTCGACGACAAGGACAACGTCATCTTTTCTGACAAGGCACACTTTCGCATCCGGCAAATCTCACCTGACGGCATCATCAGCACCATCGCTGGAAACGGTCGTCGCGGCAACATAGGCGATGGCGGCCCGGCTCTCGAAGCTTCGGTTTATCCCACCTATCTTGCAAAAAATAAAAAGGGCGAAATTTATTTCATGAGTCCGAGCGGATTTGTCAGCATCGTTCGCAAATTCACACCGGGCGGCAATATCGACCTCGCCCTGTCCACCGGTGATAAAAAATATCAAAAGGTGATCACCACCGGCGAGCATGTAGGAGCTTCATCTAAATCAAATATCGTTGCCATCACCCAGTTCTCAGACATCCTGCCAGACGGCAAGGGCAACCTGATCATTGCTGATCGGATCAACCATCAATTGCGACGCTTTGACACTTCTGGCAGATTCACCACCATCGCCGGTACCGGGGAATCCGGTTATCACGGTGACGGCGGACCCGCTAAAGAAGCCGCCTTCCGCGATCCGCGAACACTGGAAATGGACGATGCGGGAAATATTTATGTCGGTGATGCGGCCAACAATGTCATCCGCAAGATCGACCCAAAAGGCAGAATCACCACCATCGCGGGCAACAATAAATTTGCTGACACCGGCGATGGCGGACCCGCACTTGAAGCCGGAATCAAATCCATCGACGATCTGGTGATGTCTCCTTCAGGCGAACTGCACATTGTCGAATCAGGAACACATGCCATCCGCAAAATTGCCAAAGACGGAACCATCTCAACGGTCGCCGGGCGACTCGGCATCCAGGGATATTTCGGTGACGGCGGACCGGCAACCAAAGCCATGCTCAAAACACCTACATGCCTGGCGTTCGATTCCAAAGGCAACATGTACATTACAGATATGGGCAACAACCGCATTCGCAAGGTGGACACTAAAGGCATCATCACCACTCTTGCCGGGAGCGGACATTTTGGCTGGGCCAATGAAGGCGAAGAGGTCCAGATTTATTTCCAGAATTTCCCCTAGTATCACCAGAGTTTCCCCTAGGACAAAACGAAGGCTGGAGCAAAAAACTTTTCAGAGGACCTCAAATAATTCGATATTTTCTGTTTCTGTAACTCGCTCCCCTTTTAAAACCAAAGGGGGCTCGCGGTCAAAAACAATTATTAGAGACTCCCTTCAGCCATTTGCTAACAATAACTCTTTGGAGTGGTTTCATGTTGAAATCCCAAAACATCATCACCGGGCTCATCTTGAGCTTCTGTATAATAGGATTCACCCAACCTGTTCTTGCGGCGGACACCGATGCCCTGACCGAGGTATTGTCCAATGTCGATGCCAAAGTGTGCACCGCCCCAAAAGACCTCGCGCAGTTTTACACAAAAGACATGGTCATCATGTTCGATGACAAGCGCATCATGCTCGACTCGCGCATCAAGGACTACGAAGGCATGATGGCGGACCTCAAAGGTCTCAAGTGTGTGATCGAACGCAAGATACTGAGCAAGGGTATCGGTGGCACGAGTGCGTTTATTCTGGTCGATGAAATGGTCAGCGTCACTTCCACTTCTGGTCACATTGATGAACGCCAGCACAGCGTCTGCACCTACGGGTTTCTCAACAAGGGCAAGACCTGGAAAATCGCGCATGAGCATTGCTCCAGTTTGCCCGACTACACCATCGTCCCCGGAGACGATGCCTTGTACTATTTTCACAATCCGGTTTACTGACCGCACGGTACCCCACCTAATAGCATGGTCTTGAAACCGGCATCTCCCCCGGGTTCCCATCAAGAGCCCGGAGGAATTCGCTTCACACTCTATTCCAGCTCAGCCACAGGAATAGACCTTTGCCTGTTTGAGTCACCCACCTGCAAAACTGAATCGAAGCGCATTCCTCTGGCACCAGAGGGCAACGGCTGGTGGACGGTGCTGGTTGCCTCTGCCACCTCTGAAAGCCTCTACGGTTATCGAGTCCACGGCCCGTACATTCCGACCAAGGGCCTGCTTTGTAATCCAAATAAAATTTTGATCGACCCCTACGCCCGCGCTCTGGGACGGGCACCGATCTGGGATGAACGCCTGTACGGTCACCACCCGGATCAACAAGATGCTCCGGACTTGCAGGACAATGCCGATGTCGCGCCACTGGCACGGGTCACCGACCCGTCCTTTGACTGGGAAGATGACCATCCCCCCGGCATTCCCTGGGAACGCACCCTGATCTACGAAACTCACGTCAAAAGCCTCACCGCGCGGCATCCAAAAGTTGCCGAACCTTTGCGCGGCAGTTACCTCGGCCTGACAACTCAGCCGGTCCTCGACCATTTGAAAAGCCTCGGCATCACCACTATCGAATTGCTACCGGTACATCAGGCGTTTGACGAATGGCATTGCCGACAACATGGGCTCATCAACTATTGGGGCTACAACACGCTTCTGCCCTTTGCGCCGGATGGGCGATTCGCCCGAACGCACCCACTGGACCCGGCCCGCGAATTCAAATCCATGGTAAAGGCTTTGCATCAGGCCGGACTCGAAATCATCCTCGATGTGGTTTACAACCACAGTGCCGAAGGATCGGTGCATGGCCCTACGCTGAGTTACCGAGGCCTCGACAACCCAGCCTATTACTGTCTCGATGAAAACGATCCATCGAGATACCGCGATTTTACCGGATGCGGCAATATGTGGAACATCGATCACCCGGTAGCGAGGCAGTTGATACTCGACAGTCTGCACTTCTGGGTAAACGACATGCACGTTGACGGGTTTCGTTTTGATCTGGCAACGGTCCTCGGTCGGACTTCAACAGGATTCGATTCCGCCCATCCATTTTTTGAAGCTTTGCAAAGCGATCCTATCCTGTCTCAAGTGAAACTCATCGCCGAACCCTGGGACCTCGGTGACGATGGCTATCAACTGGCGCACTTTCCAAAAAATTTTTCTGAATGGAACGACCAGTACAGAAATGGAATGCGCCGGTTCTGGCGCGGAGACGATCTGCAATCTGGTTTGTTCGCAAGACGACTCGCAGGAAGCGAAGACATCTTCGGTCCCCAACAACGCTCACCGAGAGCAACGGTGAGCTACATCACCTGTCACGATGGTTTCACCTTGCAAGACCTGGTCAGCTACCAAACCAAACACAATGAAGCCAATGGCGAAAACAACCGCGATGGCACCGACAACAACCTCAGCCAAAATCACGGCGAGGAAGGCCCATCACTCGATCCTGAAATCAAAGAAATAAGGCAACGCCAGAAACGCAATCTGATGACCACATTATTCGTTTCCCTCGGCACTCCCATGTTGCTGGGAGGCGATGAGTTGGGCAAAACCCAGTGGGGCAATAACAACGCCTGGTGTCAGGACAATGACATCAACTATTATCATTGGGACCTCGATAAAGAGCAGAAAGGCTTTTTGCAATTCATCCAGAAACTCTCACAGCTCAGGCAAAATCACCCGACACTTTGCCGCAAACATTTTTTCAGCGGAGAAGATTTTGACAAGGAAAAAGACCTGACCTGGCTACACGCGGATGGACGGGAAATAAACGCCAACGACTGGTCGGACGAATCCCTACACACGATAGGTGCCCTGATCCGAAACGAGCAGGAGCAAAACAGCGGCTCTCTGCTCCTGCTGTTTCACGCGTCTGATAATTTTGGCGTGTCCTTTCAATTGCCGACTGCCAAAAAAGGTTGCACCTGGAATGTACTGATCGACACATTCAGCCCGGAAGAACCACAACAAGCTACAGACAGTTTTCATTTACAACCACTGTCCCTGGCCATACTCGAGTGCTAGGCGGTCACTGGCGCGACGGCAAACGGGATTCAAGAACGCGTATAGCGGTTCTTGAACAGGGTAGGTCAGCCCGCCGTGCGCGGAGCACCCGCTAGGTGGTTGCATTGGAGGCCAGCACGATTTAGGATGATCTCTTCACTTTGTCTGACGCGAATTTTCGCATCAGGCACCCAACCTTTGGTGATGCAAACCCTGTGTTGAACCTTCGAATTTTTATAGTGAGTGTGGGGCTCGTACTGGGTGGGGCGTGGCTGAGCGGAGCGCAGGAAACCACCGGCTGGCAATACTGGCAAAGCCAATATCACCAGTTACGAGCGGACTCCAGTTCCACCGCTGAAGAAAAACAATCCTGGATAACAAAGCAACCGCAGATCAAACGCATGCAAGTGACCGCCCGCATCGGAGCCAATCAGGAACTTGCGGTGAGTGACATTAAAGGAAACAAAAATGAATCCTGCCTCACCTGCCACGATGGCATTGAGTCGATGAGTGCTTCGCATCCGGCGACTTTCGGTTGCACTGTGTGCCACGGTGGTGATGCCGCTTCCCTTGATAAAACCTCAGCACATGCCAGCCTGATCTTCGATGCCTCCGCCGGAACCGGCAGACGCAATCCATCGGCCTTGTCGGTGGTGCATCTCAGTTGCGGACAGGTAGGTTGTCATGCCGGGCACGCCGATGCCAGCAGAAACCACGTGCACCGCGTGCGTCGGTCCATGATGGGAACACTTTCGGGAATGATCGCAGGCTTGCGGTACCAGTGGGCGGCGCAATCTCAACCGGAAGCTTTGTACGGAGTTTCACGGGTTCCCGCGCATACAAACACGCAAGGGGATTTTTCTGCGCCATCCAAACCCGAGTTGGAACCTCTCCCCTTTTTTCTTTCGAAAGACCGCAAACAGGAAACGAAAACAGGACGCGCCACCGGTACGGAAAAAATTTCGCATCATCCGGCAGACGGCGTATTGCGATCAACCTGTTTTCAGTGTCACCTTGATGGCAAACCTGCTGATGGCGAGTACCGGTCGCAGGGTTGCGCGGCTTGCCACGTTTCCTATTCCAAAGAAGGCACCTACGAAGGCATGGACCCAACGATTGCGAAACATGAAACCGGACACATGCGCCAGCATCGCCTGACCGCCCTGCCGGAGCAGACCACTTGCACGCAATGCCACAAGTCACAGAGTCCGATCAAGGCGAACATATCCGGCACGCTCATGAAATCATTGTCATCCTTGAGGGCGGAACATCCTGTTCAGGATGTGCACACCCGCGCGGGTATCGAATGTATCGACTGCCACAGCTCGTTTGATGTCATGGGAGACGGCTCTCTTTATTCACGTCAGTATGATGCCGTCGAAATCGCCTGCGACACCTGCCACGGAACGATCGACCGTCATCCTCAAATAGAACAGGTGACGGCCGCTGACCTGCGCGTCCTGCGGGAAAATCGTCACTACCTCAACAGCCCGGTTAACATCGGTGACTCGACCGTTGTATCGCGGCGCGGACGCAAATTGTCTAACGTGAAAATGCAGGATGGTAATATCACAGTTTTTTCCAAACGCAGTGGACAATCCTGGCAGGTGCCCCTGATAAAAGACGGGGTGTCTCATTTAATTTCACAGCACAATGAAAAGCTGGCGTGCAATGCCTGCCACTCCTCCTGGGTGGCGCAATGCACAGGTTGTCATTTGACTTTCAATCCGCAAAATAGTGCCACCCCGTGGAGCCGTTACCAGGCTGAAAAAGAATTCAGGCAACCGACGCTACTGGTCGGCCCCGATGCCAAAGTCCGACCAGCGCATGCGATGCCACTGAACACGTTGACTGTGTTCGACCTCAAAGGCAATGCGCTTCCAATCATCAGCATTGATGGCGATGCCCCGGCCCAATACCGCAAGTTTGTATTCACCAACCCGAAAGGATATTCGGGAGCGAACACACGAAACGCCACGCACCCGCATTCGGTCGGCGCCAAAGTCCGGTCCTGCGCCTCCTGCCACTTGTCGCCAGAAACATTAGGCCTCGGTCATTCCGATCTTAAAATGGGACGCAAGTCTTCCGGCAAAAGAGACAAGGCAACTCCAGTGATGCAGGGCAATATTTACGGTACACTGGGAGAAAGATCGCCTCTACCCGGCGGCACCGTGCAAGGGCAAACGGTTGCAGGAAGCCACCAGCCCGGCACCCGCGCCTTTAATCAGAAAGAACTGAACCGTATTCTTAAAGTCGGCAACTGTCTGCCGTGTCATCGCAGGGAGGATGATCCGATTTATAAAAACATCGAACAGAGTTACCGCTTGGCGACCAGCAACAAACACCGGGTCCGACTAAAAAATGCTGGAGAGGCGCGATGATTTCAAGAAGAGGATGGATTTTTTTCTGTCTGCTGTTAATCCTTCTGTTTTCTTTTTCAGGATTGCAGGCTCAGGATTTTAACGGCGGCTCCCTGTTCGACCATGATTTCTCCGGTTCGAGAGGCTCCCCTTCTAATACTCCGCCTGACTTCAGTGAAGAAACTGTACCGGACCCGGACCGGCAAGCGACTCCCGATGCCACCAATGCTGAACCTGCGACAAACTTTCCACTGGAACAACGTTTCCTCAAGAAAAGTGTTGAGGTGCCGCCGGCCCCACCGCGTCAGATTCTGGAAGCCGGTGACATTCGCGATCCTTTTTTTCTGATACGCGGGTATCGCGAAGATGCCAGGGATGCGCTGGAACCCGGTGTCACCATCGACGGCATCCGCTTCAATAGCTACCAGGACTCCGATGAATCTGTTTTGCGATTCTATCAGGACTCCAATTTTTCCATTGAAGATGTCTTCGGTAAAATCCGGGTAGACAACCGGGATGAAGGTTGCCAGTTCTGCCATCACGGCATTGAAGAAATCAGCCAACGGCACAAACTCGAATGCACCGACTGCCACGGCGGCAATGCCGGTACGCGTAACCGATTGCGCGCCCACAAAAACATGGCGGTCAACCCCTCGGCTCCGGAACACGCCGCTCGTTATTGCGGAAAATGTCACGCGGATCAAGTCGCCTGGATGGAACAATCACTCATGGCAACCGCCAGCGGAATCATCGACCAAACCCGGCACGCTTGGGGTCACGCATCCTTGAAAGAAAATTTAAAAGAAAAACCAGAAGAAAAAAAAACCGGCTCTGAAAACAGCGTTCAGGAAAAACCAACGGAAGAGACAGAAGAACAGGAAGCCCCCGCGACCCTCATCCACGATCAGGTGCAGGAGTTTCTCGATAAAAAATGTTTGCGTTGTCACCTGGGGTCCGAGGCACCCAGACGAGCCGGGGATTTCCGCGCGACCGGATGCGCGGCCTGCCACATGATCTACACCAACGATGGCACAACCCTGACGCGGGATCGCGCCGTGCAACGCTCGATCAAAGGCCGTCAGGAAATAAGGACCCGCTTCCTTCGTAAGGAAGCTGAAAATTCCATAGAAAAAAAGCGTGCGTATCCGGTAGTCCACCAGTTCACCGTGGCGGTGCCCAGTGTGCAATGCGAACATTGTCATCAGAACAACGGCGTCGGCAATGAATTCGAAGGTCTGTTTGCCCTACCCGCGCGGTCTCGCGATTCGCATCAACGAACAACGGGCGATGACCCTGTACTCCACGGCAGACACTATGAATTTCTCGTGCCGGACATTCACCGGGAGCGCGGCATGCATTGCATCGATTGTCATTCTGCGAAGGAAATGAAATCCCAGACGGGCACGAGCCCCAGGGAAAGCCTGCACGATACGGTGACCATCCGTTGTGAAGATTGCCACGGCACACCAGACAAAGGACCGACCGGCAGAAAGCTTGCGCCATCCAATCCAGCAGACAGTCAACTGGTAAAATGGGCGAAGCTCAACCCCAACCTCACGCGCAAGCTAAGAGGCAACGAAACCATCCTCATCACCGAGGCGGGCCACCCTTTGCCGCATGTGTTCATCCGGAAAAACAAATGGGAACTGGTCTCAAAAGTCACCGGCAAACGGCAAAAGATACCTCTGTTAAAGGAAATGGCCTCGCAACCTGTCGCGCACCGGGTAGGACAACATCTGGAAAAAGTGGAATGCCATGCCTGCCATGCGCGCTGGTCCGCCAGTGAGTGGGGCCTGCATGCGATTAAAGAAAAAGATTTTAATCCGGCCAAATGGAACCCTTGGAATTTTTTCGACCCGGTACTGAATCATCTGAAGCAGTCCAGGGAGGGCAACCCGCAAAGCGACGCGACCCGGTCTCTGCTCTGGCCCACAGTAAAAGGAAACCGTGATGGGCTTACGGGAGAATGGTCGCCTGACGTATGGATCAATCTGCTGGCGCGTTCCGACTGGTCTAAAATGATTCTGGGAAAAAACAAGCGCGGCAAAGTCACTGTGTTAAAACCGAGACATCAGTATTTTGTCAGCGACCCTGCACCCTCAGACGACAGTCCGCCTTCCAGTGCAAGAGTGCCCGCCAACGCCGACGGTCAACCTGCTTTGGTGTTGACACCACATGCTCCCCACACTATCCGCCCGACAGCAAGAACCTGCGAGGCCTGCCATGGCAACCCGGAAGCCGTCGGACTGGGCGCAGATTATTTGCAAGCGGTGGATAAAGGTGCTGAGTTTTTTCGAAAATGGAAAGAAGACGGGACGCTTCCGGACAATTTCCAGCTCAGTCAGAGCCTGGCCAAAGACGGCATCCCCTTGCAAACGGTCTTTCCAAAACCGGCGCGCGCGTTGAATCTTGAGGAAGCCCAACGTCTACTCCATCCTTCCAAAGCTTACGAGGTGAGCCGCTACCTTGACCTGAAGGAAAAGAATCTGGACACTCTGTTGGGACGAAAATCTTTTCCCTACGACCGCCTGCATGAATTGAAAAAGAGAAAATACGGAGAGCCTTCTCGCCCGGAAGATTTTTACTACAATAAAGATACGCATCGATTTGAAACGCACTTGCCGCAGGGAGGAAGCCCCTATGATTTTGAATAGGATGCCTCGCCCGATGATTCTGTCTTCGGCTGGGGTCGGCTGGCAAATTGCCCGTCTGATGGTGACCGTCCTTTGGCTAAGCTTTGTGATGCCAGCGCATGCCACGCCCGATGTTTCCTTGCTTAAAAAAAATGGTTGCGCCGAATGCCACCGCTTGAACCCGGAGGCACCGCTCGACTCGCGCAAGGGACCCGACCTTTTTTTTGCCGGCGACAAGTTTCAGGCGGACTGGCTCACCCGTTGGTTGCAGGAGCCCGTGGTGATCCGCTTGTCCGGGTTCATCACCGACACGGGTTTTTTAAAGGGAGAACCGACCCTCGCCACACCTCATCCGAAACTTGATTTGGGTAAGGCCGAGGCCGTGACCGGACATCTCATGCAACTCAGGATGGAAGGTTTGGAGGACGCGCCTTCTGCTGAATTGAACGAACCGCTCAGCAAAGGCAAACGCTTTAAATATAAAATCCTGTTCGAGCGGGAATACGGATGCATCGCCTGTCACCAATCGGTGAACCTTGCCTATCAGCCGCGTGGCGGCGTGTCTGGCCCATCGTTACTGAGCGCAGGGGATCGTCTAAAAGCAGACTGGGTCTACCGATGGTTGAAAAACCCAAAAAAGTTTGAAAAGCGTGGACGCATGCCTCTATTTGAATTCAATGAAGAAGAACTACAGGCCTTGACCCGTTACGTCGTGTGGCATAAACAAAGCGAGGGTCAATAAATATGAGAAGGGTTGAAGTCTTAAAAAATTGGATGATGATTTCCTTGGTCCTGTTGCTTGTGGTGTTGTGTTCCGCCTGCGGAGAAAGCAAGACCAACCCGAAGGCAAGTGAGGCTCCGGAAATTTCGGCACCACAACCTGTTACGCAAGATGCTTCGCCCTCTCCTCCCAGGGTGAAGACGCACCCGGTCACCACCGGGACACGCGAAACCTATCAATGGTATTGCGCCCAGTGCCACGGCATCAAGGGCAAAGGCAACGGCATCAACGCGCCGCACACTGCGGTGCCTCCGCGCGACCACACCAAGGCTGAGTATCTCGAAACTCGCAGTGACGAGCAATTGTTCCATGTCATCAAATTCGGTGGGCTTGCCGGGGGTCGCGCACCCTGTATGCCGCGCTGGGGACACACGTTGAACGACGACACCATTCATGCGCTGGTAAATTATATCCGGGAATTGTGTGAGTGCGATTACCTGTAGCCTTTGAGTGGCTATCGGTAAAAGAGAGGCCAGATACTGGAATACTGATCCGTCCAGGGCCGGACTTTATCATTAAACTTTCCGGTCCGCCACTTCTGGTCGTCCAGCAAAATACGATGTGATTCCGGGTCTTTAGTCAGTACTGCCCAAAGGCTGGCAAGTTTTATGGGATGAAAGTTTTCTTTGCTTACTTTAAAACTGAAATTCCAACCCAGTTCCTCGCCAAGCACGGAAATGACGGGCAGAAGATTCAAAAACTTGTTCGACAGGTGAAAAATAATCACCCCGCCCGGTTTCAACGCCCGGTCGTATTCGCGCAGTGCCTCAACCGTAAGCAGGTGCACAGGAATCGCGTCACTGCTGAACACATCCAAGACAATCGCATCATAAATATTATCCGGCTGTTTGCGCAGGGACACGCGGGCATCTCCATATATGATGTTCACCTGTCCCCGACAATCCTTAAGGAATGTGAAATAATTCTGCGCGATATGGCCCACCACCGGATCAATTTCAAAGTAATCCCATTCCTCACCCTCCCGCGCATACGCGGCAAGCGATCCGGCACCCAACCCCATCAAGGCAACCCTCTGCATTGATAGAGAACGCTTGTTTAGAACATCTCCTATCGGTGAACCCGGATGGTAATAGGTCAGGGGAATGTGCTTACTTGATGGATCCAGTATCTGGGCACCATGCAAAGTGGTCCCATGGTTCATCAGGCGATAGGCACGATTCTCCTGAACCATGTGGACCCCATAGTGATTGCGTGCCTTGAACACCTGTTGTTTCTGGATAATGTTTGTGTCGAGAAATACCACCCACAACACCAGTCCGGTCAGCACCCAGGCATACCGCTTCAGCAATGCTCCCACATGAATCAATATTGCAAGGACGGCAAACCCGGCGCAAAGATCAACCAGAAAGCGTGCCTCTGCTGGAACGAATTGGCGCAACAGAGGCCATCCCAAGGTCATGCCGAAAATAACCAGGAACTGAAATGCGAAAGGCTGTTTTTCAGTCGAGGATTCTTTTTGACCCAGTGCCAGTCCCCAGATTCCAAGTGCAAAAGAAATGAGCATTTCCAAAGTGAGATTGAAAACCCAGGGTGCCACCCAGTTCACCATGAAACCACCCACAAAACCTCCGGCAGACAACACCAGGTAATAGGCAGTCAACTCTCCGGAGTCCTCCGGTCTGGCTTCATTTAAACGGTAATGACAGGTGAGACAAAAAACAAAACAAAAGAACAGCAACCACAAGGGCTCAGAAACCTTAAAAAGTATTGGAAAGCTTTCCAGGGTTGAAGCATTCGGGAACCAACCCTTGAGGGCCACCTGCCCTAATTTTGACAAAGACTGGCCCAGCAGGTTGAAGAAAAAAAGGACAACCCCGAGCGCAATGAACCCGTGAATGTATTTCAGAAACCATTTCGGACAATAGGGCCGTTCCTTGAAACTGAGGACCAGCGTGAGCAGGTAAACGGCAAGAGGGAGAATCCACAACAGCGGAACCGGCGCAATGTTCAAGGTCAATTCATTGGTGATCGCCAGAAAAAATGCGGAGGGTGCCGCACTCAAAAGCAACCATTTTAAAAGCTTGCTTCGTGGCACCGAGGGCAGTGATATCCCGGAGGGTTTGTCCTGCTTCCTGATCGAAACAAGCAACTGGACCGCAACAAAGAGCACCACGACCCCCGCATAACCCCACTCCCAGAAACGCATCTGCTCCGACAAATCAAAATAAGGCTCCCATAAAAAAGGGTAACTCAGCAAGGCTGTGAACGCTCCCAGATTGGAACCGGCAAAAAGCACATACGGGTTCTTTCGTGCCTCCAGATGGGAATCCGACAGGTGCACCTGCAGGTATACAGACAACGTCGATAAAACAAAAAAGAGCGTGCCGATGGTGAGTGCCAGCAGATAAACAATCTCCCCAACCATCGGCCACTGGTAAGTGGGCTCAGACAAGCGGTCCACATTGACCGGCAAAAACAGTAACGACAGTGCCACCAGACAGGTGTGTACCTTGCGGAACCGCGCGAACAGCAGACTTCCATTCATCACATGGACGTAGCTGTAGCCGATGAACAGCAGTGCCTGGTAGAATACAATGGTGATACCCCACACCATGTACCCACCACCAAATCCGGGAAGGATCGTTTTCCCCAGAATCAACTCGATCTGAAAAATCAGGAATGACGAGAGAAAAACCAGCGACTGCAGAATAATTATGCGCACAGAAAGGGCTACCGTTTGAAAAGATTCAATACTTTGCTCAAAAAATCATGAGGGTGTATAGTGACTTTTGGAGTGCCTCTGATTCAGGAACGTCATCAAGGACAAAGGATAACGGATTGTCGGTTGGATGCAACTTTTGATTGTCTATTTTCATTGGGAAAAACATGGTTGATGTCGTACCATTTTCAGGGCTTCTTTTCAATCAGGACAAAACCGGGGAGATCGGTCAGGTTATTGCCCCACCGTACGATGTGATCCGCACTGAATTGCAGGACACACTGTACGCCCGCCATCCGTTCAACGTGGTTCGCCTCATTCTTGGAAAACAATTTCCCGAAGACACCGAAAACGACAACCGCTACACCCGGTCCGCTCAGGATTTTCAAACCTGGCGTAAAGAATCGGTGCTATTGCAAGACCCATCGCCAGCGTTTTACGTTTACAGTCAGGAGTACGCATTTGAAGGGCAGACGATCACACGGGTCGGTTTTTTTGCGCGGGTCAAACTCGAAGAATTCAGTCGCGGCAATATCTGCCCACACGAATTCACTCTGGCAAAAGCAAGAAAAGACAGAGCGCAACTGATCCAGGCCTGCCAAGCCAACTTCAGCCCCGTGTTCGGACTTTTTTCAGACCCGTCAAAACAAATCGATGCCCGTTTGCAATCGTTCATGCAAACCGAACCCATTAGCGAGGTGACCGAAGATGGTGTCCGCAACCGATTGTGGCGCATCACCGAGGAAGACACCCTCACATTTTTATCCGACCAACTCGCCGATAAAAAAGTGACCATCGCCGACGGTCATCACCGCTACGAAACAGCACTCGGTTATTTTCAGGAGCATGGGCAGGAAGTACCGGATTCAGCCTGGATACTGATGTTCCTCACCAACCTCGACGCAGACAGCCTCGCTATTTACCCGATCCACCGGCAGGTCAAACTACCTGACCGCTGGGATCGGCAGAAATTTGAAAGTCATGTTCAGGAATTTTTCGAGGTCACGCCTCAACCCAAGAACACAGAAGTCCCGACCCTGCTAAACACCCTCAATAAGGCTGGCGAAAAGGCAATTGCTTTTTGCATTTATTTTGGCGGGGGGGAGGCTTCGATACTTTGTCTCAAAGACCCGGCTCTCGCCGATCCGTTTCGTGAAGATGACGAGCCGGAGGACCTGCTGAACCTGGGTGTCTATCAATTGCACACACTGATATTGAAGCACCTGCTTAAAATCAATACCCGCACACCGGAAGGCCAAGGCTACCTTCACTACAACGTGCGTGCAGAGGAAGCCCGGCAGGAGGTTGACCGAGGAAAGTATGATATGGTTTTTTTCATGAACGCCACGCCGATCAGGCAGGTTCGGCAAATGGCGGAGAAGGGCATCCGCCTGCCGCAAAAAGCGACCTACTTCTACCCCAAACTGTTATCGGGGCTTGTCATCAATCCGTTTAAAACATGAAAATCCAACGCGCAGAATTTATCACCGGGGCCGTGGAACCCAAACAATACCCGGACACCGAGTTTCCAGAAGTGGCCTTCGCCGGTCGTTCCAACGTCGGCAAATCCTCGCTCCTCAATTCCCTGCTCAACCGAAAAAAACTGGTGAAGACCAGCTCGACTCCGGGCAAAACACAGGAGATCAATTTTTTCAATATCAACAACCGATGGATATTCACCGATCTGCCCGGCTACGGTTTCGCCAAAGCCCCGGCACCCGTTCGGCGCAAATGGGGTGTGATGATCGAACGTTACCTGACCGGGCGCAAACCGCTACGTCTGGTGGTCCTGATTCTTGACATCCGCCGCAACCCAACAGACCTCGACCTGCAAATGCAGGAATGGCTGACCCACTACCGCATTCCCTACTTGCTGGTCGCCACCAAAGCGGACAAACTCAAACAGGGAGAAACAGCGCGGCAGTTGAAAAAAATCAAGGCGGCATTTGATCCGAAAGGAACTCAAAAAATATTTGCGTACTCGAGCCAATCAGACCTGGGCCGGAAGATTCTTTGGACACAACTTAGAGACAGCCTTGCCATTGACGACGCAGAAGCGACCTTATCCCCAACGGAAGAGTCTCCAGACCCTGCTACCTCCTCCTGACGTCAGTATTATTTCAGCCCCACATCTCGTCAGGAATTTCCAACCGCTCCACTTTCTTACCATTGACGATGTGCGATTCGAGGATTTCATCAACGTCGTCCGGTTGAACGCTCTTGTACCAGACACCATCGGGATAGACCACCACCACCGGACCGTTAGAACAGGGTCCCATACAGCCAGTGTTGGACAAAAGTGCCTTGCCAAACAGCATGCGCTTTTCGATTTCCATTCCAAACTTTTCCAGAACAGCCATGGCGTTGTTCTCACCACAGGAACCGCGCGGATGCCCCGGCGGACGGGTGTTGTTGCAAACAAATATGTGATAAGCAGGTTTCGGCATGAATCCTTCTCCTAGATTGAGAAAAAAATGAAAGGAAAACTCTAGCACGAGATACCCTCCCGCACAATTCCAATCGCTCCTTGCGGAGGGCCAACTGGAAATATTCTCGATGCGTTTTGATATTCCCTCTTTTAAAGAGGGACGCGAAGTAGGATGATTTGTAACCCTTGTGGTAGCCGAACCCGTTGTTTAAAAATCCATCACCAGGTTCCTCTGAACTTTTTAAATCCCCCCAACCTCCTTTAAAATGGAGAGCAAAGCGCAACCCCAAAAATCAAAAGCAAAGGCGAGATTCTTCGTCCCGCTGGTCCTCAGAATGACAGTGCGGTGTTGTTTCTGTTAGCCGACCGCAAGGTCCGCCGCCCCACCGCGAGGTGGTTGCCCCACTGGTTAGGAGGGAGTAGAATAAGGTTTTACAAGAATGCGGCAACTCTTGCCCGCCCCTGACCACCCTGCCGGATTTTCATGAGCTCCTCTTTGTCCCAGATTGAATTGATGCGCCTTTCACCCGATGACTTAAAAAAACGATTGACTGAGCAAGGGGTGGCCCGCCCCGGCAAGGTTGAAATCCAACCGCTGTCAGGCGATGCCTCCAACCGCCGCTATTTCCGATTGACTCTCGATGGCCCCATAGAAAATCAGGGCCTGCACTCTCTCATGGCCATGCAATTGGATCAGCCGCAGGAAGGCGAAATGGACTGGCTCCTCATTCAGGCGTATCTTGCAGAGCTCAAGCTTCCCGTGCCGAAAGTCTACGATTATTCGCCGGAGGATGGCATCTTGATTCTGGAAGACCTGGGCGATCTCACTCTTGAAGAATGTATAAAAGAAACCGGATCGGATCACACCGTGTTGTGGATTGACCGGGCCGTCGATTTGCTGGCGACCCTGCAAAGCCGCGCCACAGCTCCAAAAACGCCGGCCTTTGAACGCAGATTCGATGTCGCCAAACTGATGTGGGAATTTGATTTCATGCTGGAACATTATGCGGGCGGATTCCTCGAGCGCACACCGCCAACCACCCTTCACCGGAAATTGCGCGAAGAGATGACCACTCTGTGCACCCGGCTTGCGGCCATTGAACCGTGCTACTGTCATCGCGATTTCCACAGCAGAAACCTGATGGTGCGTGGCGACGAACTGGTGATGATCGATTTTCAGGACGCCCGACTGGGTCCGCCGCAATACGATCTGGTATCACTACTACGTGACGCTTACTGCCCCTTGCCGGAAAAATTGGTGCAGGAAAAAATCAACCGATTCCTGCAAAAGAAAGAAGCACTGGGAAAACTCCCGATAGATCGCACTGCGTTTGCAATCGGATTTGATCTCATGGCGATTCAACGAGGGCTCAAGGCTATCGGTACTTTTGCCTATCAAAAAATGGTGAAAGGTAATTCACGTTACGAGTCCGGCATCTCCATCACTCTCTCCAACGTCAAGCATTCCCTTGACCGACGGGAGGAACTGGCAGGATTAAAACTTGCGCTGGAAGATGCCCTGCCGACGCTTCAAACTGCGGGTGATCTTGCATGATATTAAAACGCTATGTACTGAAACAGTTCCTGCAAACCTACGGACTCACACTGGGCGCGTTGATCAGTATGTTTCTCATCATCGACTGTTTCGAGAGAATTGATGAATTCGTTTCCCGCGACGCACCGATGTCTTTTTTATTCTTCTATTATCTTTATAAAATTCCATTCGTGTTTTTTTTCATGGCACCGCAAGCGGTCCTGCTCGCCACGGTGGTCACCCTGGCCACCCTGGCCCGCCACAACGAGTTCACTGCCATGAAAGCCTGCGGCATCGGTGTCACCGGGATCACATTCCCCATACTGAGTTGTTCCATTGTGATCGCGTTTTTCGTGGTTCTGCTCAACGAATTCGTCGCCCCCATCACCAGTGAGCGGATGAACTACATCTATTACGTCAAGGTGCGGGGCATGGAATCGCAAAGCCAACTGCAACGCGACAACATCTGGCTCCGTTCCAGTAACGGGTCCATCTGGAACATCAGTTTTTATGATCCCGACAAAGCTTTAATGCGAGGCGTGAGTCTTCTCTATTACGACGAGGAGGAATTGTTCATGCGCCGCCGGGTAGATGCTGAGCGGGTATTGTGGAACGGGAAGCAATGGGAATTCATGAACGGATCGATCCGTTACTTCACCAAAGAAAGTTTGAAGAAAACAGATTTTTTTGAGAAGGAAAACTTCCCTGTACTTGAGTCGCCTAAAGATTTCCAGAAAATCCAGAAACGTCCGGAGGAGATGAGTTTGCGCGAAATGTACCGGACCATCAAAGCGCACGAGACTGAAGGGCTGGACACACACCAGAACTGGGTCGACCTGCATCAAAAACTATCGTACCCCTTTATCGCGGTGGTGATGGCTCTCATCGGAATACCGCTTTCGATCCGCTCCAGCCGAAACGGTGGCATCCTGTTTTGCGTTTCCGTCAGCCTGTCGATAGGCTTCGTCTTTTCGTTCATCTATGCCATGGGCATTTCCCTGGGACACGGCGGAACCTTCCACCCGGTGCTGGCCACTTGGGGGCCCTGCTTCCTGTTCATCTGCATCGGCTTTTATCTTTTGCTCACCATGGACAGCGACCGCCTGATCCCGATATGATGCCAACCTCATGAAACGATTTGCCTCCATTGACCTTGGATCGAACACGATCCGCTTGCTGATCGGCGAGCAGGAAGAAGGCTCCCCCTTGCGCGTCCTCAGAGAAGAGAGACGCATCATCCGATTAGGGGAAGGTCTGCATACGGAGCGGCGCCTGCTCGAACATCGCATGCAACTGGCCCTCGACACACTGAACGAGTTTCGCCGAATCTGCACAGAGTACGGCGATGTCTTTATTTATTCTGCCGCCACCAGCGCGGTGCGCGATGCCAGCAACCGCGAGGTGTTTGTCGAGCGGGTCAAATCTGACACCGGGCTCAAGCTCCACATCCTGCCGTGGCAGGAAGAAGCTGAACTGACCCTCGACGGCATTTTATGGAAACTGTCTCCCGGCAACGCGCCCTTCATCACCTTCGACATTGGCGGCGGCAGTACGGAATACATCCTGTCTCAAGGTCGGCAGGTGCTGGCCTCCGTCGGCACACAACTCGGCGTGGTGCGGCTCACCGAACGGTTCATCACTCGCCATCCGGCAGACCCGACAGAACATCAGGCCCTGTCCGCATTTTTAGCCGAGGAGTTGAGCAAGGTCCGGCAGGAACTGGGCAATCCTGTTTTTGCAACGCTGATCGGAACGGCAGGAACCGTCACCACTCTCGCCGCCTTGCACCTGAATATCTTCCCTTACGATGAAAATAAAATTCATGGATCGACCCTGCCTTTTAACCGGGTAGAAAAGTTATTGGAGGAATTGAAAGCCATGACTCTTGCCGAGCGGCTACAGCTCAAGCCTCTGGAACAAGGGCGGGAGGATCTCATCGTTGCCGGAGCCACGCTGGCTTTGGAAACCATGCGGGCGTTCGCCTGCGAAAGCCTCACCGTCAGCGAGTACGCTTTGCGAGAAGGATTACTGCTAAAGGCCTGCGAGATTGCAAAGAAACAAGAGACCTGAACCTGCCCGGCCCGAGAGCTTTGTGCAAAATGTTGACTTTCTGTTTTATTCCCCTCCTTTAAAAGGAGGGGATACAGGGGAGGTTATATTCATGACCCCTCCCATACCCTCCCCTTGCAAGGGGAGGGATTAAACTCGGCTTATCCACAGACTATGAATTTTGCTGGAAACCTCGCCTTTACTTGTTGAGTTGTACAAATATCTTGTTCTCCCGGAGCCTGTGAAATATTGACATCCCATTGTAATTGGGATATTTTCATAGATTAATCAATCTTTTAAACTAACGGACCTCTATACGTTTTACCCCGATTTTTTGCCTTCACCTGACTCCCGAAACCACGAGGCAGGCTCCTTTGCAAAATATTATCAAGAGGCCCCCACAAACGAGACGCGTTCATCATGGCCAGCCGAAAAACAACCTCAAATAAAATCATCGACATAGATAAAGGCAAAGGCAAACAATCGGCAGGATTGCCCATGAAAGGCCGGGACATCATCGTCAAGTCCCTCGAAAACGAGGGTGTGGAAGTGATCTTTGGTTATCCGGGTGGGGCTTCCATGGAAATCCATCAGGCACTGACGCTCAGCAAAAAAATCCGGCACATTCTGCCGCGCCACGAACAAGGTGCCGCCTTTGCCGCGGCCGGCTATGCGCGCACCACCGGGCGGGTCGGCGTTTGCATGGCCACCAGTGGACCGGGGGCCACCAACCTGCTCACAGGAATCATGGATTCCAAAATGGACTCCATCCCCCTGCTGGCGATCACCGGGCAGGTCCCGGCTCCCGTTCTCGGCACCGATGCGTTTCAGGAATGCGACGTGGTCGGCGGCACGTTTCCGATGGTCAAGCACAGCTACCTGGTCAACAATATCAATGATATTCCGAGCATCATTCAAGAGGCGGTCCACATTGCGACTACGGGTCGGCCCGGACCGGTGTTGGTCGATATCCCGAAAAATTTGCAACAGCAGGAGACGATCCCGAACTTCAAGGTTTCGCTCAACCTGCCGGGCTACAAACCGAATTACAAACCGTCACCGCAACAGGTCAAAAAAGCGATGCACGCCATCCGCGAAGCCAAACGACCTATCATTTATGCTGGCGGCGGAATCATCTCAGGCGAAGCCTCGGACGAGTTGCGAAAATTTATTGAGATCACCGGTTTGCCGATCACCAACACGGTCATGGGCCTGGGCAGTTTCCCGATGGAGGACCCGCTCAGTTTGCACATGCTGGGCATGCACGGTGCGGTTTATGCCAACATCGCGATCAACCATGCGGACCTCATCATCGCGCTCGGTGTGCGTTTCGATGACCGCGTCACTGGCAAGCTGGCGGAATTCTGCCCGAACGCACGTTACATCCATGTCGATATCGATCCGTCCGAGATCAACAAGAACGTGGCCATTGATGTGCCGATTCAGGGCGATGTCAAACTCGCGCTCAAAATGATGTGCGATCAGGCGGAACACAAGGAAGGCATCGGCGACTGGATCGAGCAATTGCAGGGCTGGAAAGAAGAATTCCCGCTGGCCTACGAACTGAATGAGAAATCCATCGTGCCCCAGCACGTCATCACCGAAGCCCAGCGGCTGGCCAACGATGATGTTATCGTCAGCGTCGGCGTAGGACAGCATCAAATGTGGACGGCGCAGTTCTGGCGTTTCCACACACCGCGCACCTTCATGTCGAGTTCCGGACTCGGTACGATGGGCTTCGGACTACCGGCGGCGATGGGCGCGCAGGTGGCGCATCCGGACCGGCAGGTTATAAACATTGATGGCGATGGTTGCTTCCTGATGAACATTCAGGAGTTGCAGACCTTGAAGATCGAGAACATTCCCGTTAAAAGTATCGTCCTCAACAACGCTCACCTCGGCATGGTGGCGCAGTGGGAGGATCGATTCTACGATTCCCTGCGCGGGCACACTTACATTGGGGATGCCAACTTTGCAGAAATCGCGGCGGCGTTTGGTGTCGCCGGTGAGACCATCACCAAACCGGAAGAAGTCGAGCCTGCACTCAAACGCATGTTGGCGCACAAAGGACCGTATGTACTCGATGTCAAATACCCCTACAACGACCAGAGCCACGGCCATGTCATCCCGATGATTCCGGGCGGCGGCGCGTACCTCGACTCGATCCTGGATGCCGACTCCAACCTGCGCCAGTACTGGGATAAAAAAGGCGTGGAGTATTAGCCCGCCGGTGGGAATGATAAAGGCCTGATAAAAACAATTTTTGTAAAACGTAAAACCCCACGCGCTCTATTGCACGGGGGGTTTTTATTTTCATCACCAATCTATTCGCCTAATTCTCCACATACTCGAAGAAGGCGCGTTCGACGTTCTGATTAATGCGATCCTGACCCGCCCAGTCGCTGAATTTTTTCTGCAATTTGGCCCGGACTTTTTTCTGGATATCCGGCAGTGAGCCACCGTCATACAGAGCGTCTTTAACAAACGTGCGGACGTTCATCAGATAATGCTTCATCAGCGTCACACGCGGTTTGTTACCCACTGGGCCGTTGCCGGGGATGATGATCTCGGCATCGAGGTTTTCCATCTTCTGCAATTCATCGATCCAGTTCGAGATTCGCGCTTCCCTTAAATCCGGAATCTGTTTGGCATAGACCAAACCGCCGGTGATGATCACACGATACGAGGCGATATAAATATACAGGTCGCCGGAGGTGTGCGATGCCGGAGAGTGAATCAGTCGCAGATAATAGTTGCCAAGCTTGAGGCCCAACTCGTCCTCAAACGTCAGGTTGGGTTCCTGTGCCTTGATGGATTTCCCCGGATGTTTTTTCTGCCACCGCTTGCGCTCCCGCTGACCGGGGGAATTGAGCAGGGCCTTGCCCGCCAGCGAGTGCATGACCAGCGGCACACCTGCAAACGCTGAGTTGCCGAACGTATGCTCGCCGTGATAATGCGAGTTGATGACATACGCTACCGGCTCCTTCGTTACCTTGGCGATTTCCTTTCGTAGTGCTTCTCCGGCAGATGGACTGGAACCAGGATCGATCACGATGACACCCTCGCCCGTCACGATGAACGTCGAGTTGGCAGACGGTCCGGATTTCGACAGCATGGTGAAAATTCCTGGCAGGACTTCTTCCGTCTTGTATTCTTCTGCCACTGCCTGTGACACCAGACACAAGGCAATTCCTGCAATCAATAAAATCTGTTTCAGCATCAAAAAACTTCCTTTCCAGTTGAGAGAACAATGCGACCCACCCGGTCGATCCCCAAGACTTTTGTTTAACCCTTAGTTTATGCTATTTTACGTTGAATGGACCCGGAAAACCAAATTAAGTCAGAATATCTGTTGAAATTGCTTGAAGAGGGCGATGCCATGGTGTGCCTCGATTCGCGCCACCACGCGGTGGACGTGCCAGCGGCGCATCGGAACAACCCGATGCTCAATCTGGTGTTCAACCTGAGTTTCCGCAGGCCGTTTGAGGTGATGGCAGATGGCATTTACGCCACCCTCGCCTTCGACCGCAGGCCGCACAAATGCGTGATCCCGTTTGAAGCGGTGTGGGCGATCTACGTGCCCGGAACACAGTCCGGCAGGGTGTGGGAAAACAGCCTCCCGGATGACCTCGATCTGGAAGGGCAGATGCTGGATTTGTCCCCCCAATCCGCAACCGAGCTCACGCCGAAACCTTCTGCCAAACCCCGGGCCTTGCCGGATGAGACGGCGGATCTGGAAGGGGCTGGGGCAGAAGCGCAAGAAGAAACCCAGGAAGATACTGGTGAAGAGACGGGAGAAAAAGCAGGAGAACAATCGCCTCCTGGCAAAAAAGGAAAACCCCAACGCGACCGCAGTCACCTGCGCGTGATCAAGTAGGGGTTCGGCGGAAATTGAAGTTGATGACATTCCGTATTTAATCCCTCCCCTTTCAAGGGAAGCTTTGCAAAACCTCAAAATCAAAGGCGAGATTCTTCGCTTCGCTCAGAATGACAGTTCGTTGATTTAATTTGTCACACTGAGCCTGTCGAAGTGCGACCTCCACTTTTCAGTCCCTCAAAAAGCACTTATAAAGCACTTATATAGTTTTCGCAGAATCGGGGCCCCACACGGAAAAAAGCTTGTCCCGACCCGGCACAATAGTTTAAACTTCGTATTCTGACTTTCCTCAAGTCATCCCGACACAAAAATCATGGTGGGTGTAGCTCAGTTGGTAGAGCACTGGATTGTGGCTCCAGAAGTCGCGGGTTCAAGTCCCGTCACTCACCCCTTTTTTTTCTTCTGATCGGGCGCCCGTAGCTCAACTGGATAGA
>JAJDBF010000019.1 GCA_029261535.1 Nitrospinaceae bacterium | reverse complement strand
GCCTATAACATTATACACCCTTCTCAAGGAGTCCAGCTGAAAAGCTGGAAAGTCGCGTTTTTTTTCGAAAACACCAAAATTCGCCGATGAAATACATTTTCCCACCGCTTGAAGGGCAGTAAGAACAATTCATAACATTATGAAAAGGAGGTAATTACAAGCCTGTCGGCCAATTCAGCTGAAATCCAAACTACGGGTTTCCGCCCCCGCTTCATGCTCTTGGTATTTCGCATGAATATGAGGAGTGTGGTGTTGCTTGTTGTCAACAAAATACAAGTAAACAACGATTCCGTAAAACATAGAAATTGATGGCATTGCCTTTTTCCTTCTTGACCGAACGACCACGGTGTGCTACTTCGAAGCACCAGAGCGAAGCGGCGGGGATTCGGAGTTAGTACTACCGACTTGTTGTGCTGGCACTTTCGGATCGACGTGGACTATTTGCCCATCCTTCCAGACAGGGACCTTCAAGTTGTGTGCAGCGGCCCGTTCTCGAGCTTTGTTAGCGGCCCGTTGCATTGCACCCAATGCTTGAGCAGAATCTCTCGTGGTATCATCCATTATGAATCCTCCATTGCGACTGGTCTTTCACCTGAGTTATCGAAAATAATCCAGCGGTCTGCCAAAAGCTTGTAATGATGCTGAAAATTATTCCATCCGCGTAAATACCGACGGCGAATATCAGCTTCAATAACGTGGTGCCCGCCCTCACTAACCCTCAAGCGGACTCGCTCAATCGCCATTTCGACCACGGGAAGCTTCAAAAAGTATATGGTAATATGATAGCCAGACTTTCGCCAACCTTCAATCCGGTTGCGATATGCCAGTCCACTTAGAGTAGTTTCGAATGCGAAGGATTCTCCACGGCTGGCAAGACGGTCGATTCGCGCCAGAAGAAGCCTTCCCGCCTCAACGGAAACCGATTCAGGATTCAACGGAGAGAGACCGGCAGCGATCAGATCGGCGTTTACGAAATTTAGGCAGTCGCCTTCCGCAGGAAGATACGTTTCAGCAAATGTCGTTTTCCCCGCTCCATTCGGTCCCGCAATAATGTAAATTTTCTTCGCCATTCTAGTCCCGATAAAACTCGCTGTCGCGGCGCTCACCTGCGGTACTGGCGGCACGTCCTGCGGAGCGTGGACTTGACGACAGTGCTGTCCGGTGGAATCGCGGCGCTCAGCTGCATTTTTGGAGTGGAGCCTTTTGTGTTACCAAATACAAAAGGAGGAACGGAACAGATGTGCGCTGAAGCAATTTGTTAGGCAACTTGTTTACGCATGACATAGTGATAGACATTTTGATCCTTTACGGTAATTGTATAAGCATTTACGAAATACCACCCGTCTTTGGCCATATGATTTAATGCGTCAATCATAGAGTTAAACTTTACAATCTTACCTTTATCGTCAGCCAGGGGATTGCGACCTCCAAACCAGCTTTTTCCTGGCCGAAATCAACTTCGATTTCTACTTTATTTTTAAATAGGCCTACCGCTTTACCAACAATTTCACAGTAAATCTCTTGATTCATCTCAAATATTCCTATTACTTTTCGCCTGCCTAACGCGTTCGGATGAGCGACCGGCAAGGCCGCCTTAAGGCTACTTATGGCGGTCTGCCGGTTCGCTCGGTCCGATTGATATGCGACGCGGTGCACGCGCGTACAATCCCGCATACCAATAGCGTGCCCCGCTATAGCGGGACGAGACACGCTGCTGTGTGTTGGAGCCCGAATGAACGGGCTGGTACCCCGTCCCGCACGCGGGAACCGGAGCTGCTGCCGCGTCGGACGACAGTTGATGTTCATCCGATGGTTCTCTTACAATATATGCATGAGATCTTTTCGGGAGATTTCGCAATCTTTGAGAATTTCGGAGAGGAGGCCTTTTCCTATAGTTTCGCCACTATGGACAGGAACAACGGTACATCTACCATTTGGGTGGCGAATAAAATGATGACTACCTTTGATTCTAAGTTCTTCAAAACCGATTTTTCTTAATGCTTTAAGTAAATCTTTTCCGGTAATTGCAGGAAAGTTACTCATATGTTGACTGCAAGACGCTGGATACCGATAAACTCATTTTCAGGCGCTTCGTCTTCTACTTCGAGACAAAGCTCAATGGCTTCTTGGGTTCGTATCATTAATTCGTCCTGTGTTTTTGCCTGAGTGTGACATCCTCTGAGGGAGGGAACGGTTGCGACAAAATACCCGTCTTTATCTTTTTCTATTATAACATTGAATGCTCTTGTCATTTTCTCTGCTCCATTTTCCATAAACAATACATCTACTACTCAATCACGGCAAGAATCGATATTTTTAGAGCGAACGTCAAGGATCACTCCTTCTCCAGGAGCGTAGCGGTTAGAGGATTGAGTGAATCCGATTGTTATGCCTGATTTCCACATTCATTGCTTCGCTATATCTGTCCACCAACCCCTTTGAACTTCTCCACAAAGGCGGCAATCTTCTGGAATACTGTTTGCTTTTTGGATCTGTATTGCGGATTGAGCGGGCTCATTTTTGGCAATGCGGCATTGAGTGCCGTGCCGTTTTCTGTCGCGTATTCGCGCTTTAAGGACGCCTTGATGTAGCGTCTTGCTTCCTCTTGATTCAGCGCCTCGGTCTGGATTAGCTCCTCGGCTTCGCGCTTTTGTTCCGCTTGGGCAAACGTGAAGAACGCATCAATGACATTCGCCTTGTCTCCGATGTCGTCCAGATTGGTTTGATTGATGAAGTCAACAATCAGGCTCTCTTTTGCCCGGCTCCCTATGCTGGCTCTGATTACACGTCGCACTTCATCGATGAGGTCATCCTTGTTCCTGGTCTTCTTGTTGTGCTCAAAGATCAGCTCCAGAATGTAATCGAGGTTGATCTCTTGGGATTTCAGCAGATCCACCTCGAAGATCACATCATCCCAATCAACGGTCGATTCGTCCTTCTGCTCCCCATCCTTCTGACGCCGCAACCAGTCGCGGGTGTCATTGTAGGTGGATCGGTAATCTTGGACCAATCGCTCGGATGGCACTTCGATTTTTTGCATCGCTTTCAGATCTTCATCGCTCAGGTAGTGCTTCGTCTTAAATTCCTCGACCGCTTCCGCATCTTCCAGATCCACCTCTTGCAAGGCATTCAGCCCGGTAAACTCATCGTAGTTGCGGAGAATATTCTCCACCCGCAGGTATTCACCGAACAGTTTCACGAAGTCCTTTCTGTCCTGCTCTTTGGCGATCGCACCCGGATCGGGAAAACGGCTTTGCAGCTCGTTCACCACCGCCACATAACCACGGCAAGCCTTTCCAGTGGCGATGTCGGTAAAGCCCTCCATGTATTCCTTGTAGCTCTTTTCCAATACCACGTTCTTGGTGTTTGCATTGCCGAAGAGGGTGATCGAATCAACCGTGCTCTGCTCCAGATCACGGAAGGTCACGATGTTGCCAAAGGTTTTGGTGGCGTCATAAATCCGGTTGGTGCGAGAAAACGCCTGCAAGAGTCCGTGGTAACGCAGGTTCTTATCGACAAAAAGCGTGTTGAGGGTCGGAGCATCGAAACCTGTCAGGAACATCCCCACCACGATCAGCAAGTCCACCTCCTGCTTCTTCACCCTCTGAGCCAGGTCGCGGTAGTAGTTTTGGAAACCCTTGCTATCGACCCCGTAGTTCGTCTTGAACGCCGCGTTGTAGTCGCCAATGGCGGCGCCGAGGAATTCCTTGGCACTGCTGTTCATGGCCGACACCTCGAAGCTCTCGTCGGGAATGTCGCCCACCGCATCTTGTTCCTCGTTGGCCGCGAACGAGAAAATCGTGGCTACCTTGAGCCGTTTCTTTTCCTCCGCGTCTTTTTGCAGCTCACTGAAGGCTTCATAATACGCCTTGGCAGCATCCACACTGCTCACCGCAAACATGGCATTGAAGCCCTTCGCTCCCATGTGGGCACGATGCGTCTTCAGGGGGAAATTCTTGAGGATGTAGCCTGCGATCTCACGAAGCCGATCCGGATGGAGCAGTGCCTGCTTATTCTCCGCTGCCGTGAGCTTTTTCTCGTCCTGTTCCGTCTCGATGGCTTGGAACTGGGGACGCACATCGTTGTAGTCCACCTTGAACTTCAGCACCTTCTCATCGCGAATGGCATCGGTAATGACATAGGAATGCAGCTCCCGCCCGAAGACGCTTCCGGTCGTTTCGGCGCCCAAGGCGTTTTGTGGAAAGATCGGCGTGCCCGTGAAGCCATATTGGTAATACCGCTTGAACTTCTTTTGCAGGTTCTTCTGCGCCTCACCGAATTGGCTGCGGTGGCACTCATCGAAGATGAAGACCACGTGCTTGCTGTAGATGGGAAGCTTGCCATCCCCCCGCATCAGATTGTTGAGCTTCTGGATGGTGGTGACGATGATCTTGTTATCGTCCTTCTCCATGTTCCGCTTCAGACCCGCCGTGTTCTCGGAACCGTTGACGCTGTCAGGCGAGAAGCGCTGGTATTCCTTCATCGTCTGGTAATCGAGGTCTTTGCGATCCACCACGAAGAACACCTTATCGACAAAATCCAGTTCGGTGGCCAAACGCGCCGCCTTGAAGCTGGTGAGGGTCTTTCCCGATCCGGTGGTGTGCCAGATGAATCCGCCGCCCTCGGTGTTGCTCCAACTCTTGGCATGGTAAGCACTCTTGATCTTCCACAGGATGCGCTCGGTCGCAGCAATCTGATAGGGGCGCATCACCAGCAGCGTGTTGTCCGCACCGAAAACGGAATACTTCAAGAGCACTTCCAGCAGGGTATGTTTCTGGAAAAACGTCGCGGTAAAGTCCTTCAGGTCCTTGATCAGCGAATTGTCCGCCTTCGCCCAGTTCATGGTGAAGTCGAAGCTGTTCTTATCCCGCTTCGTTGTATTGGCAAAGTAGCGACTGTCCGTGCCATTGGAGATCACGAACAGTTGCAAAAACTTGTAGAGGGAGCTTTCCGAATTGAAGCTCTCCTTGCTGTAGCGATGCACCTGATTAAAGGCTTCACGGATCGCAACGCCGCGTTTCTTCAGCTCGACCTGCACCAAGGGCAGCCCGTTCACAAGGACGGTGACATCGTAGCGGTTGGCGTGGCTTCCCGCTTGCTCAAACTGCTTGATCACCTGAAGCTTGTTGTTGAGCACATTCTTCTTATCCAGCAGGTAAATGTTCTCGATGTGACCGTCATCAAAGACAAAGTCATGGATGTAGTCCTCATGGAGTTTGCGGGCCTTGTCCGTGCTGTTCTCGCTGGGCGGGTCGAGATACTTCTCTACAAATCGCTTCCATTCATCATCCGTGAATCGCACATCATTCAGCTCCTCAAGCTGTACACGGACATTGGCCAGCATCAGATCGGGCGTGCGGATTTCCGTGGCAAAGGAGTAGCCCTGATCTTCCAGATCGCCGATAAATTCCCGCTCCAGGGCGTCTTCGCTCTGGTAGTCTTCTTTGAGCACAAGATCCCGCTGATAGCGGTCGAGGACGATGAAGTGCTTGGTTTCGGCGATGGTGTTGTAGTTGATCATGAAAGCTCTTCTTTTTTATTCACACGAAGGCACGAAGACACGAAATTTTGCTTGCCGTTGACGATGCGCTTGCAGCCTTCTTTAAAGGTCGGCGCTCCAAAATTTATTAGTAAACCCAGCGGAAGGTTGAGTAGACGCAGATAGGTCAAGACTTGTTTTGGATGAACAGGTGAAAACTTCTCCACGGACTTTAATTCAATTAACAAGACATCCTCAACGATGAGATCCGCCCGAAACCCTTCGTTGAGGGAAAGCCCCATAAGCTCGATAGGGATAGTTTGTTGTCGCGTTACACGCAGGCCACGATCCACTAAAATTTTCTGTAGAACCGCTTCATAAACCGATTCCAGCAAGCCTGGGCCAACCTCGACATGCAGCTTGTAGGCACAGTCGACCACAATTTTGGATAATTCTTCCTTATCCCACCTTCGTGTCTTCGTGCCTTCGTGTGAGTTGTTATTCCGTGTGTCCATTACGCGACTACCTCCGGTTTTGGGAAGTTCAGCAACAGGTCGCGATAATACTCGTATTGCTTCTGGCGCAGTTCGATTTCCCGAGGGAGACCCTCGCTGATGGAGTGAGTCAGGGCGTCAAATTTGTCGAGGATGGCGACGATGTGGGCTTGTTCTTTTGGCGATGGAACAGGGATCACAATTCTGGCCAACTTATCAGCGTTCACTCGCCTTACTTTTGCGCCAGTGATATAGGGTCTTTTTTGTTTTTGAAAATTCTCTGTTCGAAAAAAGTAAGCAACATATTTAGGATTTAATGTGTGTCTATAAAAACAGGCATCACTGCTCACTGCTATTTCTTCCTCCCCTATCCACGCTACAGCTTTACAGACATCTTCATCGTTTTCACTTGTCGTTGCTATAACTACATCACCTGACTTTGCTTTGCGTGATTTTTTAGCAAACTCTTTTGATACAAATGTCTTCGTTTTATCAGTATATGTGCCGTAATGAGTGTAAATCTGGCCATAGTGGATGCAGCCAACACCAGTTCCAGTAAAGTCCTTCTTCTGTAAACCGCTACCCCTAATAAATTTCCCAACCCCGTCTTGTCCCATAGGCAAGTGCTCCACTTCACTCTCCTCGAAGGTGAGGAGCTGGTCGCGGTAGTAGTTGTATTGCTTTTTTCGGGCTGTATGAGGTGGACCCCATGTCAAGGACAGCAATCCGGAAAAAATAAGGTGTAACCAGATGAGGCTCGAAGAGGGCCCCACCCCAAGGCGTTTTTTCTTGGGGCGGGCTGAGAGCCGGTGCCCAAAGGACGGGGATAGGCC
>JAJDBF010000018.1 GCA_029261535.1 Nitrospinaceae bacterium | reverse complement strand
TTTTTCGCCTGAACGTGATTCAGATTCCTCTGCCCCCGTTACGTCAACGGGTGGAGGATATTCACCTGTTGTTTCATCACTTCACCCAGCAGGCAGGCTCGCGAACTCAATTGGAGGTGACCACGCCCTCAATCCCTTATCTGGAAGAATTAAAATCGCGCCCCTGGGACGGTAATATTCGGGAATTAAAAAATGAGGCGGAGCGGTTTGTTTTGGAACAAAGTCTCGGTTTATCTCGACTGCATGCCGACCACGAACTCTCCGACGGGTTAAGTATTAATGTGAATGAGAGCGATTCCTTCAAACAGAAAATGATCCAGTTTGAAAAAAATTTACTTGAAAAAGAATTGGGGCAACAGAACGGTCATATCGCCAAAACTCACCTTGCGCTTGGCATTCCCCGCCAGACCCTGTGCTCTAAAATGAAAAAATATAATCTAAAACGAAAAGATTTCCTCTAACCGTGCTCCGCGCACCACCTTGCGGGTGCTTGCGCACGGCTAACGTAAAACAAAAATATTTTTGTCCTGCGCTCAGAAATTATTGTCTGCTCTTGCAGGGTTAGCTCATTAGCCCCACCGGACCTTGTGGTCAACTAACGTGGAAATATTTTCGGCAGGCTTTACCCTCTTTTTAAAGAAGGACGCGGACCTTGCGGTCGGTCAATGAAAAACATTTTGCGATGCGCTCAATAGTTGTTGCTAATGCAGTATAAGTCAGCCGGTTAACCCCGCCGCAAGGTGGTGCTGGCGCGGAGCCTGCCCTGAGCCTAGAGCCTGTCCTGAGCCTGTCGAAGGGAAGGGGCCAGCAGAGAGCAGGGTGATTTTAAAACCGGGTCTGAGTCGGAACTGTTTTAAGAATCCAGAGTCTGATAAATCCACGCTGTCCAAATCTCCCCAGCCCACTTTAAAAAGGGGGGGGGCAAAGCACCCCCACCCCAGGATCAAAAGCAAAGGCGAGATTCTTCTCTCCACTGTGTTTCGCTCAGAATGACAGTTCGTTGATTTTATTTGTCACTCTGAGCTGATAGCCTGCCCTGAGCTTGTCGAAGGAAAGTGCGACATCCGCTTTTCAGTCTTTCAAAAAGCACTTACACAAAGCCCTCACTCAAGGCAGGCTGGCGGGTTATTTTTATTTACAAGGGGAACCCGGATTATATGAAAAAACATGCTATGAGTTTTTAATGTATATGAAGTATCAGGCATTTTTTAAATTGGTTGGTGAAGTGCAATCTCTGTAACCAATGGATTATCAGTCATTTGTGTTGATATTTCTTGTTTGGCATGACCGTTGCTATAACAAGGGAAATACCTGTGAGGCAGGTTTTCTTAAAACGCTGTCATGAAGGAGATTGCAAATGATTTATCCAGTAAAAATCTTGAGCAAGGGTGGGAAGGTAAAAAAAGTGGTCAGTGGTAGCAAATTGACGGACCTTCATTGGAGAAGATTTTATGATGACGAAAATCAGATCGATCTTATGCACGGGCCACGCAACAATAATATCCCCGGCCACGTGAAGAAAAAGCTGGATGTCAAATTTGCGGGACTATTTGATCCGTCATTTTCCTTCATAAACTGAGCCTCCCTGTTGGGGAGGATGGGCATCCAACTTCCGGGTAATTCCTTAAAGATGTTGATTTTTATAAAGGAACCGTAAGACGGGCCGGGGTTGATCACCAGGGTATTTTCAGGCTCCAAATTTTATCCGGAAGAAAAGGAGATTTTACTGGTTGATATTTTGGAATCCTTCCCTTAACTTTAAATTATAGCCTTTTTATATGGTAGTCGGCTGGGTCCGTAGGCAAGGCTGATGAAAGAACTGGGTGAAAAAATTCAAGGCGGTTTGAAAGGAATTTTAGGCCCAGGTTCACAACCCCCTCCCGTGAATCTGGGGCCGCCTGATTAAAGCGGGGCCAGGCTGGATTTTTGGGGGCATTAAAATAGTTGGCGGCTGAAGAGTTTGGATGAGGGGCAGGCCGGGTGGAGCCAACTCCCGAAGAGTGGCGAAAGTTAGCCAAGGTTTTTTTGATACGAGTAAGCAGGGAAAATTACTTTTTGGCAAAGTTGAAAGTCGACATCAAAACCGTAATTTCCGGAGCCCGATTATGCTAGATCAAAATGAGTACCTGGATTCCAAGATACTGATTGTTGATGATCAGGCTTCCAATGTTATGTTGCTCCAGCAGATTTTAAGTCAGGCCGGTTACACCAATGTTTTGTCTACCCAGAATCCGCTGGAGGTTTTAGATCTTTATAAAAAGCATCGACCGGAATTAGTGCTTCTCGACCTGAACATGCCGAACCTGGATGGTTTTGGTGTGATGGCGCAGTTGAAGGAGGTTGAGACCGATTCCTATATTCCTGTTCTGGTGTTGACGGCGGTGGATCACCCCACGATTCGCCACCGTGCCTTGAGTGCCGGGGCTCGCGACTTTCTGGGAAAACCGCTGGATGTGTCGGAGGTCATTTGTCGTATCCGGAATATGCTTGAAGTCCGGATTCTTCATAACAAGCACCGCAACCTCAATCAGATTCTCGAAGAGCAGGTACGGGTCCGCACGCAGGAATTGGAAGATACCCGGCAGGAGGTGATCTACCGTCTGGGGCGTGCCGGGGAATACCGCGACAATGAAACCGGCAATCATGTAATCCGGATGAGCCAGTTTTCTTATTTGCTGGCAAAGCAAATGAATTTCCCTGACAAACAATGCAAGTTGATTCTCAATGCCAGCCCGATGCACGACATTGGCAAAATCGGCATCCCCGATAAAATCCTGTTGAAACCCGGAAAGCTGGAAGCCGATGAATGGGAAATCATGAAAACCCATGTTTCCAAGGGGTCGGAGATCTTGTCTGGAAACGATTCCGATCTGATGGTAGCGGCGCGTAATATTGCCCAGCATCATCATGAAAAATGGGATGGGTCCGGTTATCCTTCAGGATTAAAGGGAGAGGAAATCTCCTTGGAAGGCCGAGTGGTTGCTGTGTGCGATGTATTTGATGCGCTGACCTCGGAACGTCCCTATAAGAAAGCCTGGGATGTTGATGAGGCACTCGACTGGATGCTGGAGCAGAGAGGAAAGCACTTTCAAAAAGAACTTTTGGATGCCTTCGTCGAAACATTGCCTGAGGTTAATAAAATCCGCGACCAGTTCACCGATGTCTTTCAAACGGTTTCAATCTGAGTCAGTCCCACCCTTCGTCCCCCCGTAATTCACCTTCTTCACAATTTGTATGTGTTCCCGTCAGCAGGTTTTTTGCCCTGCTTCCCCTAACTATTTGAGCTCCAAGGTCTTTGGGTCATTTTTTTGTTTTCCACAGGGATTGTTTAGAGTACAATAAAAGGGTTGAATTATTTGATTGTTAAGGGATTACGGGTGATCTCCTGGAGAAGTGGAAATAATAGATCCCTGGATATCCTCAAACCTTTGGAAGGAGACGGTCGTGAAGCTTGAAAAAGTTATCGGGGCGATTTTTCTGTTAGGGTTTCTAATCAGCCCCGTCCTGTCCTGGTCTGCAAATCTTGTGGTTGGTCAAAACATTAAAGCTGGTATGGCTCTTGGCGAGGCGATCAAGGTTCTGGGGATTCCCACCTCGGTCAAGGTTCATCGGGGCCCTGATGCCAGTAAAGACAGCATCGAAATTGATTACGCCAGTCAGGGACTGAAAATTCGTGCCCTCAATGGTGGGAGTAAGGTGGAAGCAATTGAATTAGCTCCTACTTTTAAAGGCAAGTTTGCTTCGGGCCTCAAACTGGGCGACAAGTTCTCATCCATCGTCAAGCATTATGGAACGCCACAATCGGTTACCAGCCAAGTGGTGCGATATCCTGGGCAAGGCTTGTATTTTCTGTTAAACAAAGATGTCCTGTTGTCTGCGAAGTCGTTTTTAAAGGGCACCAAACTGGTCCAGGCCCAGAAAATGAATCCCTAGTCGAAATCCAGTTTGATCTGAACTCGAGAGCTGGCTAACGATTGGCGGCAAAAAGGTTTTGATTGATGTGTGCTTTGGCAACAGGGCTCACTGAAAAACAATGAGTCCGCGTTTTGTGTGCGGAGGAGTTTTCGCAGGGGAGAGTTTCTTCTCAGGTGGAAACAGGGCTTGGTGAGCGCAGTTTTGAAGACCCGCAGGTCAAGGTGCCCCAGGAATCACATTCGGGGCAGAGGCCGGACCAAGTATCGAACTCATTGCCGCAGGCACTACAGTAATAGACGCGGACGGCATTTTCTACCTGATCGAAAGTGGATTGGATCAATTGATTGGCCTTGTCCTGGTTACCGGAATCCTGAAAGGCTTTGATGGTGGACAGGCGGGTGAGAATGGACCCGTCTGTTACCGATTCCAATACGCTTGCCGCTTCTTCGCTGTTGCCCTGGGACAACAGCCGTTGCGCATAAACCAGTGCCAGGAGTTCGCGTTTTCTCCCCTCGCTTTTTTCTACAGCACTACGCAGTAATTTGTCGCCTTCCGTTTGATCCCCTTGTTTGTCATACCATTCCTGCATTCTCAACAGGCAGACCGGTGCGCCGGTTTTCTCGAATCCTGACTTCCAGGCTTTCAGAGCCTGTTTGTGATTGTCCAGTTTGAGATAGATGTCCCCCAGGCTAACGTAAGATGGTGGCGAGTTCTCGTCTTCCTTGATAGCCCGGCGAAATTCAGTCACGGCAGGATCGTATCTCTCGTTGTTAAAATGTTCCATCCCGATGGAGTAGATGATGCGGGTGAATAACGCACGCTCTTCTTCCAACTGCGGTGAATCCTGAATCAGGCCGAGAATGGATTTTTGCACCGCCTGTGCGCCTTCCAGATGTTGCGTTGCAAGGTGGGCCGACCGGATTTTTTTCAAGGTTGGCAGGGAATTGGAATCCAGCTCCAGACACTTGTTGAGCGTTTCAATCTGTTGTTCGACCTGCCCGTAAGCGGCGTAATCCTCCGCCAGACTAAACAGCGTTTGAAAATCTTCAGGGTCCGCCACCAGTGCTCTTTGATGATATTCAATGGCTGTTGTCAATTCGCCCTGGGCTCGTTTGTGATTGCCTAACTGGAAAAGAGCCGCACTGTGGTGGGGGTTGTCTGCAAGAATTTTTTCGAACAACGCCAGGCCTTTGGGTAACTTGCCACTGGCGATGGCACTCTCCGCCTTACGGAACCACTTGTCCCATTTCTTGAAACGGCTTTCCTGCTTTTTTACTTTCTGATTTTCGCGGAAGTGGCTAAAGGAGGCTTGTATTTCAAGGAGGCTTTGAAGTGCCGCGCTCACCAGCACACCCAGCAAAAGGGAACCCATGAGAAACACCACCATGGGAATTTTAAACACCAGGTCACGCGTCAGGTGAACCTCAAGTTCGGTTGGATTCAGGAAGGCGAAATAAACTGCCAGCAGAATCAAACTGCTTAATGAAAGGATAAACCTTAGAGACACGGGAATGGTTTCAGAATAGGGTTGAGTCGGGACGCCAGGTAAACGGCAAAACAATCTTTCCTGTCGCCGTGATGCGCTTTATTTAATGGTGTTGATTCGTTCAAGGTTCTGCTCTTTTTCAATTTCGTCAAGGCAGGCCACGCAGTATTGCGCAAATGGTACGACTCGGAGCCTGGGCTCCGGAATTTTTTTTTCGCAACGCTGGCATGAACCAAAACTTTTATCATCGATCCGTCCGAGTGCTTCTTCGATTAATTTTAACCTGTCCCGGCCCTGCTCACCGAGGTTGAGTATCATTTGCCGGGTGGATAAGCGGGCCGCCTCATCGGTGGTGTCCGGTAACATTTCGGCGAATTCATCTGTCTGACTGCTCTTGCGATTTTTTTCGACGTCCCCTAATATATCGCCCCGCAATTCGACCAGGGCTTCTTTGAACTGTTCTAATTTTTTTGAATTCATAAAACACTAAAACTCCTTTTATTAATCAGCCATCTACTTCAGCGACAACGGGCACGTCACCCCAAAGGCGCTCAAGATCGTAATATTTCCGTACGTCTTTTTTGAAAACGTGAACAATCGTGTCTACCAGATCAAGAATGACCCAATTGCCTGAGCTATAGCCTTCGACGGAAACCACCTTGTGCGGAGTTCCCACAGTATTTTCAAGGATGGCATCAGCGATGGCCTGCACCTGGACGTGGGTGTTCCCACTACAGATCAAAAAATAATCCGTCAGGTCCGACCGGTTGCGAAGGTCTAAAACGAGGATATCGGTTGCTTTTTTTTCGGAGACAGCGTCGACCGCCAGCCGGTTTAATTCGTTTAAAGGCTCGTTCATGAACCAGAGGTAAGAGGGTCAGTCGTAAAGTTGATGGTCCATAATATAGTGAACCACCGAGGGGGGCAACATCTTTTTAGTCACCGCATTTTTGCCGAATTCCTGCCGGATTCGGCTGGATGACAGGTCCACCCTGGGGCCAGCCAGAAAGTGGATTTGATGGTCGAGCCCTTCAGACTTTACGGAGTTCATCCCCTTATTCGGGATGACAGGTTGGCTCACTTGTGACAGGTCAGTTCCAAGACGGTTCAGCGTGTCCTTTATTCTGGCCTCATCATATCCGGGACGTGGTGCCACGATAAGATCGGCAAGTTCAAGAATTCGGTGGCTGTGTTTCCAATCAGGGAAATCAAAAAAAGTGTCGAGCCCCAATATCCATAGCCATTCAGTTTCAGGGTACAGACGTTGAAGCTCTTCCAGCGTTTCATGGCTGTAAGATGTGCCGCCCCGTTTCAGTTCCTGGTCACAGACTTCAAATTCCACACACCCTTCAATGGCGGAGTGAACCATCGCCATCCTCTGCTCCGGGCTGGTGAAAGAATCGGTGGATTTGTTGGGAGACTGCCAGGCGGGTATAAACCAGACACGATCCACCTTCATCTGTTGAAAAACTTCCCGTGCCACAGCCAGATGCCCCAGATGGATGGGATCAAAACTGCCGCCAAATAGGGCTATCCGTTTCGGTTTCATCAGCAAAAGTCCGGGTGCGCCATTTTTAAGGATTTCCTTCATATACGGGGAACGACTTTCCGGTGGAGTCCACCCTCATCATACATGAGTGCTGGCGCACGGCCAGCGGACCTTGCGGTCGGTCAATAAAAACCACAGCATGTCATTCTGAACGAAGAGTAACGAAGTGAAGAATCTCGCCCTGGATTTTAGCTTTTTCGTTGTCACCTGGAGCCAGGTCGAAAGGTGGTAGAGATATACAAGATGTTCATTCCTCTTCATTCCACAAGCAAAGTTCTCTTTGGCAATGCGCTCAGAAATCTTCATCTGCTCTTGCAGGGCCAGCCCGTTCGCCGTCCGCGGAGGACCGCAAGGTGGTGACAAAAAGCGGCTGTTTTTCAGGGGTTTTGGAACTCCTTTCCTATGCAGGTGGATTCTGATTTTTTCCCTGAAAATGATTTGTCTTGTTTTATGCGCTTTTAAATAGTGTCTGTTTTTGGCAATATGGTCATGGTATCTATCTTGCTCTATTAAAAGTCTTGGCAAAACGGTGGTTAATATCATAAGGGCACCTCTAAAAATCCCGTTATGTCGTGAGGTGCTAGCGCACGGCCAACAAACAGCCCCCTTGTATAAAAGGGGGAGCGAACTGCCGGGACAGAAATTTTTGTGTTATTCGAAGGCCCCATAAAAAACTTGTTGCGGGTGGTGGAGTCATGGACAACTTTGATCAAAAGGGATTCACGCTGATAGAACTGCTGGTGGTCATTGCAATCATTGGTATCCTGGCCGCCATCGCGATTCCGCAGTTCAGTGCCTATAAGATGAGAAGTTATGATGTTCACGCCAAGAGCAGTCTGCGCCAGCTATTCATGGCCTGTAAATCCTATTGGATCGATACCGGCTCAGGTCAACCTTGCACACTGGCAGTGGCGACCCTGCCCACCTATGGCTTTATCACCTCTGGCGGCGTGATCCCGGTTCCGGTTGGGAATGAATTTACCTTCACCGCGACAGCGAAGCATCCCTCAAGCCCCAATACCTTTTCCATTGATCCAGGCGGCGTCGTTCGCTAATAGTCCCTCCTTTCACAGACCTTTGCTTGACTCTAAATTTAAGAACGAGAATCTTAACAAACCGTGCGGTCAATCAATAAATCGTGCTTCATTATCCCTCCCCTTGCAAGGGGAGGGCATGGGAGGGGGCATTTATATAACCTCCCCTGTATCCCCTCCTTGGTAAGGAGGGGGAAATGAATTTCAAGGGTATGCAAAGGCATCCTCATTTCACCTGCCTGAAACACCCCGGTCATGAAATTCTTTGAAAACAGAATAAGTAGAGGCAGTTTCTGTCTGGTTTTGTTTACAGTGGGCTAATAACGCGGGGCTGAATCTGAGCCTGCCGAAAAATTGGGTGGCCTTGTCAAAACTACCCTTTTAAATACAATATCTTAGTTGGATTTCTGATTTTTCAGGCCAGATGGGTTTAGAGTTGGAACTTGCAAGTTAACCAATAATTGTCAGAGTCTCTAACAAATTTTGTCAGTTTTTTCGCTTGTAGATTCGAGGTGAAAATACATTAAAATTTATTAATACTATATTTTTAAATGAGTTGTGGGTTTTTAGTGATATTTTTTTTTCGATGGTTTCGGTTTTGGCACACCACTTGCTTTAAACAGGTCAAATACGGAGCTCAAACAGGTCATCCTGGTTAGCTATATAAAGAGATTCAGAGAACACTATGAATAACCAACCCAAAACCCGAAGGAGAAACACCATGTTGAAAATGATGAAAAAAGACGAAAAAGGTTTTACCTTGATTGAGCTACTCATCGTTATCGCCATCATCGGCATCTTGGCCGCTATCGCGATTCCTCAGTTCAGCCAGTATAAGGTTCGAGCTTACGAATCAAGTGCCAAGGCGGCTTTGCATCACATTTATTTGGCATGTAAGGCTGTATGGATCGACCGTGGTAGTGGAACGGCTTGTACCCCTGCAATCGCCGTACTGGCTTCATTCGGCTTTGTAGCAGATGCCAAAGCTCCTGTAGCTGTCGGTAATGGGCTGGAAGCTACTTTTGCCGCAACGACCACTCACGCAGATGGTGGCCGACAATGGTCTGTTGATTCAGCAGGTAACATTGCAACTCCGTAGTGTGATCGGGAACTGATTCCCAATCAAGTAAGACATCCGCCGCCCCACCTCAAAAGGGTGGGGCGGTTTTTTTTTCTGCTGATACTCTATGACCCAAACCACACAACTGCGTCCAATATTTTTTCTGATCCTTTTCGCCTGGGCCTGGTACCTTTTGACTCTGGCACCTTCCATCCTGTATTTTGATTCCCCTGAGTTCGTTAACACCGCTTACACCCTGGGGATAAGCCATCCCGCCGGGTTTCCCCTGTACAACATGCTGACCAAAAGTTTTACCCTGGCTCCCTTAGGATCCATCCCGTTCCGGGTCAACCTGTTCTCAGCCGTTATGTCGCTGGTGGCTCTTGGACTTTTGTCCGGTGCCGGTGTGGCCTTGCTGAAAATTTTATACCCGGACCGTCGTCCAGGAATCATGGTGTGGTCGATGCTGGTTCCGCTTGGATTTTTAGCGTTCAGCAAACCTTATTGGTTGCAAAGTGTACAGGCGGAAGTCTACACCTTGCATGTGGCTTTCACCTCCGGGCTGATTTTGCTGATGTTCCTCTGGAAACTCCGTGATGACGTGCGTTTTCTCTACGGTGCCGGATTACTGTTCGGCCTGAGTGCAGGCAACCACGCCACCGTGGCATTTTATCTGCCGGCGATTCTCGTCCTGTTTTTCTGCTGGTGTCGGCAAAAACGCTGGATGCATCTGGCACGCTGTGTCTGTCTTTTTCTTTTGGGAGTTTCCATATACGCTTACCTGCCGCTCAGGTCGTTCAGCGAACCCTCGTTCGATTTTGGCAACCCGGAAACGGTCGACGGTTTTTTCTATCAGGTCACGGACCGGCGCCATACTGATTTTCATTTTCGCGTTTTTAATACAGGCGAATCCGGGAAAGCTCTTAAGGAGGGTCCATCTCTTATTGAGCAAGCCAGCGATGCTGTTAAGGGGTTTGTTTTTCGCGCAAAACGTATGGCGAAGTTGTTGTATTCAGACCTCACCGAAAAACTGGCCTGGACCTGTTTTATCGGTCTGCTTGTCGGCGGTTTTCTATGCTACCAGCGTTCGCGTCCTGTATTTGCTTTTCTGATGGTGATCCTTGGAGGCAATGTCGCGTTTTTTTACGACTGGGGCCGGGAAAGTCTGCTCCCCACGTATGCCGTGGCCTGCCTGCTCACTGCTGTCATGCTGGCGCATTTTCTGGATGCCCCCTGGTCGTCGGCTCCGGTATCCGAAGATAGTAGCGAAGGCGACCCGGATGAAGGACCAGGTGCCTTTCGATGGAAGCCCATTGCCTGGGCCCTGCTTGTCCTGTTGATCCCCTTCACGACCATTATGAATTTAAAGGTGGTCAATCTTTCCAATGTCTACAGTGGCGAAGGCTTGCTCAAACGCCTCTACCTCAAGCTGGAGAATCACAGTCTGTTCCTGCCCGGTATGAGTTGGTTCAATTACTATTATATTCAGGATATCGAACGCCTGCGTGACGATGTCACTGCCGTTCCGGCGTGGGACTTATTGTCAGGCAACCCACCGGGCATGTTGACCCAGCGGCGTTACCCGGATCTTGAATTTCCTGATCCGGCCAAATACGATTTTAAATCCATGCAAAATATTGAAGCCTACAATCGCGAGTTTTTCGAATTAAATAAAAACAACCGTCCGGTGCTTCTTGAACACAATCCGGTTTATTTCAAGCAGACGCGGCTGGCCTCCGACTTTATTCCGGACAACACACTTTTTGTGAAATACGCTCCCGCTGAAATGGACAGTGAAGATCATTCCGGTGTGCTGGCCTGGCAGGATTTCTCTCATCTGCTCAACAGGGAGGCGACTCGATCACGCGAGGAAGAAAACCCGTGGCAGGGTGTTCAGGGCACCGACTGGGGGCAAATTCCGAAAATGATGCTCATGGGAGCCACCTCTTATGCGCATGATACGGAACGCTATGAACTGGAGGCAGAAGCATTGAACATGCAGTTCAATACCTTCGGTCTGGAATCGGCTGGCCTGGGTTTGCAGTGGCTGGAAAACCGGCTGAATCTGGATAAACAGGACGAAGCTTTGGCAACGCTCAAAACTCTGGAAGAAAAGTTTTCCGAGGCCTATGAAACGCGGTTGGCCCGTGGGAAAATAGCTCGGCTTGAAGGAAGGCATCAACAGGCGGTTTCACATTTTCTGCAAGCTGTGGAGAAACAACCCTCGGCCCTCAGGCCGTATCTGCAATTGGCGGACCTGTACAACAGAATGGGAGAGACCGTCCGCACACAAAAGGCCATGGAAAGTGCGCAGAAACGCATCACCACCCTGCGGCAACTGGCCCAGTATGAAAAGCGTGCGCTGGAGATTAAAAACAGACCCTCCGGAGCTTTGCCCGAATAAGATCGTCCACATAAAAAAAACAGGACACTTCCCGTGTATCTTGAAAAAACAGTGGCGGTGATGATTCCCGCTTATAACGAAGAAAAGCTCATCCGCCAGGTCATGGCAACGCTCCCGGACTGGGTCGATTATATCGTGGTGGTCGACGACCACAGCACAGACAAGACGGTTGAGAAAATCCGCGAGTTTATGGCTGAGGATTCGCGCGTGCAGTTGATTGAGCACGAGAAAAACAAGGGCGTCGGTGGTGCGCTGGAGACGGGTTACCGTGCTTGCAGAGATGCGGGTTATGACATCACCGTTGTGGTGAACGGTGATGCGCAGATGGACCCGGAAGACCTGCCCGCCATCGTAAAGCCTCTGGCAGAAGGCAGAGCTGACTACACCAAAGGCAATCGACTGTTGCACGGTGAAGCCTGGCGAATTATTCCACGTGTGCGCTATCTTGGCAACGCCGCCCTTTCCCTGCTCACTAAAATCGCCAGTGGCTATTGGCACGTCGCCGATTCCCAGTGCGGGTTCACCGCGATTAACAAAGAAGCTCTGGCTGTGCTCGATATCGATCCGCTGTTTCCCCGCTACGGGGTGCCCAACGATATTCTGGTCAAACTCAATATCGAAAGTATGCGGGTGCAGGATGTGCCCATCCGACCGGTGTACGGTGTCGGTGAAAAATCAAAAATGAAAATCAGCAAGGTGATCCCCGATATTTCCATGCTCCTGCTCCGCCTGTTTTTCCGTCGCCTGATTTCCAAATACGTGATTCGCGATTTTCATCCCTTGGTGTTTTTTTACATATTCGGACTGCTGACGTTTCCACCCGGTTTCGCCAGCGGTAGTTACTTTTTTTTCTACCGCCTGTTCATCGGCAAAGTCACCCCCATTGAAGCTCTGTTCGCCGCCTTCCTCACTCTGATGGGTCTGCTGTTCCTGTTGTTCGCCATGCTGTTTGATATGGAGCAGAACCGGAATCTTAAAGGGGATTGAGTCCCTTGAAGCCCCTGAAATCCCCCGCGCTTCAGTAATATCTCATTGATTTATAAGGCTTTTAATGTAAGATGGTGGCATGCGATATTCCCACGATTTCATCGTTATTGGTAGCGGCATCGCCGGGCTGACCTACGCGCTCAAGATATCCGAGTTCGGGTCGGTCGCCCTCATTGCCAAGGATGCCCTGGACGAGGGAGCGACCCGATACGCCCAGGGTGGCATTGCCTCAGTCATGGCGGACGATGATTCCTCTGACCTGCATGTCTCTGACACCCTCGAATCGGGCCGTGGTTTGTGCAAGGAAGACGTGGTGCGTTGCATCATCAAGGAGGGCCCGGCTCATGTGCGCGATCTCATTGACCTTGGCGCACGCTTCAACCGCAACCCGGACGACAGTTTTGCCTTAGGCCAGGAGGGCGGTCATTCCAAACGCAGAATTTTGCATGCCGGAGATCTCACCGGCCTGGAAATCGAAAGCACGCTCATCCGGGCCGTGCGCTCTAAACCAAATATCGAAATTTTCACGCACCATACGGTGGTCGACTTCATCACCCGCGCCAATCTTGATCCGACGATTGCGCCGGGAGAAAAAGACGATGAAGTGCTGGGCCTTTACGCTTTGTCCGAGGAGACGGGTGATGTTAGCGTTTTCGTCGGCAAGGCCACATTGCTTGCGACCGGCGGTGCGGGCAAAGTCTACCTCTACACGTCCAATCCGGATACCGCGTCCGGTGATGGTGTGGCCATTGCCTGGCGTGCCGGTGTCAGGATCGCGAACATGGAATTTTTCCAGTTCCATCCCACCTGTCTCTACCATCCGCAGGCCAAATCATTTTTGATCTCGGAAGCGGTGCGCGGAGAAGGCGCAGTCCTCTTGCTCAAGAACGGCAAGCCCTTCATGGAAGACTATCATCCCTTAGGTTGCCTCGCGCCGCGCGATGTGGTGGCTCGTGCTATCGATTACGAAATGAAAAAAAGCGGTGACGATTGCGTCTATCTGGATGTCACTCACCTTGAAGGTTACCGCACGCGCGAGTGTTTCCCGAATATCTACAAGACCTGTTTGCAATTCGGATTCGACATGACCAAAGAGCCCTTGCCTGTGGTTCCGGCGGCGCATTATATGTGCGGCGGGGTGGTGGTCGACCTCAGCGGCCAGACCTCGCTCGGTCGCCTGTTTGCCTCCGGCGAGGTGTGTTACTCCGGCTTGCACGGGGCCAATCGGCTGGCTTCCAACTCGTTGCTCGAAGGGCTGGTGTTGTCGCATCGGGCCGCTGTGAAAGCGCGCGAACTTGCCAAACCGTCCGCCCGGCTGGAGCAATTGCAAAAAGCGATTCCTGCCTGGGACAGCGGTCATGCGGTCGACAGTGATGAACTGGTTATTGTGTCTCACAACTGGGACGAGATACGTCGACTGATGTGGAACTATGTCGGCATTGTTCGCACGGACAAACGATTGAGTCGGGCCAAAAGGCGCATCGACCTGTTGATGGAAGAGATCACAGAGTATTACTGGAATTTTAAAATCACGCGTAACACGTTGGAGCTACGCAACATCGCCGTGGCCGCGCAGTTGATCATTGCCTGTGCGTTGAAGCGCAAGGAAAGCCGCGGACTGCATTACAACCTGGATTATCCGCAATTACAGGAAGGCCCGGCCATCGATACCTTTGTGCAGGAAGTCCGGGCGCGGGTGATCAATCAGCCAGAGCAAAAAGAGGACACGGTAAAAGCCCAAAAAAACTAGATCGTGATTTAATGATCGTTCCTGAAAAAAGGCAACGACCTTCAATAAACCTGAAACACTTAAAAAATTATGCCAGAACAAAAACCCGAACCAACACCGTCAACACTTGGACGCGATTTCACCGGACTGCTCGTGCTCGGCTTTGCCTTGTTCACGCTGGTGGCCTTGACTTCTTATTCCGCCGGAGATCCTTCCTTCAATACCTTTGCCTCTGCCGAGGTCGAGGCGAAAAATCTGGGAGGGCGAGTGGGTGCGAGCCTCGCCGATGGGTTGGCCCAACTGCTGGGGGCCGGTGCTTTTTTCTTTCCGTTCATCACCATGCTGATGGGCTGGGCGATCATTCGCGGTCAGGCCTTTCCGCGCTGGCGGGCCGTGTTGTTTTTCGGGACGTTGTTCATGGTCGCCTTCTGCGCTTTGCTCAATGTTCAGTATCCCGGCGACCCCTGGTTTGGCACAGCGGCTCACGCCGGTGGCATGACGGGGGCCACGACCGGGCCGGTCCTTATCACCTGGCTCAACCCGTCCGGTGCCCGGCTGGTGCTCGGTGTACTCTTGCTCACCTGTGGGTTGGCGATGTTTAATATTTCCGTTAACGCTCTGGTAGACGGCACCGCAAATTTGATCCGCAGTTTCATTAGCTCTCTGATCAGCGGTGCAAAATCTGCCGGTCAGGGATTGCGACAGGGAGCCTTCGCCACCGGATCACGTTTCATGGAATGGCGCAACATTTTGCGTCAGGCCAAAGAAGAACGCACCCGCGCCCGCTGGCAAAACGAAGAGCCGGTGATCGTTGCACGCACGCCGGAAATTTCGCGTCCTAAAACGGAAAAAAATCCTGACAGGAAAAAGAAAGTCAAAACTCCTGAACCCGATTTCCCGGTTCGCGAAGAAACGCTTCTGCCGGATGAAAACTCCAACTATCAAATTCCACCGCTGGATTTGTTAAACGATCCAGAGGCCGTGGTCGACACCGCACGCATGCGCGAAGAACTGTTGCGCAATTCCACGGTGCTGGAAAACAAGCTGGCCGATTTTGGCATCAACGGCAAGGTGGTGCAGGTGCTACCCGGTCCGGTGATCACCCTGTATGAATACGAACCGGCTCCGGGGATCAAGGTGAGCCGGATTCTCGCGTTGACCGACGACCTGTCGCTCGCCATGAAGGCGCCGAGTGTGCGCATTCTGGCACCGGTGCCCGGTAAATCGGTTGTGGGTATAGAGTTGCCCAACACCACGCGTGAAGTTGTGACTATGAAAGAGATCATGGTTTCTCATGAATTTAAACAAGCCGCCTCCAAAATTACGATGGTTCTGGGTAAGGACAACATAGGCAACCCGGTGGTGCAGGACCTGGCGCAGGTGCCTCATCTATTAATGGCCGGGTCCACCGGCTCCGGAAAGTCGGTCGGTATCAATGCCATGATCTGTTCGATATTGCTCAACGCCACGCCGGATGAGGTCAAGCTCATCATGATCGATCCCAAGATGCTGGAGCTTTCAATGTATGATGGCATCCCGCACCTGATCGCGCCGGTGGTGACCAATCCCAAAAAAGCCGCTTCGGCTTTGCAATGGGCGGTGACGGAAATGGAAGCGCGTTACAAGGCCATGTCCGAAACTGGCGTGCGCAATATCAAGGCCTTCAATCACATGGTTGAGAAACTGGAAATAGAGCGTGCCGAGCTGGAAGAAAAACGCACGCGCCAGGCGAAGTACAAAAAGAAAATGGAACCCATCAAGCCGGGTGAGGCACCAGCCGAAACCGGGGAAGACGAAACGTTAGAGCCGCTACCGGAAGTACCGGCGCGTTTACCTTATGTGGTGATCATCATCGACGAGTTGGCTGACCTGATGATGGTCGCATCCAAAGGGGTGGAAGATTCGCTGACGCGCCTCGCACAGATGGCACGCGCCGCCGGTATCCATCTCATCGTTGCCACCCAACGACCTTCGGTGGATGTGCTCACTGGAATCATCAAGGCCAATTTCCCGGCACGCATTTCGTATCAGGTCACTTCGCGTGTGGATTCCCGTACCATTTTAGACAGCATGGGCGCGGAAAAACTGCTCGGCAAGGGCGATATGTTATTCCTGCCGCCGGGGACCTCGCGCTTGCGCCGAATCCACGGGGCCATGGTCAGCGATGAGGAAATCAACCAACTGTTGCAGTACATCAAAAACCAGAGCCTCAAACCTCAATACAATGACGATGTGTTTGCCCAAGTGGCACTTGAGGAGGAGAAAAAGGTTGAGGCGGAAGAAGATTATGATGAGTTGTATGACCAGGCGTTGGCTATTGTGGCGAAAGAGAGGCAGGCATCCATATCGATGATACAAAGAAGGCTCCGAATTGGTTATAATAGAGCCGCACGCATTATTGAAACCATGGAGCGCGATGAGGTCGTCGGGCCTTCCGACGGCGTAAAACCACGCGAAGTTTATGTCAATCCGATTGCACTGGAATAAAATCGCAAAAGTTTGTGCCATCGGGCTTGCCGGGTGTGTTCTTTTTTCCTGGCCCGTTCAGGCGAAAATGTACAAGTGGAAAGACGATGCCGGTAAAACCCATTACACCGACAGCCTCTCCAAGATTCCCGCTAAATATCGCAAAGGCAACCAGCGTAAATTCAAAACTATGAGAAGTGCCCCGTCGAATTCTTCCGGGTCAAGTGGCGGCAGTTCGCGCCGGGGGGCAGGATTCAGCATCGCGATTCCAAAAAAAGGTGTCGAGGTGCCGCTCATTCCCATGGGCAATGGCAACTTCGCCGTTCAGGTGACCTTCAACGGGAGCACCACCCTGCGCCTGATGCTCGACACCGGGGCTTCCATGGTGGTCCTGCATCCATCCATTGCGTCTCAGCTTGGAATCCGGAACATAAACAAACAACCAAAGATCGTGGTCAATACGGCCGGGGGCAAGGAACTGAATGCCATCGGTGTGCTGGACTCCGTCAAGGTCGGGCGGGCCATAGTGCCGGATGTGGAAGCGACGTTTAACTCGCACATGGATCCTAACGGCGGTCTTCTTGGCATGACGTTCATGAACGATTTTCGGTTTGAGATCGATCGCCAGTTGAATCTACTGATCCTGAAACCACTGCGAGAGGGGGTCGGCGGTTCTTACGGTGGTCGCCCGCTTCCGTGGTGGACTGAAAAATACAAACGCTATTTTTCTGGCTTGAACCGCGCCAGCTACTACCGGAACCATACGAATAACCGCAAAGTAAAATCCGAGCAACAGAAGATGGCGAAATATTATAAGGACCTGGTCAACCGTCTCGACCGCCGGGCCAACAGCGCAAAACTGCCGACGCAGTACCGCGACCCCTTTAGCAACCGCAGTCAATAACTGCAGGGTGCTGAATCCTCATGGCAAAAGATAGCGGGAGGATTTTCGTTGCTGAGAAGTGAAACCGTCACCGCGCCCGAAATTTGGGGTGAGGCCATCTCTCTACCACCAGTGACTGTAGCACTCCTTGGAGCGAGTAATTTGTCGCGCGGTTATTGGGCACTCAGCCACTGCCTGCGGGCCAACCTCAGGCCGCGCCGGGCCCGGATTCTTTCCGCCCTCGGACCGGGGCGAGGCTACGTTGCCCCCGGGGGACTCGGGCCCTTGCTGTACCCGCCCATCCGCGACAGCCCCGTTTTTTCAGCGTTGAAAAAATACAGTCGGCAGGGCGAGCGCACCATCGCTTTTCTGACCGACCTTGGCAATGACTTTCTTTATAACGTGACGGGGGAGGCGTTTATGACCGAACTCGAAGCCCTGTTCGACCGTCTTGAAGAAAGCAACACAAAAATTCTGGTGACACCGATTCATCCGGTCCTCACCGAAATTCTCACGCCCCGCGTTTATAAATTTCTTAGAACCTGTTTGTACCCGAAGAGCCGGGTCTCTTTTGAACAGGTCATCCTGGGCATCGAAGCGGTCAATCGTTTTCTACAGGAGGCGGAAGGCACAGGGCGCATCACGCGGCTGGAAGGGTTGGATGCATTTCTCGGCTGGGACTACATTCATTATGGATGGGTGCAGGGAGCTGTCGCCTGGAGCCTGGTGGCGGATTCGATTTTATCCTGCATCGGTCAGGTGCCTCGTGTGGTCATCAGCCAGAGTCAGATGTTTACGTCTTATCTTGAAAACGGAATACGGCTGGTCGGCACGGATTTTTTGGGCTGGTATCCACGCCGCTCCTGTCTTTTCTAGACGCGTATGATTCTCCTTCGTGCGGTCATGCGGTTTGCCGGATTTCTTTTGACGCAAGCGGTGTTCATCACACTTGCTGGTCTGCTTTGTCTGCTCCTCCCCTTCGGCAAAAATTTACGCTGGCGGTTTTCAGCTTTCTGGGGGCAGGTCTGGGCGCGTACTTGTTGTGTTGTTTTGAATATCCGAATCAGGCGTGAAGGTGTTGTCCCTCCTGAAGGACCGATGCTGGTGGTCTCCAATCACATTGGCATGCCCGATGTTTTTGTGTTGGGCGCGCTTTTACCAGGATGTTTTGTGGCCAAGCTCAGCGTCCGCAACTGGCCGCTGGTGGGATGGATGGCCGGAGTCGGGGGGGCGGTATTTGTCGACCGCAAATCGCGGCAGTCCGCTGGCAGTCTGATCGATCAAATGGTTTTGCGCTTGAAGGCCGGGCGATCAGTGCATCTTTTCCCTGAAGGCGGGGCGATGGACGGCGTCGCCATTGCACCATTTAAAACGCCGCCGTTTGAGGCCGCCATTCGTGCTGGTGTGCCAGTTTTGCCCGTGGTTTTAAAATACTATGATGGAGAAAACCCTTCCGTTGCCTGCTGGTACGACATCACGTTTGTCCAGCATTTGATCAATGTGCTAAAGGCTCCCCGGCTGGAAGTCACCGCCCACGTCCTGCCAGCGGTTTGCGGATACGATAAACGCCGCCCACTGGCGGAATCGGTGCGACAGTCCATGATTTCTTTCAAATAGAGAAAAAACAATAAATGGGTAGATAAAATAACGGGCACCACAATATAGGATAGTTAAAATCCCATATATAACTAGATAAAATAGATTTAACCCCTAAATACCCACAATTTTTGGGGGTTAAAATCAGGGTGACTTTTTATTTTATCTAGTTATAATAGTTATTATGACTAGATAAAATAATAATTATTCCAATTAGCCAATGAAAAACTTAAGCCAGGAAACCAGGGATTTTATTCTGAAGAACCTGTCCGATCACCCGAGGGATATTGTACGGGTCACGGCAGAAAAAATTGGTGTGGCAATTCCTACCGTGCATCGTCACCTTAAGCGTCTCATAAATGAAGGCGAGGTGGCAAAAACCGGGAAAACCAGAGCCGCTACTTATTTTTTAAAATCAGCGCGAAATAAATCGTTTCACTTTCCTGTTTCTCGTGATTTGGAAGAGCATAAAGTCTGGCAGGATTATTTTTTGGATTCCTTCAAAGGCATTCCAGAAAATATCCTAAAGATATGTGATTACGGGTTTATGGAAATGGTCAATAATGTTATCGATCATTCGGAAGGGAAAAATTTATGGGTTTCAACTCAATGGGAGAAGGATTCCATCAGAATAAATGTACGGGATGATGGGGTGGGTGTATTTAGAAAAATTCAGAAAACATTTCAACTGGAAGACGAAAAGGAAAGTATCCTCCAGCTTTCCAAGGGGAAACTGACCACCGATAAAAAAAACCATTCAGGCCAAGGGATTTTTTTTACCTCAAGAGGCTTCGACCGTTTTACTCTTTCATCATTTGGGCTTACATATCTGAAGTTTAACCTGGAAGACGATTGGTTTGTAAAATCTGATCAGGAGAATATCAAAGGAACCTGGGTGACCATGTTAATCAGCCTTGATTCAAAGAGAGATATTATCAACATATTTTCCGACTACACAACTGAAGACCCGGAGGATGGAATTCCTCGTTTTGATAAAACCCATATCCTTGTAAAGCTGAGCCAGTCTGGGGATGACACATTAGTTTCACGATCCCAGGCTCGTCGCGTTTTGATGGGGCTGGAAAAATTCAAGCATGTGGTTCTCGATTTTTCAGGGGTGTCTGCTGTGGGGCAGGGGTTTGTCGATGAAGTGTTCCGCGTGTATCAAAATAAAAACCCGCATATAAAAATCGAGCATATAAATTTAAATGACGATGTGAAATTCATGATTGAAAGAGGAATTTCAAAAGAGTGAGGTGGCTCCGCATAAAACGGTGCTGTATACTGGGCCTTCTTTTTTAAAGTGAATATTTTTCAATCTCCAGAAACGGTGGTAGCTGTATGATTCATTCGTTCAAAGGCCAGGAACCCAAAATTCATTCGTCCGCCATGGTGATGGAAAGCGCGCACGTGATCGGCGATGTGGACATCGGTGAAGAGAGCAGTGTGTGGTTCAACGCTGTGGTGCGGGGCGATGTCAATTACATTCGTATCGGCAAGCGCACCAACATTCAGGACGGTTGCGTCCTGCATGTGGCGCGTCGCACTTTGCCTTTGGTCATCGGCGATGAGGTGACGGTCGGGCACAATGCCACCCTGCACGCCTGTACCGTGGGAACGCGGGTGTTGATCGGCATGGGGGCGACCGTGATGGACGGTGCCGAAATCGGCGAAAACTGCATCGTCGCGGCGGGTTCTTTGGTAACGCCCAACACGAAAATTCCTGAAGGCAGTATGGTGATGGGTTCTCCGGCGAAGGTCAAACGCGAACTTACGGAAGAGGAGCGTCGTTCTGTTCGCGATTCCGCCGCGCATTATGTCGGTGACATCGAAACCTACATCGATTAATCCTCCCTCCCTCACACTCTATGAGCCATGAGCATGCAGTCATCGGCGGAAGCGGAGCCTATCACCTGTTGACAGGCGGCCTGCTTGGTGACGAGGTCGATTGCCGGGTGGTCGACACGCCCTATGGTGCCAGCGCGCCCTTGCATCGCTTTGGCGAAGGCGATAACGGTTTCTGGTTTCTTTCGCGCCACGGTGAAAAGGATTATGCCATCACCGCTCCCTTCGTCAATTACCGCGCCAACATTTACGCGCTGAAAGACGTCGGCGTCGAGCGCATCGTCGCCTGGTCCGGACCTGGCATCATCAACCAACAATTCCGTCCCGGCGATTTTGTCGTCCCGCACGATCTTATCGATGAAACCCGTAAGCGTGAGACAACTTTTTTCAAGGACAAGGGGTGGGGATTCATAAGGCAGAAGGAACCGTTTTGCCCGGAGGTGCGCGGGTCCCTGCATGACGCGGTGCATAAGCTGGGCTGGCAACATCACGAGGAAGGCGTTTATGTTTGCACCGAAGGGCCGAGGCTTGAAACGCCCGCCGAGATTCGCAAGTACCGCCTCGTCGGGGCCGATCTTGTCGGCATGACGCTGGTGCCGGAAGCTTTTCTCGCGCGTGAGCTTGAGATGTGTTACGCGCCGCTGTGCTACCTCACCAATTTTGCTGAAGGGGTGATTGAGCGCGAATTCAAAACAGGTGAGTTGTTTGAAGGTATGCAATCGGAGAAAGAAAAGTCCGCTGTGGATGAGGCCATCGCAAAATTCCCAGCGATCCTGTCAGCCACTCTTGCACAGTTGATGGAGCGTCCACGAGACTGCGCCTGCGGTCAGGCCATGCAACGTTATAGCGACAAAGGCATGATCGATGCCGACTGGAAAGGCTGGCTCGGCCCATGAAAATTGTTGAAGTGATTGTCGATGCAAGTTATCAGGCCATTACCCGCGAGGTGGTGGATAAACACAGCGCGGTTATTTTATGGGAAGACGAACAGGACAACCGGCGAACGTATCGTCTGCTGGTGGATTCTTCAAAACGGCAGGCGTTCCTCGACGAATTGCAGGAGCATCTGCACACCAGTCCCAGTGTGCTCATCCTGGTGACACCGGTGGAAGCGGTTTTGCCGCCGCCGCCCAAGGCGGCACCGGAGAAGGGCAAAAAGAAACGGGCGGTGGCCACGCGCGAAGAATTGTATAGTGGCGTCGAAAAAAATGCAGAACTCACCGGCACCTATCTCATTCTCGTATTGCTCTCCACCATCGTTGCCGCGATCGGGTTGATCGAAGACAGTGTGGCCGTGGTCATCGGGGCGATGGTGATCGCGCCTCTGCTCGGCCCCAACATCGCGCTGGCACTCGCCGCAACCCTGGGCGATGTTCCGCTGATGTTGAAATCGCTGAAAACTTCCGGAGCCGGTCTGGGGCTGGCGTTGGCGTTGTCGGTGTTTATCGGGTGGGCATTGCCGGTCAATCTGGAAAGTCAGGAATTGATGGCACGCACGGTCGTGGGTCTTGATTCCGTGGTGCTGGCGATGGCATCCGGCGGCGCGGCGGTGTTGTCGCTGACGACCGGACTGCCGAGTGTGCTGGTCGGCGTGATGGTGGCGGTGGCCTTGCTTCCGCCAACCGCTACGCTTGGCATGATGTTGGGCGGCGGATTGTATTCGCTCGCCGGAGGGGCCGCGCTATTGCTGGCGGTCAACGTAGTTGCCGTCAACCTGTCCGCCAAGCTGGCATTTTTAGCGCGCGGGATCAGTCCGCGTACCAAAGATGAAAAACAAAAAGCGCGGCAATCGGTGGTGGTGTCGTTACTGTTCTGGGCGGTGACACTAGCGGTGTTGATCGGTGTGATATTACTTAGATTCAAATAGTAAGTGCAACTTCTATCGATTGGGAAAGTGGATAAGCTGCGGTAACATCGTGGTTTTTCCCACCGACCAAAGCGAGAAATGTTGCTTGAAGTTGAGGGATTAGTGCTATGGAGAATTCAAGATTCAAGTTGTTTCAACAATGTTGTTTCTCTTTTTCTCTCCTTATGGTTTTAGCGACTACCGGTTGCGCTACTGTCGACCTGTCTTCTCCAGTAGCAACCATTATGGGATATTGTAATGGTGCTGGAGAAAATGTGACCCAATATTTTAATCGACCGGTTGACCCAAAAATATTTGGAGAAGGGTTCGATAATTGTCGCATAATTTATGTTAAAGAAACTGATGACGTTGGAACAGAATACGGCGCTGGTTTTATTGTGCGGGAAGGTGATATGGATGTTGAAACAGAAGTGGATGTGATTAGCCCTGTGTCTGGCCTAATCAAAGTCCGATTTTGGTATTCATTAAGAAACTATCAGGGGAAATGGAAAATAGTCCAACACTACGGAATTACCGATAATCCCGAAGGGATAAGTGATGAAAACGAACCATGCGGGTGCGTTGCCGATAATTAAAAGAGGCCTGTTCTTTACTTAGCGGTAAGTTGAAAACTTGTTCGCGCGAATTTTTTAGAACGGCGAAGTAACATCAAAAATGTCACCCTGAGCCTGTCGAAGGGGGGCCTCCTTTATTATTCATGAAACGCTATTATATTTACATATTGAGATGCCGCGATGGCAATTATTACACAGGCATCACCAATGATTTGTCCAGGCGTTTTTGGGACCATCAAAACGGTTTAATCAAAGAGTGTTATACCCAGGGAAGAAGGCCTGTGGAACTGGTATTTTCTGAAACTTTTAGAAATATAAACGATGCTATTGAAGCGGAGAAGAAAATCAAGGGCTGGAACCGGAAAAAGAAAGAGGCCTTGATTGAGGGGCGGTTCGATGATTTGCCCTTATTGTCGAGAAGTAAACCTGAAGATTAACGCCGCCGCCCTTCGACAGGCTCAGGGTGACAGCGGGAAAGCTAAAGCTTCTCCCCTCCGTGCCGGGAGTACCACCTATGTTCAAGAACCGCTACTCGCGTTCTTGAATCCCGTTGCCCGTCCGGCGAGGACCTGTGCGCCAGCACACCTTCGCGTCCCTCTATTGCATTAACCGGAAAATCAAAGTCCAAGGCGAGATTCTTCACTTCGTTCAGAATGACACGCGATAATATTTTAGGTGTCAGGGTTTTTCGTTCGCTGTCCGCGTAGGACTCATTTGTTTTGGATCATGTCGATTTTGCCGTCGAAGTTGCGATCGAGTTGCACCTTCGTCACCTTGCCGCCGCTGTAGTGATCCCAGCGGTCGACCTTACCGTCGTGGTTGGTATCGAATTCCACTTTATCGACCTGCTCGCTACTGTTGAATATCTGCCATTGATCGGGCTTGCCATCGGCGTTGGTGTCGAACGCGGTTTTGGTGCGTTTTTCTGAGGCATTGAACCAGCTCCAGACATCGGTTTTGCCTTTGCCTTTGGTGTCGCTTTCGACGCGTTCGAGTTTTTCCGAAGCGTTGTAATGCTGGATCAGGTCGAAGGTGCCGTTGAGGTCGGAGTCGATTTCAACGCGCTCCAGTTTTTCGGCCGAGTTGAAATATTCTTTCCAGTCGATCTTGCCCTTGTTTTTTGATTCGCGTTCGATGCGCAGGACTTTTTTACCGGGACCGTAATACTGGAAGTTGTCCATTCGTTTATCGTTGTTGCTGTCGAATTCGACGCGCTCAAGAGTTTTGTTCGGGCCATAGTACTCGATCTGGTCAATGGTGCCATCAAAATTTCCATCGTGTTCAATTTTGGTGGTTTGCCCATTGGCATCGATGTGTTCCCATTGATCGGTCTTGCCGTCAAAGTTGGAATCGGATTCGTTGACTGTGGCGTGGGCAGACCCGGTCGCGAAAATGAGGGTGGCAAGAGCGGTGAGAAAAAATAACTGGAATCGGTTCATGTTGTTGTCCTGAAAAATTGAGATTATTTTATTATCCCTAGACTATCGCAGTTCAAATTTAAATGGAACCACCCAGGTCAATTCGTTGCCAACGACCCCGTCAGGAAACTCGGCGAAAGGTGCGGCTTTTTTTACGGCTTCCATGGCGACCTGATTGATGCTGGCAAATTGATTGGGGGTTTTCACAAAGACCTTTTCGATACTGCCATCACGTTTCAGTGTGATTGAGATTTGTACTTTTCCTTCCTGCCGCGATTTTTTGGCGCGCGATCGCTTGTAATTTTTTTTTGCAACATAGGTCAGTCTGCGGAAAAGTTTTCTTTGATAGCCCTTAAGGGCCTCGGCGTCCATGACTTCTTCAATCACCTCTTCGATCACCTTCACGGGTTCAGGAGGTTTTGGAGGAATGACGGTGACCGGCGACGGGGTGAAAGCCGTGAGCCCTGCCATGCGCATGGAACGTGCACTGGATTGTTTGAGGCCGACTCCGCTGGAGCCACCGGAACCTGGTTTTGAGGTCGGGGAAATGGCGCGTGCCGAGCCGATGGTGCTTGCTACCCGCGTGGCATTGGAACGTTTCAAGGCGGTGCCTCGGGTGCCCGATCGCGCCGGGCTAGAGGACGCTACCGCCATGGGGGCCGGTGCGCTGGCCCTGCGTGATACCGTGCGCCCGCGTTTCATGCTGGTGCGTGAGGATGTCATGACCGGTCGTGCGTTGGTTGTTGGCTTCATCACCGGGGTGACGTTGGGTGCGGTGTAGGCCGAAACGTTTGAGGTCCGGCGTTTGACGGTGTTACTTGATGAGGCAACGGTGGCCACTGCGGTTGTGCGCATGGGCCTGGGGGTCGAGGTGGAGGCGGTCATGGCCCGCGAACTGACATGCGAGGTGACCTGCGCATTTTTTGGTGGTGCACTGCTCGTTGGAATAGACTCCATCATCACCGGTTGCACATCGACCTTTGTCTGAAGAGAGGCGACCTGCACCACCTGTTGCGGTAGCTTGGGTTGGGTGATGTCTATAGGTTGGATGACCGGGACCACTTTCAGCACAGGTTTGACCTTGCGCTCCTTCTTTTTCTCGCGATCCGGTTTTTCTTTTTCGATGATCTGCACGCGTACCTGATTCTTTTCCGGCGGTGATTCCTGCGTCAGAAAATAAGCACCGGCTGTCATGGCGAAGACCAGATGCAGGATCATCGACCCGAAGGCGGCAACCAAAAATGATTTGGACAGAACTTTTTTAGGGATCATGATTCAGGGCTCGCCACGTTGTCGTCCGGGTGGTTGGTGGCGATCAGGAATTTCACAACGCCGCCCTCACGGGCAAGATCCAGCACTTCTCCGAACAGGCCAAACTCGATATTCTGGTCCCCCTGGATGATCAACGCATCGCGCCCGTTTTCGTCGAGCAGGGTTTTAATTTTTCCGGACAACTCCTCCATCGTGACTTTTTCACTCTCCAGCAAAAGCTCGCCCTCTTTACCGATGGTCAGCGCAATTTCCTGCGAGTTGATCTTCTCGGCAGTGGCAGAGTCCGGCAATTCAACTTCCAGCCCCTGGTTGGCAGAGGACGAGGTCAGCATGAAAAAAATGAGGAGGAGGAAAACGATATTGATCAGCGGCGTGATGTCCAGCCGAAATGAGTCTCGTTTTTTGTGAGTGAACTTGACCATGATCTATATCAGCGAATGATGTTGAAGTCTTTGGCCCCGGCCTGACGCGAAATATCCAGCACCGTGGTGAACGTTTTGAATTTGGTTGAGTCGAAAGTTTCCAGGCTGACCAATTTTTCCTTGCGTCCTTTAAGCCGGGTTTCCAACTCCTGTTTGAGCTCTGCCAAGGCAATCGGTTGTCCGTTGATGCGGACGACACCTTCGCGGTCGATCATGATGGTGATGTCTTCCTGTTGATTGGCCGCAGACTGGGCCTCGCCATCTGGCAGGTTGATATCCATTGCCTGACCGAGGACGGCAAACGTGAGCATGAAGAAAATGAGGAGGAGGAAGACCACGTCAATCAACGGGGCCATATCCATGCGGAAACTTTTTTTCCGTACGGGTTGAATCTGAACCATGACTCAGGTGACCGGAAAAAGGGTTAGGCCGTACGGGCTTTGGGGACAGACTGAACGTGCTGGGTACTGTGCGGACCGGATCCGTTGCCTTGCATTTCCTGTTCGCTGTGGATTTGATGGACCATGAACTTGGCGAACTTTTCCATGTGGAAGGAGATGGTCTCGATCTTCTTTTCAAAATAATGCAACATGATGACCACCGGAATGGCGACGGCCAGTCCGGCGGCGGTGGTCAGCAAGGCTTCCCATATACCACCCGCTAAAAGGCTCGGGTCGACTTGTCCCTTGTAGGCCGCGACCTTGCCAAAGGCCCGCACCATACCAACAACCGTTCCCAGTAAACCGAGGAGCGGCGAGATGGTGGCGATCACTTCCAGCCAGCGAATATTTTTTGAGAAGCTGTTGATCTCTTCTTGCCCGGTGACCGACAATTTTTCTTCCAGTTTCCACTGCGGCGAATTCTTTTCTTCCATGCCCACTTTCAGCAAGCGTGCAATCGGGCCATCGGGCTTGACCGGGATGTCCCGCGTTGACAGGCTTTTTCCCTTGGCCAGCATTTTTTCAATGGAATCGAAAATAGCTTCCGGGTTCTCATACGTTTTGTAGAAAAAGTAGAACCGCTCAAAAATGATCGTCAACGCGACCAGCGAACAAATCACAATAGGGATCATCAACAGGCCGCCCCGGCCAATTAATTCAAATGCGGAATTGATCGATTCCATCCTTTTTTCCTTCTGGTCACAGATTGATTAAAAGCGGCAAACCCAAAAAACGTTCAACGTTGGTCGATCACAAATTTTTCTGCCAGGTTCTCCTGCGAAAAAAATAGAGGAGGTTAATTCTGCCTCCAGGGACCAACGCTCTATGAGAATGATTTTCAGTTGCATTGATTCTAACCCAAAACCCTTTAAAAAACAAAAAAAATAACGAGTGGGTGACCAGTTACTAACATTATTTGCCGATTTTGATAATATAAAGCGCGATTTTGAGAATTTAACAAGGCTGGAGCTTAATCAGCACCATATAAAGTGTGCTCCTCAGCAATTGTGATTAAAGTCTAGCCCCTGGAACTGCTCAGGGTTTCAGTGTGTGTTATTTTTGACCCTCGTATTCAGAGGATCACCTCGTTGGCGGTCACGCCTGCAAGCGAAGTCGCGCGTTTCGCGTATGACGATGACGACTTGTTACTCAGTGCCGAGTACGATCCGGATGGCACGGCGGCGAATGGTGACGAGCACGAGTTGAAACTCGTTAACGATGTAGACAACGGCCTGCTCACCGGCACGGAGATGTTCGACAACGCAGCGACTCCGGTCAAGAAGATCACCGACGGCTACCTGTACAACGGCTTCGGCGAGATGGCCGAGTACAGCGCGTCCTACCTTGCCGGTGAACGTTTCAAAACTGTGTTCGAACGCGACAAGCTCGGTCGCATCACCAAGAAAACGGAGACGTTGAGCGGCAGTGCGGTTTCACAAATCTTCGAGTATGAATACGATGCGGCAGGTCGGTTGGAAATCGTCAAGGAAGGCGATACCAACACCACGCCGACCGTAGCTCACACCTACGTTTACGATTTAAACTCGAATCGGGAGAGCATCGACGGCGGCGCAACCGTCAACGCCACGTATGACGATCAGGATCGATTGGAGAAATTCACACCTGCCGGTGGGCCAGAGTGGACATACAAATACACAGCCAATGGTGAACTTGAGAGGAAGTACGAGACTCTTAACCAGTCCAGCACGGAAATAGTTTACGACTACGATGTGCTGGGCAATTTGCGCGGCGTGGATTTTGTGCCGGGTACGTCGGACGACATCGAATACATCATCGACGGGCGTAATAGGCGTATTGGAAAGAAGGTCGGCGGCACACTTGAGCAACAGTGGCTTTATAAAGATCAACTGAATCCAATCGCAGAGTTAGACGGCGCGGGCAATATCACGAAACGATTCATCTATGCCAGTCGAGCCAACGTGCCGGACGTGATGGTCATCCCCGCAGGTCTTGCCAACGCCGGGACGTATAGAATTATTTCCGACCATCTTGGCTCACCACGTTTCGTCATCGACACCACTAGCGGAAACACGGTGCAGGCGTTAGACTACGATGAATGGGGCAACGTCTTAAGCGACACATTCCCTGGCTTCCAACCGTTTGCATTTGCGGGAGGAATATACGATTCAGCGACCGGCCTCACCCGCTTCGGCGCAAGAGACTACGATCCTCAAATAGGAAGATGGACAAGCAAAGACCCCATACGGTTTGGAGGAAGAGACGTTAATTTATTTGGATACGCTTTTTCAAATCCCGTGAATGCCCAAGATTTTAGCGGGTTAGCACCGGGGGGTTTTGGTGAAAGACCTTTAGATAGCTCTGCAAGAAAATTACAATCCTTGACAGATGACAGCGAATTGGCAGACGAACTAAACTTGAAGTTTGTTCATGAGGCGTATATTCCACCGCCTTCAAACGGGGACAGGGGCGTTGATGTGAGGCCGCAGGGGTTTCACCCTGATGGGTTTCATCCTGATAGAGGGAAAATTACAGTAAGAAACTACACACGATACAGAGCTGTGTACGATGATGATGTGATTCAAAAAGCGATCAGAAGTTTAACCTTTTCAAATTATAATTTAGTAACAAATAATTGTCAGCATGCCGCAGATGAAATTAGGCAGAAATACCAAGAAATAATGGATGAGGAAGTTAATAGTTTCCCGGAAAGTGACTAATAAAATGACTCAGAAAATTTTTATCAAGAGGTGTTTTTTAAATCACCTAAAGTTCTTAATCTTAATAGTTTTGTTTTTCTCGTTTTTAATAGGTTGCGCGTCAACATCGGCAAACGATCAATCTGAATTAAATAAGTATATTCTGATTTATTCCAAATGGGATTTTAATAAAACCTTATGGAAATTTAATTTTGATTCTAATCGAGACAATGAGTTTCATCGTAGTTTAAATTCGAGTGGTAGTCTTCGCGGGATTTCTAAGTTGAATCATGCCAGGTTGGTATTTGGTGACTGCCCTCACTTAGATAATAAATGCTATTTAAAAATTATAAATTATCAGACAATGAGTTGGGAGGTTTGGGGGGAAGGGTTTTTGCCAACTTATTTTGAAGATTACAATATCTTAGCTTACTACATTGAAAACAAAGACAGCGGGAATCAGGAACTTGTTGCATCAAACATTGGGGAACCTAAAGAAGTTCTCTTCAAAGCTAAAACAAAAATTCCAGAGGATGACTCATTATTTTTCAATCTGGATCCCAATATTCTCAATATAGAAGGTGAAGGGATTTTATTTCTTGGCGTTGACGAAGAGTTGAAAATTTTAAGATTAGACTCAAAAGTTATTTCTAAGACGGGAATTAGACGATGTTCTCCAAAATTTTGGCGAAATAAAAGCAAAAAGCTGTACTGCAGAAATTGGGACGATGGGAACATCTTAGAAATTGATTTGGGAAACCCAAAATCAAAAAAGGATGTCAATATTCCTAATTTTAAGGGAGTTATAAAAAGAGTTGTTTATGATGGGGATTTGGATATTCTAATTTTCTCCACCATCAACACTAATTTTCTTTTAAATGAGGTGGAAAAATTTAGGCTTTACTCCTATTCTTTTCAATCTGAAAGAACAGTAAAGCTGAAGGATGGCGGGCTCGGAGAAGGCCTATTGCTCCCAAGATCAAATTTTAATAAGGTTCATGACTAGTTAGCGGATCATTTTTTGGTGATATTGAGTTAAGGGGGTAAGTCATTAATTGACTATAGGTAAAGTTTATTGACTTCGTCGAGCATCGAACTCCAAATATCCCATCCCCATCATTTGCCAAGACACCCGCAATAGTTTCATTGTCGGTACGGTTTTGCGCGTTTCAGTTACGACAACGATGACTTGCTACTCACCGCCGAGTACGATCTGGATGGTGTTGCGAGTAATGGTGATGAAGTCACCGAGACGCTGACCAACGATCCGGCCAACGGACTCTTAAACGGCACGACGCTCGGCGTGGTGACGGACAGTTACGATTATCTTGCAGGGCAAGCGTCTGGCTTTGGTGAGATGCTGGAGTACACAGCATCGGCTAACGCCAGCGAAGTTTTTAAAACTGTAAAGGTAAAGGGGGCAAGTCCTTTATTGACTATAGGTTGAGAATCGCCCTGCTCTTTGCTGGCTGTGCGCCAGCACCCACCTTGCGGTGGGGCTAATGGGCTGAACCTGCAAGAGCGGACAATAATTTCTGAGCGCAGGAAAAATATTTGGCGATAGCCGACCGCAAGGCCCGCGTCCCTCTTTACATTCAAGAACCCGAATAGCGATTCTTGAAAAGGAATATTGTATTACACCAAAATCAAATTCCAAGGCGAGATTCTTCTTCACCCTTCGGGTTCATCAGAATGACATGCTGTGGTTTTCGTTGGCTGACCGCCAGGTCTGGCGAGGAGTCAGAATGACATGCAATGTTTTGTTTGTCGATGGCTAGGTCCGGCGAGAAACCAGAAAGACGGGTCGTTAGCATTATGTGTAACACCGGGTCTGTCGAACCGAATGGGGAACGCCCTCTTGTGTCACTGCCGCCCTTCCCTTCGGCAGGCTCAGGACAGGCTCTAAGTTCAGGATGACAGTGAAAAAGCTAAATCCAACTTCCCCTGGCTGGGTCCTCCCGTTGCCCGTGCGGTCAGCACCCGCAAGGTCCGCCGTCTGCGGAGGACTGAGGACTTTTTTTGACTTTTTGGACGGCTTATTTCAAAATAGGGCTAATACCTGAAGACAGTTGAATATCCTATTACTTTCGTGAGCGGGTGGACCGCCCGTAATCTATTTGAAAGGCATTCCCATGGATTGTCCCTCCTGTGAAGAGAGTCTGAACCTCCCGACTGCGCGTCCCAAACCGCGGCATCTGGATTGCCCGCATTGCCAGCAGGCCTTGAGGTTTTACATGCCTGTGCGCCAGCGTGCTATTTGGATTTGTCTGGCGATATTTTTTCTGACCACCAGTGCGCTCTTGGTATTTGAAGGGGTGGTTTTCCTGATGACTCATCCTTTTTCAGATGAGGGTGCGCCTTCCATGCTTCCGCCGTTCTTTTTATTTTCCGGCATCATGTTTTTTGCGGCGGGTGTTCTGTTCCTGATGTTTTTTGAAAACAGGAAAGGCGAGTATGTCACTCCGGATGATCCTAAAATAAATTTCTCCAGTGCCTTTTCACAATTGCCTCAGGGGTTGGCCGCGATATTTCTTGGCGTTTTGTTGACGCTTCCGGTGGTCTCGATCTGGGGGCCGAACAAACACTGGTCCCTGTCGGTGGCCGCAGGTTGCTCCGGTCAGGAGACGCCTCCCAGCTCTTACAGTGAACTGTGTCAGAACCTGGCTCGATTCGCCATTGTGGCGGGCGGCAATACCGGCTACACATTTCCTCTCGACGGGGTGACACCTCTGGGCAATGCATTGGCGGCGGAAAATCTGCCGATGGTGTTTCTCCTCCTCGACCAGGGGGCGGACGTGAATCAGGGCAAGGTAGGCGGCTTGTCTCCCATGTTTGAGGTGGTGGATGATCCCACCCTGTTTCAATTGTTCGTGGAACACGGCGGTCACATTGAAGTGACCGATCATGGCGGCAGGACCCTGCTCTGGTATGCTTCAGCCCTCGGCGACCTGCAAGTTGCGCGGGAACTGATATCAATGGGCAACCCGTTAAACCAGAGTAGCCATACTGGTATCAGTCCGTTAATGGCCGCGGTGATGGAAAGTCACTGGGATGTTGCCGGTGAGTTGATCCGGCGCGGCGCCAACATTGATGCGCGTGACCGGGAGGGGCGCACGGCACTGTTGATGTCGGTCAATCGTGGTTCCGTCCACGCCGTCGATATGCTGGTTCAACTGGGAGCGGATATCCATTTGGTTACATTTGACCGGGAAAAATCTGCGCTTCATATTGCGGCGGAAGCCGGTCATCAGGACATTGCTAAAATCCTTCTGCAAAACGGTGCCAGGCTCGATGCGCCCGATGTTAACGGTGTCACGGCTCTCATGCACGCGGCGGCGGACGGTCATACTGCGGTGGCTCAGTACCTGCTCGGTCGCGGAGCAAAAATTAATTTAACAGACAACGGGGGCTGGACAGCCCTGCACTGGAATGCCGGATCGGAACATTCCGGGCCGGAAATGTCTGCTCTGCTGATGCGCTACCGCGCCGGGGTTCATGCCCGTGGGGTGGAACCGGCGAGGCAAGGTGATAACAATCATTTGGTGTGGTATCAATCCCGCAAGAATAAATCCCGTGACTGGACACCGCTTCACCTGGCGGCTTTCAAGGGACAGGACAAAGTCGTTCTCGAGTTGTTGCAGGCTGGGGCTGACCCTAATGCGCTCACCGCCAACCACCAGACACCCTTGAGTGTGGCGGCGCGTCCCGGGGGGCTGGAGTCAGTCTTGATACTGCTCAATCGTGGGGCCTCTCCTAATTTTCCAGGGCAAATGCAGTCCCCGCTTCACAACGCCGCCAAAGCAGGGGCGCTGGATGTGGTGCGGGCACTGGTCAAACACGGGGCCGATATCAAGGCAAAAAATAATCGAGGCATGCGGGCCTGGGATCTTGCTGTACTGAATGTTGATGGGCACAATCAATTGGCCTGGAATGATCTGTTGAATCCGGAACCTTTACAAAAAATTAATCCTTAAAAAAGGACACCATGGACGATTGCCCTTGCGGACAACTTTCCCCTTACACAGATTGTTGCGGTCCTTATTTGCGCGGCACGGCTTACCCGGACACTGCCGAAGAACTGATGCGCTCGCGCTTCTCGGCACATGTGAAAAAAAACTGGGGCTACCTGCTAAAAACCCTGTGCGCCGGGGAACGCAAGAATGAGTCGCTGAAAGAAATGGATTCCGGTGCCAACTGGACCCGGCTCAACGTGTCATCCACCGCCAAAGGCGAGGTCGGTGATACCCAGGGGGAGGTGGTCTTCACGGCGCACTTTCATCAAGGGGATGCCGGGGAACAAGTGCACCGCGAGACTGCGCAGTTTATCCGCGAAAACGGACGCTGGGTCTATACCGCTGAAAAATCCGATGTCGAACAGCCCGAAGATCTGGAAGGCCCGGAACCGGTGCAGACTTTTGTGCGCGACCAACCAAAAGTCGGGCGCAACGACCCTTGCTCCTGCGGTAGTGGCAAGAAGTATAAAAAATGTTGTGGCAAGTGAACCGGGTGCTCCGCGCACGGCGGACCTTGCGGTCGGCGGAGAGGCAACAAAAAAAACACAGCATGTCATTCTGAACCGAAGGTGAAGAATCTCGCCTTGGATTTTTTTTGAGTTATGCAAAGGTCTCTTGGCAAGCGAGGCAAGGAGTTGAAAACAAGCAGGGACGGGAGTAAAATTGGCGGGGTTGATGGTTTTCTTAAATCAGGATTGGTTAATCTGGCAGGAACGCCCATGCCCAAACTATTGTTGGTGGAAGACAATGAGATGAACCGCGACATGTTGTCGCGACGCCTGATCCGACGTGGGTTCGAGGTTGTCATGGCGGTGGACGGGCAGAAGGGTGTCGAGATGGCGCGCTCCGAACAGCCGGACCTGATCCTGATGGACATGAGCCTGCCGGTCATGGATGGTTGGACCGCCACCCGCCACATCAAGGCGGACGCTGAGCTTGGGAGAATTCCGGTGCTGGGTTTGTCGGCGCACGCCATGTCCGGCGATGCGCAAAAGGCGGTCGATGCCGGTTGTGATGATTACGATACCAAGCCGGTGGAAATCAACCGTCTGTTGAAAAAAATTGAAACCCTGCTCAATCGGGAAACCGCCTGAAGGAAACTTTTCTTATGAGATTGTTGCTGATCGCAAAAGACCTGGAAGTGGTCATCGCCTTCAAACCGCTGGTGTCGCTCGGGCATTGTGTCTGGGTTGCAGAAACGATATCGGGCGCGAAGAAAAAAATGGGCGAGACGCCGCTGGAGTTGCTGGTTGTTGATGAAGAGATTTATATGAACCAGCCCGATCGATTAGCCGCGCTATTGACGACATCAGGAGAGTCCGGAAACCCGCTTCCCCTGGTCGCTGTCGGGTTTTCTACCGGCAAAGAACGGTACAGTCTCAAGCGTCCGCCCACCAAAAATGATCTTTCCGAGTTCATGATGGAGCTGGCTGGGGAGCTTGAGCCGGTCGCGCTCAATCATACTGCCGCCATGTTGCAGTGTGATGATGACGAGGAACTGCTATACGATATTTCCAAAGTTTTTCTGGGAGATGCGCCCAATCAGATTGAAAAAATGCGCGAAGGATTCAAGCAGGACAATCTTGGGCTGGTCAGCAGTGCGGCGCATTCTCTTAAAGGGGCTTCGGGCAATCTGGCGGCGGAATGTTTGTATGAAGCCGCACAGCAATTGGAAAGTGCCAGCCACCGGCGGGAAAGTGCCATCGCCAGGGCTTGTTTTGCCCAGGTGGAGTACCAGTTGATCCGTCTGAGACGGTGTCTCGAAAAGACGGTTCTGGCTAGCGGATAACGCGCCTTGTCAACTTCAGGCCTACCAAATTATTTGCCGGTTTTGGCGAATTAATTTATATGATGAATCGTCGAAAGGTATTATCTTTCGGCAATAACGTCCGATAAAATATATAGAGAATAATTTTCGAGGCAGGACATCATGGTAGACCCTATCGGCGATTTATTAAAGATTTCCCCCAAGCCCCCGGTGAGTGGAGATTCCCGGCCCTCCACTTTCAGCGTGGCGGATTTGACCGAGTCCCTTAAAGGCGATGAGGTGTCGCTCAATGCGGATTCTCTGCTGGATGCGATTCGATCCGAGACTGCCAGCTTGCAGAACGATCTACCCGGTCTGGTACAACAATCCCTGCTCGCCGCACCAACCGATTCTGCGATTCAGCAAGAGCCGCTCAATTCACTGTTGTTTCGATTGCAGAACCCGTTGGAGTCGATCCTCGGTTCTGTCAGTGATGCGCCGGAAGATTTGATCGTTAATATCGAAAAAGAACTGGAAAGCTTCAAGCTGGTGTTCCCTCAGCTTCAAAACAGTGCCATTCTGTTACCACTGTTAGATAAAGACGGTGCCTCCGGTCGATTGCAGAGCCTCATCGGTGGCCTCACCACCCAGGTCGACAGCCTCATCGGCAGTCTGCGCAATATTTAGCTCTAGTCTGCACGCAGGTCACTTTCTTCTTTATTTTTACCCCGGTTTCGGTATACACTCCTTGTTTCTCAATCAGCCTTGCCCGTTCGAGGGCAGTATCCCATTTGGAGGTTTGTTCGTTGGCCAATCATAAATCGGCGCTCAAGCGTCATCGACAGAGCGAGGTACGCACAGCACGCAATCGCTCGTTTCGCACCCAGTTAAAAAACACCACGAAAAAAGTTGTTTCAGCGGTTGCTGAAAATAACGAAGAAGAAGCCAAGAAAGCTTTGCACGATGCGCAGAAAGATATCGCGAAGATCGCCAGCAAAGGGGTGATCCACAAACGCGCCGCATCACGCAAAATCTCCGGCCTGACCCGTCGCGTCAACGCGATGAACGCCTCCGCGTAAATTTCACGCGAGGCGATGGGTCCACCCGCCCGCCGCGAGAGTTCCTACTTGATTTGATTTCTGAAAGAGAGCTTGTTTGCTTTTGGCATGGATAGCTTCGCATAACCCAAAAATCAAAAGCAAAGGCTAGATTCTTCATGGAACCTGTCCTTAGCCTGTCGAAGGGTTCAGAATGACATTTTAATGTCACCCTGAGCCTGTCGAAGGGGGGCCTCCTTTTTGAATTACGACTTGCAAAGGTCTCTTTTGGATGGCGGTCGATGGTCTATCGGCTTCTCAAGTCAGCAAGCCAGTTTCAGCACCAGAGTTTCCATGATGCCTGCCGGGTCTTTGGTGCTGGTTTTCAGTTCGCGGTCGGCTAAGGCGAGTGACCGCAGTCCTTCCTTCAATTGCAATTCCGAAAAATTTCGCGTGGAGCGCGCCGCCTTGTCGACCACGAAGGGTTTCTGCCCCATGGCGCGGGCGATGCCAGCGTTCGGCATGTTCTGTTTCTGGAAATGTTTGACTTCCCAGATCATACGGAACTGCCAGGCGATGGTGCCGAGCAGTTTCAACGGCTCCTCACCATGAGCGAGTTGGTTGCGCAGTAACGACAACGCGCGACCGGGATTTTTTTCCTTGAGCGCATCGGTCAGGGCGAATATTGTTTCGAGACGAATGTCGCCTACCACCGTGACCACATCTTCCTCGCTCACCTTTTTATTCTTACCGCAGTAAGTCAGCACCTTGTCCAGTTCCGAGGCCAATCGTCCGACCAGCGGCCCGATACGGGCCACCATCCGCTCGGCTGAAGCAGGGCTCAGCGTGTAGCCTTTTGCCTTGGCGCGTTGCTTGAGCCAGGGCGATAACGTTCTTTCATGCGGGGGTGCACACTCCGCTGAACCGGGCAGGGCGCACAGGGCCTTATACACTTTGCGTTTGCGATCTGCCTTGAGCGCGGTCATCACCAGGCAAGCCTCGCTCACCGGTTTTTTCGCGTACTCCACCATCATGGCAATACCGGCATCGTCCCATGAATGACCATCGACTGCATCGACGATCACCAGTTTATTGCCGCCAAAAAATGAAAGTGTTCGCGCCGAATTGATCCAGTCCGCAGGTTTGGAGGTCGCGCCTTCAAAGGTTTCAAAGTTGAAATCGCGATTGTCGTCGGTGACTATCTGTTGGGTGAGGTGATGGATGACTTCGGTGGCGAAGAACCGTTCCGGCCCGTAGAGGAAGTAAACCGGCAGGCGATTGTCTGCCGTCAGGTTATTGAGCAGATCGAAGGCGTTCATGGGGGCGCATCAAAACTGGTCGATGATGAGGCTGACCAATCGTATGGAAATATCGCGGAAAGCTTCGTCGAGGGCTTCCTGTCGATTGGACTCGGCGTTGACCACGTTGGCGGAGGGGCGGTAGTCCCAGCGGGTGCGCAGGTTTTCTCTCTGAAAGGTTTTGTTTTTGACCCGGTCTTTCACATCGACTTCAATGCCGAGGTACACCCAGTATTCGATGGCACGGTCATTGGCATCGAAGGTCACGGCTCGGAGGTCGTAGAAATTGAGGATGCCTTTCAGCACGAGGTCCGCCTTTTTAGGGTCGTCCACCAGCTTGAGCCGTCCATCGGTAAGAAAGGCGCGACGGATGGTGTTGGTCAGTCGCGGGTGGATGGTCGGTTCGCTCGATTTATTTTTCAGGACAGGGATCGCGATGGTTTTCAGATGCGGCGGTAACGAGGACCCGGTCCCGGCCAGGCGGTAACCACAGCCGCTGAGAATGAGCAGGCTGATGAGGAGCAGGCATTGTAGCAGTCGCAAACTCCAGTCGGGGATTGCGACATTGCGGTGAGTCAAGCGAGCCTCCTTCACACGACGATGTTGATGAGTTTTCCGGGCACAACGATCACCTTACGCACGGTCTTGCCTTCGATCCAGGGCAGGATTTTTTCGTCTTCCTGCGCCAGGGATTTTAGATCGTCTTCGGCGATGCCCTGCGGCACCGTCAGTTTTTGCCGGACCTTGCCGTTGACCTGCACGATGATGGTGATTTCATCCGCCTGTAGTAACGCTTCAATGCATTCGGGCCAGTCTGCCCGATCCGTGGTTTCAGCATATCCCAAAGCGGACCACATGTCCTCTGCAATATGAGGGGCGAACGGGGCCAGCAGGAGCACCAGGTTTTCCAGTGCTTCCTTGACCACGGCGCGGTCGGCAGGGCCGGGCTCAATCTTGCCCCAGCCTTCGCGGAAATTGTACAGGTGGTTGACCAGTTCCATGATCGCCGAAATGGCGGTGTTGAATTGCATGCGCACGGCTGTGTCGTGAGTGACGCGTTGGATGGTGACGTGCGTCATCCGGCGCAAATCTTTTAGCAGGGGGGGCAAGTCGGCAGAGGCTTCCGGCAAGGTTCCAGCACCATCGGTACTTCCCGCCAAGTCCTGAAAAATGCGCCACACCCGTTTGAGAAACCGGTAACAGCCTTCGACCCCCTGATCGCTCCATTCGAGATCCTTGACCGGCGGCGCGGCGAACAGGATGAACAGCCGTGCCGTATCCGCTCCAAATTTTTCAATGATACCGTCCGGGTCGATCACATTGCCTTTGGATTTCGACATCTTGGAACCGTCCTTGATGACCATGCCCTGCGTCAGCAGATGGTCAAACGGTTCCGGCGTATGAACCAATCCCATATCACGGAAAATCTGGTGAAAGAATCGTGAATAGAGCAGGTGCAAAATAGCGTGTTCAATGCCGCCGATGTATTGATCGACCGGCATCCAGTAGTCGATGGCTTTCGGATTGAAGGCATGTTGCTCATCGTGCGGTGACGTGTAACGGTCGAAATACCAGGACGAGCAGATGAACGTGTCGAGCGTGTCGGTCTCACGCCGGGCGGGCTTGCCGCATTTGGGGCAGTCGATTTTATAAAACGATTCGAGTGTGTGCAGGGGCGATTGTCCGCCATCGCCGAGGTCGACATCGGTCGGCAGGACCACCGGCAGTTGTTCTTCCGGCACCGGCACCACGCCGCAGGCATCACAAAGGACCATCGGCACCGGCGTTCCCCAATAGCGTTGACGGGAAACACCCCAGTCGCGCAGACGAAAGTTGACCGTGGCTTTGCCAATGCCGCGTTGGTCGAGATGATCGCACACGGCTTTGCGCGCTTCTTGTCCGGCGAGCCCGTCAAATTCGCCGGACTGCACCATGGCGCCATCGGAAACGAAAGCGGATTCCAGAGCCTCCGCGTCGAGACTGCCGTCTTGTGGTGTGATGACCACGCGGATTGGCAGCTCGTATTTTCGGGCAAATTCAAAATCGCGCTGATCGTGTGCTGGGACAGACATGATCGCCCCGGTGCCGTAATCCATCAGCACGAAGTTGGCGGTCCAGACTGGCACGGCGGAACCGGTGAGCGGGTTGATCGCGTAAGCTCCAGTGAACACGCCGTCTTTTTCGCCGCCTTCTGCGGTGCGCTCTCTTTTCTCCATGCGCTTCATGCGCGCGATAAATTCGTCGATAGCCGACTCCTGCTCCGTGCCGCGCGAGAGGGTGGTGGTCAGCGGATGCTCCGGTGCCAGCACCATGAAAGTCGCGCCGTATAAGGTGTCGGGTCGGGTGGTTAAAACAGCAATCGACTCTTCCCGCTCTTGAACTTTGAACGTCACTTCGGCACCGTAACTTTTGCCGATCCAGTTCGACTGCATGGTCAGCACCTGTTCCGGCCAGGAGCCGGACAGTTCCTTGCAACCTTCCAGCAGACGGTCGGCGTAATCAGTGATCTTGAAAAACCAGCCGTCCTGTTCGCGGTCGATAACGGGGTTGTCGCAACGCCAGCAATTGCCATCGACCACCTGCTCGTTGGCGAGTACGGTCTGACAGGGTTCGCACCAGTTGACGACGGATTTTTTCCGGTAGACCAGTCCGCGTTCATGAAACTTGAGGAAACACCACTGGTTCCAGCGATAATATTCCGGTGTGCAGGTGGCGGTTTCGCGGTCCCAGTCGTAGCTCAGACCAAGGCGTTTGAGCTGATCGCGCATGCTGTCGATATTGGCTTGCGTCCATGTCCAGGGATGCGAGTTGTTTTTGATCGCGGCATTTTCGGCGGGCATGCCAAACGCGTCCCAGCCGATGGGGTGCAGGACGTTGAACCCCTGCATGCGTTTGAAGCGAGCCAGCGCATCGCCAATAGTGTAGTTGCGGACATGCCCCATGTGGATGCGACCGGACGGGTAGGGGAACATTTCCAGCAGATAATACTTGGGCCGGTCGGTGTCTTCGCTGACGCTGAAAGTTTTTTGAGCGTCCCAATGAGCCTGCCAACGCGACTCAATAGCCTTGAAATCGTACTCCTGCATGTTCGTGGAATCCTTGGGGAAAACGGTGGCCAGAATGGGTGCCCAGTGTATCCAAAACTCAATCTGGATACCAGAGATTTACGCTTGCCAGATTTGGTGAAGGGACTTTTTCAATTTGCTATGTTTTTAGTTTATGCTTGACCGTATGACGGAACTCACCGGTACGATAGTCGTTGTTTTTTCCATTTATGTATTAGCCATGCTGGGCATTGGCTGGGTGACCTCGCGTTCGACCCAATCTGCCGACCAGTTTTTTCTGGCGGACCGGTCGCTCAAGGCGTGGGTCACGGCGGTGTCCTCGACCGCGTCCTCCGAGAGTGCCTGGGCGGTGCTCGGAACGGTTGGTCTGGCTTATAAGGAAGGCTTGTCTGCCGTCTGGTTTTTGCCCGGCTGTCTTTTAGGCTACTGGATCAACTGGAAATTTATTGCCGAGCCGCTCCGGCGACACTCGCACGCAACCGGGTCGATCACCATCCCCGACTATCTGGAAGCTCACTTTGGCGATGGTTCTCATCTTTTACGCTGGGTGTCGGTGCTCATCATTTTTTCCTGCATGATGGCCTATGTCGGTGCGCAGTTCACAGCCATCGGCAAGACGTTTGATTCAATTTTTGGTGTATCGCACACGCTGAGCATTCCCATCGGCGGCCTCATCATCCTGACCTATACAATGATGGGCGGTTTTCTCGCCGTGGCGTGGACCGATTTTGTGCAGGGACTTATCATGGTCGCCGGCCTTGTGGTGCTGTCGCTGGTGGCGTTGGCAGAGCTTGGCGGAGTCTCCGGCATGATCGCGCAGGTGAACGCGGCGAATCCTGAAACGCTGGACTTTATGGGAGGCAAAACCGTTCCCGCATTTTTGGGAGGGGTGGTCGGTTTGCTCGGTATTGGGCTGGGCTATCCCGGTCAGCCGCATGTGCTCAACCGTTACATGGCAGCAAAAAATGAAAAGGTGATTCGCGATGGCTGGTGGATCGCGCTCGGATGGGGCGGCCTCATTTATTCTTCGGCGATCCTGCTCGGCCTCTCAGGCAACGCACTGTTTCCAGAACTTGCGGATCCGGAGCACCTGTTTCCGAAAGCGGCGGAGTCGCTACTGCCGACCCTGTTGACAGCGATCGTATTGACCGGAGTGCTGGCGGCGATCATGTCGACCGTATCGGCCCAGATCATTGTGGCGGCTTCATCAGTAGCGCACGATGTGGTCGATAAAATTTATGGTGGCGGCTTGTCGAACCGGCAGATGCTCCTCATCAGCCGGGTGACGATTGCCGTGCTCGGTGTCGGGGCGATGCTGATCGCGCTGGCAAAAACGCAGGTGATCTTCTGGTTCGTGCTGTTCGCGTGGTCCGGTCTTGGCGCAAGTTTTGGTCCGCTCATTTTGTTCACACTGTATTCGAAGCGGGTCACACGGCAGGGTGCCATCGCCGGCATGCTCACCGGGTTTATTGTTACCATCCTGTGGAAAGTGAGCGGCCTGTCGGATTTAATTTACGAACTGGTTCCGGCTTTTGCCCTGGCATCTCTGATGATATGGGGGGTGTCTGGCAGGAAGACGGACCAAGAAGACAGTGAAAAAAATAAGTAGAGGATGATTTTTTGAAAACGCCTGATCGGGAACTCATCGAAAATCTGGTGGGCGAAGTGAGGAAAGAGTTCTACGGGTTGCCAGCTTTTCCGTAAACGAGGTCATTGAACAAGAGGGCACCACTAAAAATTATTCCTGGTTGTTAGAGATCCCAAAAAAATTGTTCAAACGGAATTTGAAAACAACCCGCAGAACCATTCACTCTGCTACGAGACTATTTGACATCAATCGACATGATGACAAATGCTTTGTTCATCTTGGATCCCTGGTGCGGCTCCACATAGGTCCCATCGTAGTAATACCATTGCAGAGGTTTCATTTTCCCCAGTTTCTCCGGGTGTCGCGGAAGTTTGCTGACATCCAGACCATTGGCGATAAACGTTGCGGGATTAAGATAATAAACAACGTCCTCGTGTGTCTTTTCAGGAGTCTCGGAGTAATGAATCATATTGTGCTTGGTGACTGTTTCCAGCATGCACATTTCTCCACTGGCTCCGGTGGCATCAATAGCCTTCATTTTTGAACCCGGACTTAAGATGTTGGCGATGACATTTATTTCTTTCCTGGCATTGCCTTCAAGTTTCAGTACCGGACCGAAATCCTTTTTGATTTTTTCCAGAGAGGTTTTTTCCTGTGACCCGAAAGAGTTGCCGCTGAGACTGACAACGCAAAAAAATGTTAGAACAGAAATGCTGAGAATGTTGGTTTTCATTTTTTTATCTCCATCAAGAGGTAGACTTGAAAACTATTAAAAAATAATGCGCAGGGGATCCTGTTACCTCTATTTTGCGCTGACAGGGTAGGGGGATTAAATCCCACGAACTGTTATTTTAGGGTCGAATATATTAGATATGTTTTTGCAGGTGCTTGAGTTTAGCGAGGGGTGAGCTTTTTCGAAGGATGGCCCCCGGAGGCAGGAGACATTAAATGGTAGGGCTGATTAACTGATATTTTTGGGCGTAGAGTGTCATCTCGGCATTATTCTTCAGGTCCATTTTCTTCAGGATATGGGCTCTGTGCGTGCACACCGTGGCTGAGCTGATCGATAGCTCTTCGGCGATTTTTTTTGGAGCCAATCCTGACGCAAGTTTGCAAAATATTTGAAACTCACGCGCGGTTAAAATTTCGTGGGAAGCTTTGTTCTGGTCTTTTTCCCAGTCGAGCACGATTTTTTCTGCCAGGCTGGAGCTGATATATTTTTCTCCGGGGCGAGCGACTTTGTTGATGGCGGCTAATAATTCATCGGGAGTGCAAGCCTTGTTCAGGTAGCCGGAGGCACCGGCTTTGATAAACCTGAGGGCATAATAATCTTCCGGGAGAATGCTCAATATGAGGATACCCAATTCGGGTTTGAGGGCTTTGGCTTCCAGGACAATATCGATCCCGTTTTTTCCTGGCATTTCAATGTCCATCACCAGCACGTCCACATCTTTTTCTTTAATTTTTTTGAGTGCGTCCGCTCCGTTGTCCACCTCATCGACCACGATAAAATTTGGGGAATTTGAAATGATCTGGATAAAGCCTTTGCGGACGACCGCATGATCATCCGCAACCACAATTTTAATTTTCCCTGACTCTGAAGGTGTCATTTTTTTTCTAAAGGAATTTTAATTTGCAGGGGGGTGCCCCTAATTATCCAGCTTACAACAATATTACATCGGGTCTCATTTAAAGAAATCACAGGCCTCGGTGGATATTATTCACACCATTTTAAAATATATAGGGGGCACCGTTAGCTGGCCACAGAATGGCAAAAAACTCTGAAAAAAATTATCCCTTATAAATAAGGTTGTTTGCCCACCCAGCCTTGAGATAGAGCTAATTTTTCATTGTCTCATGGAGGGAATATTAATTTATTTGGATTTAGGTCGTTTAATGTATAATTTAGCGCACTCATCGGAGTGCGATGGTGAAAAAAATAATATCTAACCTTATGTAAATAAAAATGAAACAACTCAAGCGGTTCCCGAATATTCAGACTTTGCGCAACCTGTCCTCGATGTTCAAGTCGTCGCATCGTGGCAAGGACAAGTTTTTTCAGGTTCTGCTGGAGTTGGCGGTACAGACCATCGGCGCACGCAATGCGGCCATTCTCATGGTGGATGAAAAGTCCGGGAAGCTGAATTTTTATTTAGCTTCCGGGGACAAGAGTCTTGTGCTCAAGGATGTCGACATTCCGGCCGGGCAGGGCATTGCCGGGGCCGTGGTGGAAAGTGGCGAGCCTGTAGTGTCCAATGATGTGAGTTCCGATGATCGCTGGTTTTCCCTGGCCAGTGAAAAAACCGAAATCGAGGTCACGGCCATTGTGTGTTATCCGATTTATCTGGATGACAAAGTCATGGGCGTGGTTGAACTGCTGGACAAGGAAGACGGGAGCAAGTTTGACGATGAGGATGTCGAAAGTCTGGGCCACTTCGCCAATATCCTGTCGATGGCGTTCGAGGTTATCCGTAGCAAGGACCAAATAGACAATCACCTCGACAGATTACAGGAAGAATACGCGCAGAGGTACACCATTGTTGGAGAGAGCGGGATTATTCGAAATTGCATTTACCAGGCGCAGAGGGTGTCCAACTCCAAGGCTTCGGTTCTGATTTCAGGGGAAAGCGGGACGGGTAAAGAATTGTTTGCCCACTTGATTCATGATCACAGTCCGCGTCAGGCAAAACCGTTTATTTCCATCAGTTGCGGGGCACTGCCCGCTTCCATTCTGGAACGCGAATTGTTCGGTCACGAAAAGGGTGCCTTCACCGGGGCCGACACCAAAAAAATTGGTCTGTTTGAAGCGGCGGACGGCGGCACCCTGTTCCTCGATGAAATTGGCGAGATGCCCCTCGATATGCAGGTGAAACTGCTGAGGGTCCTGCAAGAGGAATCGTTTCTTCGCCTCGGCGGTACAAAAACCATTCAAGTGGATGTGCGCATGGTGTCGGCCACCAACCGGGACCTCAACAAAATGGTGCAGGAAGGCGGGTTCCGGCAGGACCTGTATTACCGGATCAATGTCATCAATCTCGAATTGCCGCCCTTGCGCGAACGCCCGGAGGATATCTCTGATCTGGTCCAGTATTTTATCAAGAAACACACCCCGCCGGGACAACCCCGACCAAAACTTGCCAAAGGCCTACTCTCGCATTTAAAAGGGTATTCGTGGCCGGGCAACATCCGCCATCTGGAAAACGCCGTTGAGCGGGCGATTGTGTTCCAGGAATCCGGCGAACTGACCGTGGACTCTTTTCCATTTGAGTCGTCTGATTCTCCGATTGATATTAATGTGGGGGCCACCTTGAAGGAAGCCAGCGATGCGTTTCGGCATTCTTTTATCACCAACACCTTGAAGTCGACATCCGGGAACCGGACCAAGGCCGCCAAGATTCTCGATGTGCAACGTTCCTATTTGTCCCGCCTGATCAAGGAGCTTGAGATAGACTGAAGAAGACCTCAAATAATTCGATATTTTTTGTTCCGGCAACTCGCAGACCCTCTAAAATTAAAGGGGTTTTCGTTAGCCATGCACCAGCACCTCGCTGTCAAAAGTAATTTTTAGAGGTACCCTGAGAAAATCTCACCGGAAGGAGTTTGGCCCTTGGATTATCAACGACCGGAAGACATGCTGGCAGGTGGCGATCAGGTGTTCAGCCTGCCGGCGGTATTTTATAAATTACAATCCGCCATGGCGGACCCGGATAAATCGTTCGCCGATTATGGTGAGATCATCAGCCTTGATCCCGGACTCTCTGCGCGTTTGCTGAAAGTGGTGAACAGCTCCTTTTTCGCTCTCTCTTCCAAAGTCGATACCATCAGCCACGCACTCACTATTATCGGGCTGGATCAAATGGTCAATCTGACCATGGCCACAGCGGTGATCTACCAGTTTCGAGGCATCCCCAATACGTTGTTCAACATGGAATCTTTCTGGCGGCACAGCATCGCCACTGGCATGGCGGCCCGCACCATTGGTCTTGTGCGCGGCGATGAAAATGTTGAACGGCTTTACCTGTGCGGAGTGTTACACGATCTCGGTCGTTTGATAATTTACATGAAAGAACCGGCTCTGGCGCGGGATACGCTCACCCAAAGCCGGGAAACCCAGGAAAATCTCAACCTGATTGAGACGGAAAAAATGGGATTTGACCATTCAGCCGTCGGCGGGGCACTGCTCCGCCATTGGGACATTCCCGAGCAGTTGGCTCAGGCAGTGGCCGGTCATCATGATCCGGCCCATACCCCGAAGTATAAGGAAGAAGCGACGATCATTCACACCGCTGACTACATTGTGCACGATATGAACCTGGCGCAGACGGAGGAATTCAGCGTGCCCCATCTGCAAAAAGATACCTGGGACCGCATCGCCGTGAACCCCAGAGACCTCGCGCCTAAAATCACTCTTATGTCGGAACAGTTTGATGAAACTGTTAGAATGTTCCTCTGAACTTTCTCCTTATTCCAGAAAAGACCCAGCACCCATGACACTTATTGATGGCAAAGTCGTTTCCCAGTTGGTGAAAGACCGTGTGGCCGGGGAGGTTGCCACTCTCAAGGCTGAAACCGGCAAGGTTCCGGGCCTGGCCGTTGTCCAGATAGGCGAGGATCCGGCCTCAACGGTCTACGTCCGCAATAAAAATAAAACCTGCGAGAAGATGGGGTTCAATAATTTCTCCCTGCACCTTGATGAGACCACCGGTCAGGATGAATTGCTGGCGCATATCAAAGACCTCAACACCCGCCCGGAAGTGAACGGCATACTGGTCCAATTGCCGCTTCCCAGTACCATCGACTCGCAATTAATTTTGGAATCGCTCGACCCGGCGAAGGATGTCGATGGCTTTCATCCGGTCAACGTGGGCTACCTTGCCACTGGCGGGGCCAAGCTGGTGCCCTGCACACCGGCGGGGATCATCGAGATGCTCGATCATTACAAAATTGATATTGAAGGCAAACATGCGGTGGTGCTGGGCAGAAGTAATATCGTCGGCAAACCCATGGCGCATCTGCTGTTGGGACGCAACGCCACAGTCAGCATTTGCCATTCCCGCACCCGCGACCTGCCTGCCATGGCGCGGTCGGCGGATATCCTGGTGGCGGCGATCGGGCGGCCCCGATTCGTCACAGCCGATATGGTGAAAGACGGCGCAGTGGTGATCGATGTTGGCATCAACCGCGTCGACGGTAAACTGGTGGGCGATGTCGATTTTGACGCTGTCGCAGAAAAAGCATCGCACATCACGCCGGTTCCCGGCGGTGTCGGGCCGATGACCATCGCCATGCTGATGAGCAATACGCTTGAGGCGTTTAAGCGATCTCAATAAATGGTGTCGGGCCGCGAGGTGCTTATGCGCGCGGCCAACAGACCCACTTGGTTTTAAAGTGAGTGCGAACTGCCGAAAACAGAGGTTTTCTGATTTATCGAGGTCCCCATTAAAAATGTCTAACGGAATTTAACTGCTGGATTTCAACCATGACCGATTCTTATGCTGGCACCGACCTCTTCTCTCACCCGGAAGAACCGGATGATGAAGTGCAGGAAGAGCTGGCAGAAGAAAGCGAAGAAGAAACCCCGTCCGTCTATTCAGTCTCAGAATTGACCGCCGCCATTCGCGGTCTTCTGGAAATGAATTTCGAGTCTCTCTGGCTGGAGGGAGAGATCTCCGGTCATAAAGTCGCGCAATCCAAACACGCCTATTTCACTCTCAAGGACGACCGTTCGCAGATTCGTTGCGTCATGTTTCGCGGTTCCCGTTCCGGCTTGAAGTTCGAGCCGGAAGATGGTGATCAAGTACTGGTGTCGGGCCGGGTGGCGGTTTACGAAGCGCGCGGTGAATATCAGATCATCATCGACAGTATGGAGCCGCGCGGACTCGGTGCCTTGCAAAAGGCATTCGATCAGCTCAAAAAGAAACTCGAAGAAGAAGGATTGTTCGCACCTCAGCATAAAAAACCCCTGCCAGAATTTCCCTGGAAAATCGGGGTGGTGACCTCGCCCACCGGCGCGGTTATCCGCGATATCCTGAACGTCCTCAAACGGCGCAATCCAAAAGTTTCCGTCCTGCTCAATCCTGTCAAAGTTCAAGGGGAAGGCTCCGCCAATGAAATTGCGCGGGCCATTCGGGAAATGAACACTCTGCCGGATATCGACCTGCTCATCGTCGGGCGCGGCGGTGGTTCCATTGAAGACTTGTGGGCGTTTAACGAAGAGGTGGTGGCGCGGGCTATTTTCCAATCGCGGATTCCTGTCATCTCGGCGGTGGGTCATGAAGTCGATGTGACCATTGCCGATTTCGTCGCGGATCTGCGTGCGCCGACACCATCAGCGGCGGCCGAGATCGCCGTCCCGGTGTTGGCAGAAACTTATGCCACCCTCAGTAGCCTCACCGAAAACCTGCAGGCCATTCTGCAAACACAATTTCAGGATCGACGGGCGCGGTTGTTGTCGCTCATCGACCGCCGTTTTTTTCGGGAGCCCAGGCGCATTCTGGAAAATCCGGCGCAGAGGCTGGACGATATGTCTGCCCGGTTGACGCGCAGTCTCGATACGTGGTCCCGTGTTCAGCGCGAGGGTTTGCGCTCTCGAAACAAACGATTATTATCTTCTTCGCCTGAAAGAAAACTGGGCCAGCATCGAGCCCATCTCGAAAGTCAGAAACAATTGTTGGGGCATTTGATGATGGGGCGGGTGCGCCTTGAACGCAATCGACTGAATCTGTCCCGGTTGACGCACAGTCTGGGCAACTGGTCGCGCATTCAGCGCGAGGGTTTACGGTCTCTGGTCAAACGATTGCTGTTGGCATCACCAGAGAGAAAATTTACTCAGTATCGTTTGCAACTTGAAAGCCGGAAACATTTACTGGTTCATCTGATGAGAGGTCGGACAAAGCAGGAAAGCAACCGCTTTGACGGACTCGCCCGGCAACTCGATGCACTCAGTCCCTTGAAAGTGCTGGGCCGTGGCTACAGCCTCACTTGTGAAAAGGAAACCGGACAAGTAGTGTTTCGCCGGGATCAGGTAAAACCCGGCGATAAACTCAGAATCCGTCTTTCGGAAGGCGAACTGGACGCGACTGTAGAGGATGGGTAAAATAAAAATAGAAGAAACCTCAGAGAATTTTTTCTGAGGGAAGTTGAAATCCGGGAGACGTTATGGCAGAAAAAAAAGACATCAAGTTTGAAAAGGCGATGGAGCGGTTGGAAAAAATCGTTCAGGAACTCGAAAAAGGTGAACTCGACATCGACAAGTCTCTACAGATTTTTGAAGAAGGCATCCAGATGTCGCGAGTGTGTTCTGAAAAACTGAAGGAGGCAGAACAGAAAATCGAGAAGCTCACCAAAAATGGCAAAGGCGATCTGACAGCCGAACTGTTTCCTTCTGGAGGCACCGATGGGGAAAGCGAGTGAACGTCTACGTGCCGATGAACTGCTGGTAAAAAAAAACTCGCGGAATCCCGGCAGAGGGCACAGGCACTGATCCTTGCCGGGCGGGTGCGCTCCGGGTCGGAGGTGGTCGACAAGCCGGGGCGTATGCTGGACCCGGAAGAATTGTTGATGGTCCTGGAAGACCCGAACCCGTACGTCGGGCGCGGCGGGTTGAAACTGCAACACGCGTTGGAGGTGTTTGGAGTCGATCCCACCGGCTTTACGGGCATTGATATCGGTGCCTCCACCGGCGGGTTCACCGATTGTCTGCTTCAACACGGTGCGAAAAAAATGGTGGCGGTCGATGTCGGTTACAATCAACTCGATTATAGGCTGAGGCGGGACGAACGTGTGCAGGTGATGGAGCGTGTGAATGCCCGTCAACTGCAACCGGGAGATGTCGGCGGAAGAATTTTTGATATCGCCGTGATCGATGTCTCGTTTATTTCGTTGAAGCTGATCCTGCCGCAGGTGTTTCCGCTCATCAAAGATCACGGTCATGTGTTGGCCATGGTCAAGCCGCAGTTTGAAGTGGGGAAAAGCGAAGTTGATAGGAAAGGCGTGATCCGTGACCCGGTAAAACATTATTCTGCGGTGGTGAAGGTGGCGGCTTGTGTCGAGGCGTTACGCTGGGGGGTGAGCGACGTTACGCTGTCGCCGGTGGCAGGGCAAAAGGGCAACCGCGAATTTTTTCTGTATTGCCAGGCCGAGGCCCATGGCATCATTTGGGAACCGGGAAAATTATGGTCAAAAGTTTCACCGGAAACCGACCTTGAACATCTGGAGTGATTGCAAAATGTGCCAGCCCATTCAGAAAGGTCACCGAAAACTCCTCGTGTTGAAATTGGCAGGGTGCTTGGTCGTCAGCGCAATTCTGGTCAATACAGCCTTTGCCGCACCTGTTTTTAAATCACCGGCTCATGCCAAGCGTTGGTTGAAAACCTATTACCTGAAGCCCAGGCCAGAGCGGGTTCCCGCCGCCATCAAGTACATGAGTGCCTCGGGGATGCTCGACAAAAAACATGCGATCTCGCCGCTGTTTGGTTTTATGTCTGGCGTGTTTCAACAAAACCCCGGCAAAGTCGACGCTATTGTTCAGCACCTGGATTCTCTTAAAGAACGGCATCTTGGCGTTGTGGTTTTTGGATTGTGGTATTCGGGACTTCCGGATTCGCAGGAACGGGTGGAAGCCCTGTTCGCCCGGCATCCACGACTTTCCAAGGTGTTCGCGTTTTTAACCAAAAATGCTCCACGACCTCTGACCGAATTGCCGCTGGAAAAAGGCGAATGGATTCTTGACGCTTTGTGGGGACAATTCATGGCTACCGGATCGCCCGAGCCGGTGCGCCGTGTTATCGCTTCACTGGACTGGTTGCAGGATAAAAAAGAAATGAATAAATACTTTGTCGCGAGTGCGGCCAGGTTTTCACTCACCGCCAACGCGGGGCAACACCGCAAGGTACGCGAAATTATTGCGGTCGAACTGCCCCTCCAATCCCCCGCCATTCAAAGTATTCTTGAAGACATTCTCAGCAAGGCTCAAAAAAAGAAAAAGTGACCCCCTTACACCTTGCGGTGAGCTAACTGGCTGACTGTTCATGGACTAGCAAAATTTTTAGAGCGCATCGCGGCATGCTTTCTGTCCGCCGTGCGCGGAGCACCTAGGAGTGGGTGAAGGATTTGAAGAGGGCGGTGAGGAGACGGGGGTCGAAGTGACCTTCCATGCCGTCTTTGATCTCGGTCAGGGTCTCGATGATTCTAACGGGTTTGCGGTACCTTCTTTCGGAGGTCATGGAATCGAACACATCCAGAATTCTGGAGATGCGTCCGTTCAACGAAATTTTTTCGCTGGCGAGGCCAAACGGGTAACCCGTGCCGTCAAAGTTTTCGTGATGTTCGATCACCATCCGTAAAACATTTTCTGAATAGCATTTCATGTCGTTTAGCGTTTTGCGTCCGCTGGACGGGTGCTTGCGGATAGTGGACCAGTCCTCAGAGGTCAGTTCACTTTTAGTGTGGATCGATTCTGGAAAATCTTTTTTGCCGATGTCGGAAAATAATCCTCCGAGAAACAGGTCTCTCATGTCGGATTCGGAAAGCTCCAGAATTTTTGCGAAGTAGAGACTGTACATGCCGACGTTGGCACAGTGTGTTTCAATTTCCGGATCCTTGAGAGTCAGGCTGACCAGTGCAGGGAATGGGATGACCTCGTTGCGAAACAAGGGGCACAGGATATCGGGTAATTCATCCATGGTCCTCAACATCCTGGGAGAAATGTCATATTCCAGGTAGTCGCCCAGGATTCTTCGGATGACCGGGTAGGTGCGTCGGACCACTTCCAGCGGATTCGGTTTGTCCTTCTCGAGGCCACGGCGCAACCGCACCAGAATACATTCGCGGAAATACCGGATGAGATCGTTTTCGTGAATGAAAAAATCCTGACGGTCTCCTTCCTTCATAATCTTTTCGAGGCGCGTGTAATCTTCCGGCGTATACTGGGCAAAGATCAGGAAGCTGGTCTTGCCGCCATCCACGGATTTGTAGTAGATGGTGAAACCTTCTACCCATTCCTTATCGAGGAACGTGTGCGTGATAGGCTTGAAATGGTGTTCAATGGTATCGGACATAATTTGCTGTTACGATTTTCTCCGGGTCCAAAAAAATAAAGACGGTTTGTTGATAACAGGCTATATATTTAGCCTTAATTGACGTTTACGTCAACTTTTCACAGGCTTGTTCTCGACAAATTCCGAAACTTTTTTTAACATACTGATGGCAGGTAGCGATGCGCCTGTTAGCCAAGGTTCGTTATAGCTAAGGGAAGGAATTATCTCATGTATAAACTGGTGTTGATGCGGCACGGGCAGAGTGTCTGGAATCTGGAAAACCGATTCACCGGTTGGAAGGATGTTGATTTGACTGAGCAGGGTGTTGCCGAAGCCACGGCGGGGGCTCGCTTGCTAAAAGAGAAAGGGTTGGGTTTCGATATCGCCTACACCTCGGTGCTCAAGCGTGCGATCCGTACGCTTTGGATCACTCTCGATGAAATGGATTTGATGTGGATCCCCGTCATTCGCAACTGGCGGCTGAACGAACGTCATTATGGCGGACTGCAAGGGCTCAACAAAGCCGAGACGGCTGAGGTGCATGGTGCCGATCAAGTCAAGGTTTGGCGGCGCAGTTACGACATCCCGCCACCGGCTTTGGCAGAAGACGATGAACGCCATCCGAACAACGACCCGCGTTACGCCGACCTGACTCCCGATCAACGACCCTCAACCGAATCACTAAAGGAAACAGTGGCACGTATGATTCCGTATTGGCTGGAGACCATCGTGCCGGATATCAAGGCGGACAAGCGCGTTCTCATCTGCGCCCACGGCAACAGCCTGCGAGCACTGATCCAGCATCTGGATAATATCAGTGAGACGGACATCACCGAGCTCAATGTGCCGACCGGTATTCCGCTGGTCTATGAACTCGATGAGCAGTTGAAACCGATCAAGCATTACTACCTCGGCGATCCCGATGCCGTAAAAAAAGCCGCCGATGCCGTGGCGCAACAGGCCCAGTCAAAGTAGCTCAATGCGTGAGGGCTGAAGGGGGTAATCGTTTCCCTTCTGTTGGTTTGTGTAAATTTGTGACGAAGTTGCATAGATAACTATAATCCTAAAAGGAGAAATTATTATGGAAAGAATCCTGAATTACATGGCCGAATCTCTCTTGAGCATTCATCCCTCCGCCACCATTCTGGAAGCGTCAAATTATATGCACGACAATGGAATCCATTCCCTGCTTGTGGAAGATGCTGGAGAATATATTGGGATCATTACCAATCACGATATAAGCCGGAAAGTTGTTGCCGAAAAACTGGACCCGACGACGGCTCCAGTATCCAGCATCATGGTGTTCCCAATAATTAAGATGGAAAGTCAGAAAAGCATGGAAGAAGCGGCTGAAGTCATGAGAGACAATAATACACATCATTTAGTTGTGACCGCAGGAGACCAGTTATTGGGGATATTGTCCATTTCTGATTACTCCAAATACCTCGTTAAAAAATTTAAAAAATAACTTTAGGGCACTTCTGAAAATTGCTTTTGGTCGCGAGCAGACCTTGGTTTTAGGGGGTCTGCGAGTTGCCGGAACAGAAAATATCGAATTATTAAGAGATCCCCTTTACCTGTTTGCCTGGCGAGGAGTGATTAGCGTGGAGCCTGTCCTGAGTTTGTCGGAGAAGGGCTGGCAAAAATTTTGGGTGTCATTCTGAAGGATAGTGAAGAATCCCGCCTTGGATTTTTGAGTTATGCAAAACTATCCTCACCGGAGGGGCAACGTGGAAGAACTATTTAGAGTCATGAACATCCATTTTTAGCCGAAAATTTACAGAATGCGATAAAACTATACGCAGGAAGAAGCATTGGATTTTTGCAAATATTTAAGAAAAAACTCGATCCATTAATACAAGAAGGAAAAACATGATACCTGACTACCAGACACTTATGCTTCCTGTATTGAAGTCTTGTCGCCAAGAGGAAGCAGTAACTTCCTATGTCATTGAAACTCTAGCGAAGGAGTTTCAGCTTTCCCAAGAGGACAAAGAACAATTTCTTCCTAGTGGCAAGCAGACAACATTTTCGAACCGCGTACACTGGGCAAAAAGTTACCTCAAGCAGGCAGGCCTATTAAAATACACCGCACGCAGTCACTTTGTTATTACGGAGGAAGGGAAAAAGGTTCTTTCGGAAAACCCAGAGCGAATTGACAGTAAGTTTCTTGAGAAATTTAAATCATTTCAGGATTTTCGTAGCCGTAAGGGGACACGGTTGGATAAAGATAAACCGCAGGAGGAAACAGATGTTTTAAATGAAAGTGCAACACCCGACGAGCTTCTGCGCTTATCACATAAGGTCATAAACGATGCATTAGCAGGAGACATTCTAGGGAAGGTTCGCGAGTCATCCTCTCTGTTCTTTGAACATCTAATCGTTGGACTGCTCTTGGCTATGGGATATGGTGGTACTTCGGAAAACGCTGGAAAGGCGATAGGGAAAAGTGGCGATGACGGCGTTGACGGTGTGATTAACCAGGACCCTCTAGGTGTGGACCAGATATACGTCCAAGTGTATCCCGTCAGCCGAAAGTGGACCATTTAAGGTAAAAAGTTAAGAGACACTTTTTGTTAACCTTTCCTATTGAAGGAGGGTGTTATGAAGAAGAAAGTGTCGAGTGAAGGTATGGTCAGGGAGATTCGCAGGCGAACGC
>JAJDBF010000017.1 GCA_029261535.1 Nitrospinaceae bacterium | reverse complement strand
TCGTTGTTCGTGGGTAAGTTGCGTGTAACCTCTCATCGGTGCACCTCTCGCTTTGGTCGGTGGGAAAAACCACGATGTTACCGCAGCTTATCCACTTTCCCAATCGATAGAAGTTGCACTTACTATTTGAATCTAAGTATGCTTATTTTGGTGGTTCGGGCGGGGAACAATTTTATAATATAATTCAAAAATTTGATTTTGAGACTTTCCGTAATATGGAAAAAACAGATAAACCAAAAGATGGAGTTTTAGTTCTCCTTACTTTAATCGGAATTTTGATGGGAGAAGAAATAAATACTGGCAAAACTCTTAAAGATGCATTTGGGGGAGGATTTGAAATAATAGCCCTTTTTAAGGATGGTTTTGCAAAAGTAAGGGATGTTACTTTCGTATTTTGGGAAGTTAAACTTACTGATAGCAACACATTAGAATTGGACTTACCGCGGATGTTTTTAAAAATGGATTATATAAAAGATGTGTTGATTTTTCATCGTTTTTCCAAATTTGGAAATATAAATACAGAAGGGAAAGATGAAATTTCCACTTTTCTCATCGGTTCGTTTTTAAATAGAACGGAAAATGAATTAGTAAAGGAGGCTACAGAAACCGCTAATTTTAATTCGATGGCCTTTTGTCATCTTTTTGAATGTAGCTTCCCCGATGGGACTAGAGGAGTAATTCCATTGACTGATTGCGGCGACTCAAGATTAATAAAAATCCAAGAATCTCAAAACAAATGGGGGATACTGCCGTGTCTAGATTTTAATGAAAGGCTTTCATTATTGCTCCAAAAAAGGGTAATTAGTTCATGGGGAAAATAACGTCAATATAATTTAATGTGATATGAGTTGAGGAGGATTCATGGTCCCTGAAGAAAAAACGCAACTGGAAAAAACTAAAAAATCATTGTTTGAAGCAATCAAATATTTTGAATCTGCAATTGAAGGTGACAACCCAAAAGCTAAAAAACAAAATTTCAGAGACTTTATTCTTAAATTAAAGGGAATAGGCTCGGAAGTTTCTGATTTATTGGAGGACAAAGGAAGCTTGGAAGTCCTAGATAAATTTGAACCACTTGTTGATGAAGCAAGGAAAATTTCAATTTTATTAAAGGACCGTGTAGTAGTGACTGAAAAAATCACCGTCACTCTTATTAAAGGCACAGGAGAAATTGAAGAAGAAATAATAGAATCTACACCGCCAATGTATTCAACGCCAATATTTAGGTGCTACCAAGACTTTAAAAATTGCATGGAGAACTCACAAAGTAAACTTGAAAAAGCCGATTGCTGTGTCCTTGTCATATTATGTTTAGGAAAAAATATCGTACCGACAATGGGTGGCACTTCTTCCTGAGGTTGAAATTTTTCGATTATTTCGGTCAGCCGTTGCAGGACATGCTAAAAGCCCTGCGCGCCGACAAAGCATTCCAGAAACTGAACAACGGTAAAATAAAAATCGCGGTCGATGTTGACCCGCTTAATATGCTATAGATAAGGGCTTCATCACGTTCACCCCGCTTCCCGGATCAACCCTTCCATGCTGAAAACATGCTGAGAAAACTCTACGACTGGGTCCTGCACTGGTCGGCGACCAAGCACGCGGTGCCGGCGCTGTTCATCCTGTCGTTTACCGAATCGTCATTTTTCCCCATCCCGCCGGATGTCTTGCTGATCGCCATGTGTGTGGCGGTGCCGAAACGCGCCTTCTATTTCGCCGGGGTCTGCTCGGTCGCCTCCGTCCTCGGCGGCATGTTCGGATACTTTCTGGGCTGGCAGTTCATGGATATTGTGGGCACCCGCATCGTTGAGTTCTACGGATATGAGGCGCAGTTTGATAAGATAGGAAGCTGGTACAGCGAGTATCAGGCGTGGGCGGTAGCCGCCGCAGGCTTCACTCCGTTACCGTACAAAATCTTCACGCTGGCGGCGGGGATGTTTCAGGTCAACTTCGTCGTCTTCACTCTGGCATCGCTTGCCAGCCGGTCGCTGAGGTTTTTCATCCTGGCAGGCCTGATCTATAAATTCGGTCCGAAAGTTAAAAAACTCATCGACCGCTATTTCAATCTGCTGGCCATTTTGTTTTTCGTCGGACTCGTTTTCGGATTCGTACTTCTCAAACTGGTGCTGGATAAATGAGTGAGCCGGAGCACATTGTGGTGCTGATCACTGCGAGCTCGAAAGAAGAGGCCGGTCTGCTGGCGAAGGGCCTCGTCGAAAACAAACTGGCATTTTGCGTCAACATCGTGCCGGGTATCGAATCGGTTTATCATTGGGAAGGCAAAATTCATAACGACCCGGAAATTTTGTTGATCGTCAAAACCCGGCAGGAAACATTTGACGCGCTGAAAAACTGGGTGGTCGAGCATCACAGCTATGACGTGCCTGAAGTGATCGCGCTTCCCATCACCGCCGGGCTGAGTGCGTATCTCAAAGGCATCGATGACTGGGTGAAAGAATGAAAGTTTCAATTTATAAAGTTGATAGGACAATTCGCACATGACACATATCCATATTCCAAAAGGCTGGGAACTGCCCGAGTCGGACATTACGCCAGAGTCCATGTTTCTCAACCGGCGCGATTTTTTAAAAGCGGCAGGTTTCCTCGGTGCGGCAACCGTTGCGCTTGCCGGTTGCGCTCCTGGCGATCCGGAAGTGCTGGAGCATCGGCCTGAAGCCAACCTGACTCCGCTGGAAAAAACGCTGTACCCGGCGCGGCGCAATCTTGAATACAAGATCGACCGCAAAGTGACCCCGCCAAGGGTGGCGGGCAACTACAACAACTATTACGAGTTCAGCGAAACGAAGGAAGACGTGGGGCACCATGCGCGCGCCCTGCCCACACAAAACTGGACGCTGGAAGTTGAGGGACTGGTCAACAAGCCGCAGACCTTCGCCATGGAAGACCTGCTCAAACTCATGCCACTGGAAGAACGGTTTTATCGTATGCGTTGCGTCGAGGCGTGGGCGATGGTGGTGCCGTGGACGGGTTTTCCGTTGAAAGCTCTGCTCGATAAAGTCGAACCGCAGTCCACAGCAAAATATGTTGAGTTCAATTCCTTTTACATGCCGTTTACGGCGCAGGGTCAACTGGCGTTCTGGCAACCGTGGCCCTATTCGGAAGTGCTGTCCATACAGGAAGCGATGAACGAGATGACCCTGATGGCTACCGGCATTTACGGGCACCCGCTACCGAAACAGCACGGCGCGCCGCTTCGCCTGGTGGTGCCGTGGAAATACGGATTCAAAAGTATCAAAGCCGTGGCGCGCATCCGCCTGACCGATTACGGTCCGCCCACATTCTGGAACACGGTTCTGCCATCGGAGTACGGCTACGTCGCCAACGTGAATCCGAACGTGCCGCATCCGCGTTGGCCGCAGACCAAGGAAAAAATGCTCGGCACCGGCGAAGAACTCTACACGCAAATGCACAACGGCTACGGCGATTTTGTGGGCGACCTCTACCTCTAGCTTCATCCAGCCCCATCGCGCGATAAGCCGCGCCGCCTTTCACTACAAACTATTTCAGCGCGACTCAGGTGTTTGGTTCTTTCTGCCGTTAAGGAAGGATATGAATCCTTCTACCAAATTCTCATGGCACTGATCCCTCCGTTCAGTTTCGATTGTGTTGTCGGCCTCGGCGTTCGCCAACAGAACGGGCATATCGAGTGGGTCGGCACTGGCACACTCGTCGGTCGGCCTTACTCGCAAAACGGTGACGGCAAAAAGCGTTGTCATATTTTTCTGGTGACCAACCGTCATGTTTTGAAAAAACTCACCACTCTGGTGATCCGTTTCAATCCGCGCGATGCATCAGAAGCGAAAGACTACGACATCCCTCTCATGGATGCCAACGGCAACACACTGTGGAAAAGTCATCCGGATGAAGAGGTGGACCTTGCGGGTCTTGGTATGGATGCCGACTTTTTAGAAAGCGAAAACATCCGCTACGAATATTTCAATCTCGATGATCAGGTGATGGGTCTTGCGGAAATGAAGACGCGCGGCGTATCGGAAGGCGATTTTGTTTATACGCTGGGATTTCCGATGGGGATTGTCGATGTCGATCGCTTATACGTCATCGCGAGGATGGGATGCATCGCCCGCCTGCGGGATACGCTGGAAGGGTATCGCAAGGATTTTTTAATCGACGCGTTTATTTTCCCCGGCAACAGCGGTGGACCGGTGTTGTACAAACCGGAGGTCACCAGTATCGAAGGCACCGCCTCGGTTGGCAAAGCCGCGTTCATCGGCATCGTTGCCGGGTACCTCACGTTTCGGGACAGTGCCATCAGCCATCAGACAGGGGCCGTGCGCATGATTTTTGAAGAGAACGCCGGGCTTGCCATTGTGCACACGGTGGATCAGGTGATAGAGACCGTCGAGCGATGTTTTAAATCGGCGCGCATCAAAGAGCTGGCCTGAAAATTTCTAGCAGGATCCCTCCGGACGTATCACTTCCCCATAAAACTTTCGATTTGGTTGGCGATCATGCCTGCCATCGCCCCGCCGGTTCCGGCTGAGATGATGAGGATGTCCTGATCGCCGCTCTGCCAGCCGATGATTGCCCCTAACGCCACGCCGCCGCAGACGGTCAGAATATAGCGCAGTCCGCCGAGCCAGCCGATCACAGCACCCATCGTAGTGCCGAGCAGACCGGCAATGACGGAGAGCATGACGCTGTCCACCACCACGCCGATGAGGATTCCGTTGATCCCCAACAGTAGCATTCCTAAAAAAATGTTTTTCTTGCGGTCCATATTCATTCGTCACATATTATAGATTACTACCTTGCGCTCCTTGCGGAGAATTCATAATACTCTCAACCCGTTTCAAGGTCTAACTAATGCGCCTAAAAAACCGGGTCGCCTATCCGGCCCTCATGCTGTCCATCCTGATGTTAAGCGGATTCACCATGGTCGGGTTCAAATCGCCGGACAGTGTTCTGCCCGACCCTGAAACTGGTCGGCTCTATGTCTCCAACGTCAACGGTGCGCCATCGACCCAAGACGGCAACGGCTTTATCTCGCTACTCGAGAGCAACGGCAAGCCCATCGACATGCACTTCATTCGTTCCGGACGCGCCGGGGTTCACCTGAGTGCGCCCAAGGGCATGGCCCTGATTGGGCAGGACCTGTACGTTGCCGATTTGCATCAGGTGCATCGTTTCGACAAAACCACATCCCGGCTCAAGGGCACGGTCGATTTAAAATTGCTCGGCGCAAAAAACCTGACCGGTCTTGCGCCGGGACCGGATGGCCTCCTGTTCGCCTCCGATCCTGCCACCAGCACGATTTTTAAAATCGATACACTGCGCCAACATCAGGTGGCGGTGCATGTGCGCGACAAGGCACTCGGTAAACCTACATCACTTTTGTACGATGCGGCGCATCATAGATTGCTCGCCGGTTGCTGGGAGTCCGGGCAGATACTGTTCATGGGAGACGATGGGAAAGTTTTTTCTCTTTTACGTAAACGGCTCAAGCGGATCAAGAGTTTGCAGTTTGACCGCGAAGGGCACCTGCTGTTCTCAGCGTTTGTTCCGGGAAAAATTTATCGCCTGAGAAATTACGAGACGCTGGAAATCATCCGTGAAAACCTGGTGACCCCGGCCAATTTTGGTCTGGACAAAGACGGCAGAAGGTTAGTGGTGCCCTCGTTCCGCGGCAATATCGTATTTTCTTTTGGCCTGCCTTATTAGATCAAAAAAAATCCCCTCCCGGTCTGGGAGAGGATTTTCTAAAGCTTCATTCAAAAAAACGCCATTCTGTTTATCCCAGGTCTTTCAGGACAGCATCCAGACTTTTCTTGGCATCGCCAAACAGCATGCGGGTGTTCTCTTTGAAGAACAACGGATTTTGCACGCCCGCGTAGCCGGTGGCCATGCCGCGTTTGAGCACAACAGTGGTTTTTCCGAGCCAGCATTCCATCACCGGCATCCCTGCAATCGGGCTGTCCGGATCGGTCTGCGCGGAAGGGTTGACGATATCGTTGGCACCGATAACTACCGACACGTCGATGTTCGGAAAGTCATCGTTGATTTCATCCATTTCATAAACGATATCGTAAGGCACCTTGGCCTCGGCTAACAACACGTTCATGTGGCCCGGCATTCGCCCGGCGACCGGATGAATTCCGAAACGCACATTGATCTTTTTCTTCTTGAGCACCTTGGTGATCTCGTTGACCGTGTGCTGTGCCTGGGCCACTGCCATGCCGTAACCTGGAATGATCATTACTTCCTTCGCCTCGTTCAACAGCTGAGCGACTTCCGGGGCTTCCATCGCAACCACTTCGCCCTGATCTTCTACGGAGGCTGAAGATGAACTCCCGGACGTGGTGCCGAACCCACCAGCGATGACGGCAATAAACTTGCGGTTCATGGCACGACACATGATGTAACTCAGGATCGCGCCACTACTGCCAACCAGTGCGCCGGTGACGATGAGCAAGTCGTTGTTCAGCATGAACCCGGTAGCCGATGCCGCCCAGCCTGAATAACTGTTCAGCATGGAGACCACCACCGGCATGTCTGCTCCACCGATAGCCATGACCATATGAATCCCGAACAGGAAGGCAATGCCGGTCATGATGAGAAGCGGCATCATGCCGCCACCCTCTGCTGACTGATCGACAAACATTTTGCAGAGCACGATGGTGACGATCAGCAGAATCAGATTGAGCCAGTGCCGTCCCGGTAGCAACATTGGATTGCCACCGATCTTGCCGCTGAGTTTGCCGAAGGCGATGATGGAACCGGAAAAAGTGATGCCACCGATCAGGATACCGAGATAGGTTTCGATATCGTGAATCGTGAGGTCGATGCCCGTGAAGTGAATATTCGGGTCCATAAAATTTGCATACCCGACCAGCACAGCGGCAAACCCGACCAGACTGTGCAGGATGGCAACAAGCTCTGGCATCTCGGTCATCTGGACCCGCTTGGCCAGCAGGAGGCCGATCCCTGCGCCGACGACCAGCCCGGCCAGCAGAATGGCCCAGTTTCCGGTGACACCGGATATGGTTGCGAGCAGGGCGATCGCCATGCCCACCATGCCATACAGGTTGCCTCGCCGCGCCGATTCCTGATTGCTCAGGCCACTCAGTGCCAGAATGAATAAAACAGTTGCCCCGATATAAGAGGCGGTGATAATTCCCTGACTCATAATTCGCCTCCTATTTACGGAACATTTCAAGCATGCGTCGCGTTACCGCGAAGCCGCCTGTTATATTGATTGCAGTGATCAGGATGGCCAGTCCGGCCAGCCCTGTAAGAAGATTTCCCTCCGTGCTGATCTGTAGAATCGCGCCGATGATGATGATACTGCTGATCGCGTTGGTGACGCTCATCAACGGCGTGTGCAGGGCAGGGCTGACATTCCAGATCACCATATAGCCGACAAAACAGGCCAGCACGAACACGGTGAAGTGCGCCATGAACGCCGCCGGTGCGACCGCGCCGAGACCGAACAGCAACACGCCGCCAATCCCTAAGGCAAGGGCCGGACCCGCCGCAGACGGAGCCTCTTCTTCTTTCTGAGCGACTACAGGCTCGGGTGTTTTCTCGGCAGGTTTTGCCGGAGCCGCAGAAAGTTTTGGTGCCGGGGGTGGCCAGGTGATTTCACCTTCCTTGACAACCGTTGCCCCGCGCACCACTTCATCGTCAAAATTGACGATGACATTTCCGTCTTTCTCCGGACACATATCCGTCAGCAGGTGCCGCAGGTTGGTGCCATACAACTGACTCGACTGCGCCGCCATGCGACTCGGCAGGTCGGTGTAACCAATCAGCGTAACACCATCGACCGTGACCACTTCACCTTCCTTGGTCAGCTTACAGTTACCTCCGCGTTCCGCCGCCAAATCGACCAGGACGCTGCCGTCCTTCATGTCCTTGACCATATAATCCTTGATCAATTCCGGAGCTGGTCGGCCGGGAATCAACGCGGTGGTGATGATGATATCGATTTCCTTGGCCTGTTCGTGGAACAGTTTCATTTCAGCTTCGATAAATTCTTTACTCATGACCTTCGCATAGCCGCCGGTACCGGAACCCTCTTCCTCAAAATCCACCTCAAGGAATTCCGCGTTCATACTCTCGACCTGCTCTTTAACTTCAGGACGGGTGTCGAAGGCACGGACGATAGCGCCCATGCTATTGGCAGCGCCAATGGCGGCGAGTCCTGCAACACCGGCTCCGATGACCATGACCTTTGCTGGCGGCACCTTGCCGGCGGCGGTGATCTGCCCGGTGAAGAAACGGCCAAAGTGCTGAGCGGCCTCGACCACGGCGCGGTAACCGGCGACATTCGCCATCGAACTCAGGGCATCCATTTTCTGCGCCCGCGAAATGCGCGGGATGCTGTCCATGGCAAGCGCCGTTACCTTCTTCGCCGCCAACTGCTTGAGCATCTCTTCGTTTTGCGCGGGCCAGAGGAAGGTGATGAGTATCTGGCCTTCGTGCAGTAAATCGATTTCGTTACGGCTCAGCTCCGGGTTCAACTCCGGCGCTCGAACTTTCAGGATAATGTCACAATCATCCCAGACCTGCTGCGCCCCGCCGATGACGGTCGCACCGGCTTCTTTGAAATCTTCGTCCGAAAAATTAGCAGCCGTCCCCGCACCGGACTCTACCGCCACATCAAATCCTAGTTTTATTAATTGTCGGGTGACGTCCGGGGTGGTCGCCACCCGTTTTTCACCAGCGTGCACTTCTTTGGGAATGCCAATTTTCATTGCGCCCTGTTCTCCCCTCGAATGGTAGTCACTTGGTTAGTCACTAATGAATGCAGAAAATACCGGAACCATCGTGATTTTAAGGCTTTCAGCACTCAGGCAAAATAGCGTCAAAGGTTACCATATATTGGGCAAATCCAAAAGAATCTTGACATGAGAACCGGGGGGAAATGGACGGAATTCGCCAAGCAGGCCCTTTGCCAGCGAGAGCTTCGCATAAGTGCTTTTTGATGGACTGAAAAGAGGAGGCCGCACTTCCATAGGGTAAGGATAGGCGCCCCTGTTCAAGAACCGCTACTCGCGTTCTCGAATGTGACACATAAAATCAACGAACTGTCATTCTGAGCGAAGCGAAGAATCTCGCCTTTGCTTTTGATTTTTGGGTTATGCAAAGCTTTCTTTGCCAGCAGGGGAGCTTTGGCAGAGTAGGCATGGGGAGTTTCAGCGGGAATTTTCCCAGTTTTCGATCTCATCGCAAATTCGACGGTGCAGGACGCTATCGACCAGATGCACGCGGCTGACCGCCCGCCGGGCCAGCTCCAGCGCGGCCTCTTTATTTCCGCGCTGAACCTGCTCGTGGGCGATGTCCATCATGATTTGCCCCTCCAGAGCCGCATCATCAAGATCGCGTGCCACCTCCAGCTGATTTTCACGGAACCCAAGCGCGAGGTCCGGCTCGTTCAGGTCACGATAGGTATCGGCGATATCTTCCAGGATAAACACCTCCTCGCGCCGGTCGCCCAGCCGTCGCGCCAGCTCCAACGCCTGCTTGAGCGGATCGAGGGCCTCGGCAATACGCCCCAGTTTGCGGTAGTTGAGGCCAAGCCCGACCAACAGCCGCGCCTGCTCACCGGCCTCGCCGGTCTCACGAATCCGCGCCCAGGCACGTTCATAAAACGTCACGCCGTGCTCAATATCTTGCATTTTGATATAGCAGTGACCGAGGCCTAACTGAGCCGACGCTTCCATGTCTCGGTCGTCAAGCTCCAGCGCGAGGCCCAGTTGTTCGTTGTAATAAGACACGGCTCGGACAAAGTCGAGCTGAACCGCCGAAGCGTCGCCGAGGTTCGCCAGCAATTCGCCCAGCTCCTCGCGCTGGCCCAGCTCTTTCAATATGCCAAGCTGTTTCTCGAAACAGGCGATGGCGCGTTGCGATTCACCGATCTTGCCGAAGGCCAGCCCCAGCTTGCCCAGTGCCCTACTCTCGGCTTCCGGGTTTTTCGATTCACGCGCCAGATGGAGCGCGGTTTCCTGATAGTCGATGGCGCGGCGGGTATCGATCAAGCTGGAATGCTCAATACCGAACACATCCTCCGGTCGATTCTCCGCAGTGAACCCGAGCAAATCCTCTTCCGGTAAAGCTCGGTGATGGATCGAGCCACGCTTGAGGGTGGAGTTTTGAATCACATATTGCAGGGCGAGGCCGGTTTCGAGACGCTGGGTCAGTTCAGATAAACTGTTCTGTATATTTTCCGGATCGAGACGGATCGCAGGCTGGCGCAGGAAATCACTGAGGGATTGTGGAAGAGTTGCCATGGACGGTTGCGGCGTATTGCCGAGCGGCACTGGCACGATCAGTAAACCGTGTTTGAGAGCCGACTCCACCTCCAGCCGAATTCGATCATTGGGATCGCACAGTCCGGCAGAACCCGGCTCCGTGCCCTCGCGCCAGCTGGGACCGATCAACACCACCAGGGCGGCACACTGGCCCAGGATCTCATTCACAACCTCCTGAACCGGAACTGTAGAATCCTCTGCGCCCGATCCGAGAACCTCAGTCTCTCCAAAACAAATACTGAGGTGCCGAACGACCTGCTCGACCATTTCCGGTGCTTCACCCTCCCGATAACTTAAGTAGATTTTAGGCATGGAGGCATTTTAAAGGGAAAGAACTTAGCTTGTTAAAAAATATCATTAAAATTATTCCAAAAATCTTTCGCTGTCTTTGCCGTCCATTCCCAGATTACACGCCAAACAAAATGCATTAAGCAATTTGTATACATCCTTAATCCTTCCGAGGATACCCGAATGCCCTTTCAATAGCATAAGTGAAACTTGTATCATCGCAGGCACATGCCCGAGCTTCCCTGCCAGTTCAAACGATTTAAACGCCAGAGATTTATCCGTTTTCATATGCCTGCCTCGATCACAATACAAGCCCATCCGGTAAAGAGCAGGAGGGAAGTTAAAAGAAGCAGATTTTTCGAACCATTCTACGGCCATCTTAAACTCTTTAATTTCTATAAAGACCAAGCCAAGATAAAACATTGCTCGCTCATTATTCTGGAGAGATGCTTTTAAAAAATACTCCTCTGCCAAATCAAAATTTTCTTCAACTCCCGAACCTGAATAATACATCCACCCAATATAAAATTGGCTATAGGCCATTCCCTCTTCAGCTTTATCACTTTCATATAATGCGTAAGCGATTTCATATCTCTTATCAATTTCTTCGTCGGAAAGAGGCATAAAAATATTCTAAAGGGAGCTTTGTGTAGGCGCAATTCAAAAACAAAGGCGCGATTCTTCACTCCACTACGTTCCATTCAGAATGACACATGGAACAAAACTTGTCGTATATAGAGCTACCGCCCTTCGACAAGCTCAGGGTGACAGCGCAAAAGCTAAATACAAACTAATCGAGGTCGTCGAAGACGCCGGAGGTGAGGGATTTGCGGGCGGTGCGGGCTTCTTGTTCGGCTCGCGTGATGCCGCCGTCATAATCGTTGTGGTCCACAAAATTCAATACGGGTGCCATCTCGGGGTGTTTCTTAAGATATAAACGGGACATGGTCTGGCACACTCGGCGGTATTTGGGGTGGCCTGCCTTCTGCGTGCGCAGTTCACAAAAGTGCTGGAGTTCGCGCAGGTTCATGCCCATGTTCCAGCGGATGAAATGATTGAACAGCGACGCGTACTGCGCCTCCTGCTCTAGTCCTGCCCGTTTGAGGTCGTTGAACAAACTCTCGGAACGCTGGAAGCACTCCTGCACCACCTCGCCGGAACCGATCTCTTCAATTTCTTCCGGCACCGAGTAGCCGAGCAGAACGCCCATGTCCTGCCGTTGTTGCGTCAGCATGCGGTGTCGTTGCAGGTCGCGGTATTCGGCAAAGCCTGCGACGATGTCGAACTGAATCGGGTAACCGTGTTCGAAGCCGCGTCCCGGCCTATCGCGTTTGGATTTTCTCTCGCCGACAGAGGCGTTAAAAATTTCCAGTTGTTTCTCGCGACTCAACTGCGACACCACCCGCCGTATCTGCGTCGTCGAGTGTTGCACATAGGGGAACAGCATCGACGCCAGCATGTTGGGCAAGGTGTCGCCCGGCGCGTCATCAAGCAGAACCACTTCGGGCGACGATTCAATCGCTTCTCCGGCAAACAGGTCTGCCGAAAGCTTGCGCATGCTGCGGTCGATATTTTTCAGATACGGTTTTTCATCGGCGCGCTTGATGAACGTTGGTATGAGATGATTCAACGCAGAGCGTATCTCCGGTGCCAGTTCGTTCGCCTCGCCTAAAGGATGCGTCATCAGTTTGGAAATGAGGCCGGAGAAAAATCGACCGTTGCCGACCAGCCCGACATTGGCCTGGGTGGCGGCGGGCAGAATGCATCGGATCACATCGCAGGCGGCACTGCGGATGGTGAAGCCGTAGGCGATGCGGTGTGCCTTGTGTTCACCGTCGTCCTTTAAATCTTTTGCCCCCGCCAGCACGTTGCCTTCGGGTCGCTCGACCTCGATCTTGAAGTCATCTGCCGTCAGGCGTTTTTGAAACAGCACTTTCATTGGCTCGACCAGACCGGCGTAGGTCTCGAATATAAATTCCATGGTGGCGATATAGTTGTCAGCAAGACCCGATTGCATGATGGCGGTGGGCCGGACGTAACGCCAACGGCCCTGCCGTTTCTGATCGTACAATACATAACGAGTCGATTCCTCAATGGGCGAGCCACCGATCCGGCAATCCTCGATGACCTTGGTCATCAGGTTGGAGACTTCTTCGATGCAAAGCGGCGCGACGGCAAGTTCTGCTACTGACTCATCGCCAAACTTGTTGACCACGCGGTCGATCATCTCACTGCCCTTGACATCGTTAGGCGTGCCATCAGGATTCAAAAACTCGCGCGCCACTGTTTCCTTGAAGCCGGTTGGGGCCCTGCTGTAGCGTGCCAGCGCGGCACCGATGACTTCCGGATTGAGATTGCGGATGGAGAACACCCGCGCCTCGACATCGGTGAGGTAGGGTTTCAGGATTTCTTTTTCGCGATCGGTGAGTTCTTCGGAACGTTTGGGCTTCATAAATTCCTCAGCTTATTTTGCCGCATCTTTGGCACAACGAAAACCGGTGTCGTTGAAGCGCACTTCTGGCCTGCTCCAGCGGCGAAACCCGCTGACCAGGGTGTCCTTGTTGTTGACCCACGAGCCACCGCGGATTACTTTCAACTCGCCGGTAGCGGGGCCTTTGGGATTCCATTTCGGGTGGCTCTTGTAAGCTTTCTGCTCGTACCAGTCGGCGACCCATTCCCAGACATTGCCTGCCATGTCGTGCAGACCATAAATGGATTTGCCGGTGGGATAACTGCCGACATCGGTCATGGTGGTTTTGCCCCGCCATTTTCTGCGAAAGGTGGCACGGCCGGGTGGCGCATCATTGCCCCAGGGAAAGAGATTGCCCAGCGGACCGCGTGCGGCTTTTTCCCATTCCGCTTCGGTCGGCAGACGTTTGCCGCGCCACTTGCAGTAGGCAAACGCATCGTTCCAGGAAACCTGCGTCACCGGCTGGTTGGCAACATCCGCTGGAAAGGTGCCATCTTTATTCCACAGATTGCCGGACCAGCAGGAATCTGACTCACAGGTTTCATCCAGCGCGGGCCTGTGCCCGGTGGCTTCCACAAATTTCTGATAATACCGATTGGTGACTTCATGAATGTCGATCCAGTAGGAATCGAGACGGACGTTGTGATCCGGGAAGGCATCGTTGTACCACCAGCGGGCGCATCGCCGGTCGACCCGCTCGCACCATTTCATCATCTTCCCGATCTGGTCAAAAGTCAGCCCCATGCGAAACCGGCCTTTGGGAATTTGCGTCATTTTTTCCGGAGCGTCCGCAACCTCTTTTTTATCCGGAACTGTTTTCTCATCAACCAACAGCACTTCGGCTGGAGGCGGGGTTTCCGCCTGGGCAGGTGAAGGACCCGGAGCGACCAGAGCCATCAGAAATATGATTCCTATCAAGAGATGGCTGGGCATTGAACCATTGGAAGTGCAGGGGATACAAAACAGGATGGCATGTTATCGGTCTTGAGCCAGGTCCGGGGCAGAATCATCGTCCCGGAAACGAGTCATCTCTTTGCCATGAATATGAAATAGAACGAGCCCGAGAATCATGTTGACCGAATACAGCCGCACCAGCAGGGAGTGATAGCCGTCGAACTGTTTCTGCAGACGCATCTCATGCGGCTGGGCTTTTTTGAGTTTGTCGAGAGAGTGCATCTCGGGCCTGAGGTAATCGCCAATATAAAGAGCGATGAACGCCATCACGATGAAAACTATCTGCTTCGTGTAACGCCACCGGGTGACTCTGGGTTCGGAAAACCCCCGCACCGATTTGCGATCGGCAAAAAACCGGATGGCAACGGACAGTCCCATCAGTACCAGGCAGGTGTAAATGATCTTGACGTTGAAGATATCCATCACCTTGTTCATCACCTGGCTGGCCAAAGCGGGGTCTCCGCTAAGCGAAGTGCGCACGATGATCTCCACCAGGATGCCGAGCAGGAACATGCCTGAAACCCAAAGGGCCAGAGAAAACAGATACAGCCAGTTAGTGAGGTAGATCAGACGTTTCATAATTTCAGCGGATTTCTTAAAGAATCAATTTTTTCTGTTCGGGACACACTTTAATCGCGCGGCTAACAGTCACCGGATCCAGTCAACCTGTTCTCTGCGCTGGCGATACTCTTCTGGTAGAATCCGGTTACCCATTAATACCGGACTTGGTCCGGCGGTCAGCCGCCGCCGGAAACGGGTTTGCGCAGGAGCTTGAAACTGTTTTCGATTTGTTCCTGCCGTTCTTTTTTGAGCTGTACCAGTTCTGGCGGATCGCCGCCAAACCAGTTTTTGACCGTCATGCCGGTTTTGTTGCGGTTGACACTGTTGAGGATAGAGAGATAGATCACGAAATACAGGAACCCGAACGTGTACAACGACAGCACAATCAGGGAGTTGATCCTTTTTTTTTCCTTATGCGAACGCCCACTCCAAAGCCAGTCAATAATACGCCCCAGCACCGACTTTGGTTGATCTTCCTCAGACATCTTACAAAACCCTTATAACGCTAATTTATTCAACAGGAATCTGTCGTGTAACCGGACAGCGATGACCGCGTATATAGCCTTATTTTTCAAGCACGGTTCGGATCAAAAGGCGATTACCAGAAAAGCCCTGGACCATTTGGCGTGAAAATCCTACTGAACGGGCATCATAGCAAAATAGGGGGCAACAAGGAATTCCAAAAAAAACGGGGAAGGCGCATAAAGTGCCTCCCCCGGATGGATTGTGTTAGAGAAAGTTGCGTGGATTAGAAATCCTCAAATAAACTCCCGGCAACCCAATCCCGACTTCCAATTGCGGATCGAGAGAGACCACCACTGACGGAAGAAGCACCACCGGAAGCCGTGTTGTCCTGACCACCACTAACGTTTGAAAGGATGCCTGAAGCCGTGTTGCCCTGACCACCACTGATACTGGATCGATCACCTGTAGCCCTGCCACTCCAACCACCGCTGATGCTGGAGCCAAATTCAGACGCAATGTTTTGTTGTCCACCACTGACGCTGGAAGAAATTCCAGACGCAGTGCTTTGTTGTCCACCACTGACGCTTGAAAAGTCATTGGTCGCTTGATTTATCCTTCCACCACTGACGCTGGCTAGGAGGCCGGAAGCGATGTTTTGTTGTCCGCCACAGACGCTGGCTTGAGTGCCTGAAGCTGTGTTTGAACTACCTCCACTGGCGTGGGTTTGCTGGCCGGAAGCTGTGTTTGCACTGCCTCCACTGACGCTAGCTTGGTTGCCGGAAGCTGTGTTTCCATTTCCTCCACTGACGCTGGACTCAAGACCCGAAGCCGACCCGAAGATGCCCCCGCTGACGCTGGAAAAATTACCGGTTGCCTGATTTCGGTCGCCACCTGTAACTGAGGCGTATTCTCCACTCGAAACATTGTTCAGTCCCGAGACGATTCCTCCAAAACTGGAATAGTTGGCTCCCTTGCCCACGATCAGGTTGTGCGAACCGGTTTTGTCACTCGCAGGAAGCCCACCGCCCAGAAACGGGAAGATGTCCTCATCGTAGCCGACAATGATATTACCTTTTCCGTTGACCACACCATTCGTTGCGCCGGAACCGGACACCACTTGCAGGTTCATGTCGGTTAAAAGCAAAGTATCTCCGGCACGCGACACGCCGGTGAAACGGGTCTGCAATTCACCGACATCTGTCGTTAACGTAGTTTGACCTGTCTGCAAGGTCGCTAAACTGGTCTGCACCGCAGTCACGTTGGCCTGCAAAATTGCGACGTCCAATGCCTGAGCGGACAGAGCGTTGAGGATGGCAACGATGTCCGGTTGCAAGGCGGAAAATAATGTGAACAACTGTGTCGACAATAATTCAACATTCGCCATCTGACCTTCAAGCGCGGTCAGACGCTCTTCTACCGTTTGTGCCTGAGCGGGAATGGAAATAAAGAGCGTGAAAAAAAGAACGGCACTCCCCAGCAACAACTTTTTCATGATAGATTTCTCCCAAAATTAATAGTGTATCGCCGGAAAGCAAAAGGCTTTCGGCATGCTAATTAATCTTCCCCAAAAGATTCTGTGAACGATTATGTGGGAAGTGTGAGTTGTGTCAAGGATCAATTTGGTGAGATATTAGGGAACGTTTGTGAGCAGGAGGGTTTAGCGAGGCAATTTGGATGGCCATGCAGGCTTGTTTTTTTATGGGAGGTCTGTCGACTGTAAGGCCTCCCTGGCGGAGAATGGAAATATGGAACGCGTGGAAAATGTTTCCCAATTAGTTGGGAGAGCACCCGCCTTGCGGTGGGGCTAGCGGACTGGCCCCGCACGAGCAAATAGAATTTTCTGCACGCTTGGCAATGTGTTTTCTGTTTTTCGTTAGCCGTGTGCAAGCACCCGCGAGGTCCAAAAAACCGGAGCCTCAATAAAGGGTTGTGATATAGTCGGCCCAATTGAATTTGAGAGCTTCGCATAACCAAAAAAATCAAAAGCAAAGGCGAGATTCTTCACTCTGCGGAGTTTATCCTGAGCCTGTCGAAGGGCTTCATTCAGAATGACAAAATGGCATCTTACTGTCGTCCTAAGCCTGCCGAAAGAAAACCTCCTCTTTTTTGGCTTTAAAGTCCGGTTTATGCAGAATCTCCCTTAAAACACGGGGAAAATGACTGACTCCATTGAAATCAAAACACTTGCGAAGGCCTCGGGGACGATTTCCGCGCCACCGTCGAAGAGCTATTCCAATCGGGCTTATGTGGTATCAGCCCTTGCCCATGGCACCACCCGTCTGCTACGCCCGTTGTTCAGTGACGACACCCGCTACATGAAACAGGCGTTGGCGGAGTTTGGGGTCACTGTCGAGGAAGGCCATGAGTCGGCCACGGTTCATGGTTGCGATGGCGACCTCGCCATTCCGGGCAAGGAACTGTTTGTCGGCAATGCTGGCACCACCATGCGATTTCTGACAACGCTGTCTGCCCTAGCTCCGGGCGAGGTGCGCATCACCGGAAACGAGCGCATGCAGGAGCGGCCCATCAGTGACCTGCTCGATGCGCTCAATGAAATGGGAGTCGATGCAAGCTCTGCCCACAGTAACAACTGTCCACCGGTGGTGCTGAAGGGCGGGGGTGTTCCCGGTGGTACGGTGCATCTGGCTGGCGACAAAAGCAGTCAGTACCTGACTTCGCTCATGCTGTCGGCTCCGTATTTCAAGAACGACACTGTCATCAAAATTCAAGGCGAGCTCACGTCCAAACCTTATGTCGATATCACCCTCGATATCATGAAGACCTTCGGGGTGACTGTGGAAAATGCGTCCTACAAGGAATTTCGAATTGCGGCAGGCGACCGCTACAGCGGGCGTACTTATGAAGTCGAAGGCGATGCCTCCAGTGCCTCGTATTTCTTTGCGGCGGCGGCAATTACCGGCGGTGAGGTGACTGTCGACCATCTCAACCCTGACAGCGCGCAGGGCGACATCGGGTTCCCCGTTGTGCTGGAGCAAATGGGTTGTACGGTCAAAAAAGGTGACGGAAAAATCACGCTCACTGGCAACCGATTGCGTGGAATCACCGTCTCAATGAACAGCATGCCGGATGTGGCGCAAACGCTGGCGGTGGTCGCCTTGTTTGCCGAAGGGCCCACCACCATGACCGGTATCGCCAATCTGCGCATCAAGGAAACCGATCGCATTGGAGCCCTGGCAAGCGAACTGACCAAACTCGGTGCCACGGTGATCACGGGTGAGGATCGGTTGACGATTCATCCCGGCCCGGTGGCAAGTTCCGGCGCGGAAATAGAAACCTTTGACGACCATCGCATGGCCATGAGTTTTGCCATAGCCGGATTAAAAATCCCCGGCATGAGCATTCTCAATCCCGGTTGTGTGAATAAATCGTTCCCGGAATTTTTTCAGCGTTTAGAGGACATTTACTGAATGAGTGAAGGACAGCACAGCAACCGCCTGATCCACGAAAAGAGTCCGTACCTCCTGCAACACGCGCACAATCCGGTGGACTGGTTTCCCTGGGGCGATGAAGCCTTCGCCCTCGCCAAAAAATCCAACAAGCCTTTGATGGTTAGCATCGGCTACGCCACCTGTCACTGGTGCCATGTCATGGAACGCGAGTCGTTTGAAGACGGCAAAACGGCGGAACTGATCAACCGTTACTTCATCGCCATCAAGGTTGACCGCGAAGAACGCCCGGATATCGACAGCATCTATATGAAAGCCGTGCAGGCCTTGGGTCAGCAGGGTGGCTGGCCGCTCAATGTATTTGTCACGCCCGACGGCATCCCGTTTTATGGCGGTACTTATTTTCCGCCAGTCGGTCGCCACAACCTGCCATCATTTTCAGACGTTTTGAATTTCCTCAACCACACCTGGGAAAACGAGCAGGACAAGGTTGCCAAACAGGGCAAGGCACTCATCGAATACCTCAAGCAGACGACAGAACAGGACACGTCCTCAGATAAGGGATCGGTCGAGACCCTGAGTTTTTATGGCGAGAACCGCGCCGCTGAATTGTATGAACAGTCTTACGATCATTTGAATCACGGATTCAAATTTCAGCAACAAAATAAATTTCCCCCGTCGATGGGGCTCAGCCTGCTCCTGCGACACCATCACCGGACCGGCAACGTCAAGCTCCTGGAGATGGTGCAGAAAACCCTGTGCGCCATGAAACACGGTGGCATCTACGACCAGATCGGCGGCGGCTTGTCCCGCTATAGCACCGACTACCGCTGGCTGGTGCCGCATTTCGAAAAAATGCTTTACGATAATGCGCTGTTCGTCACTGCGCTTACTGAGACCTATCAGGTGACACGCGATGACCAGTACATGGACTTCGCCAACGATATTTTCAAATACATCGACCGCGACATGACGCATCCCGATGGCGGATTTTACAGCGCGGAGGATGCCGACAGCGAAGGGGTCGAGGGCAAGTTTTACGTCTGGACGCAGGAAGAAATCGAGTCCCTGCTGAGCCGGCAAGTGGCCAGCGTCGCGATACCGTTTTATAACGTCTATCCCACTGGCAATTGGGAAGGCAACAACATCCTGCACGTCACGCGCATTCCGGAGGCTCTGGCGCAGGAGCTACATCTGCCAATGGAAACGGTGACCACTGCTCTGGACGAAGCGCGGGAAACATTGTTGGAAACGCGCAGTAAACGTATCCGCCCCCTGCTCGACGACAAGATACTCACATCATGGAACGGACTCATGATAAGCGCGATGGCGCGGGCCGGGCGCGTGTTTGCCGATGAGGATCGCATAGCAATTGCCGAGCGGGCAATGGCCTTCATCACCGACAACCTGACCACGCGGCAAGGGCGATTGCTCAGACGCTGGCGCGAAGGGGAGGGGCGGTTCAGTGCCTATCTCTTCGACTACACGTCGCTTGCCAACGCCTGCTGTGAACTTTATGAAGCCACGTTCAACCCGGATTATCTGTTCAAAGCACGCGACCTCATGCAGATTGTGGAAGAACAATTCGCGTCGGACACCGGTGCCTATTTTGAAACTCCGGCAGATGGGGAGAACCTCATTGTCCGGCAAATTGCGGGTTACGACGGGGTAGAGCCTTCCGGCAACAGCAACGCCAGCCTGGTGTTCATGAAACTTTCGGCGTGGCTGTTGGAGCCGGAATACGAGCGCAAGGCGGAAAAAATCTTTCTCGCCTTTTACGATGACGTTAGCGAATACGGTTTGAACTCGGCCTTCATGATGCAGGCCCTGCATCTGTATACCTCGGGGATGAAGGAAGTCGCCGTGATTGGTGTTAAGGGCGATCCTCTCACTGAGGAATTTTTAAAGGCGATCAACCAGGGATTTTTTCCGAACACGGTTTTTGCTTTCGCTTATGAGAACGATGCGCGCAAAGATGAAGTTCCCCTGCTCAAAGACAAACAAGCCATCAACGGCAAAGCCACCGCCTACGTCTGTCACCTTGGTGCCTGCCAGGCCCCGGTGAATTCGCTGGAGGAGATGATTCAACAGCTCAACGATTATCGGGAAACGCAAGGCAGTTGATCTGTTTGTGAAAATAACGGATGTTGTGCTAGAATTTTTGCCATCAGCCCCTAAACGAATAAATATGAAAGAATCCAGATAATGACTGAATCCGTTGCACAGGAAGCACCGCGCACACTTTGGATCGACACGCTCATAAACAAAGCGTTGGAAGGCGAGGGGATCTCCCGGCAAGAAGCACTGGAACTGGAAACGCTGACCGCCGCTGAGCTTGAGTTTTTGTTCGATGGTACCCGCCGGGTTCGCGAAAAATTCCACGGGCGTGATGTGAAAATTTGCTCGATCGTCAATGCCAAATCCGGACGCTGTCCAGAGGTTTGCGGATTCTGCTCGCAGTCCTCGGCATTTGAAACGGATTCGCCCGAATACCCGTTGATGGATGTCGATGCCATCGTTGCCAGTGCCAAAGAAGCCGAAGCCTTCGGCTCCAACGAGTTTTCGATTGTCACCTCCGGCACAGCCATGACGGACCGCACGGAACTGGACACACTCAAGCAAGCCATCCGCCGTATCAAGGCAGAAACCAAATTGGAGACTTGTTGCTCGCTTGGCCTGATGAGCACGGAACACCTGAAGGAATTAAAAGAGGCTGGCCTCGACAGGTTTCATCACAATCTGGAAACAGCGGCGAGCCACTTTGACCAGGTGGTCAGCACCCACTCTTACAACGATGAAAAACGCGCCGTCGAAAACGCGAAAGAAGCAGGCATTCCCGTTTGTGTCGGCGGTATATTCGGGATGGGAGAATCCTTTGCGCAACGGGTGGAGCTTGCAGTGGACATTCGCGAATTGGAAACCGCATCGTTCCCGGTCAATTTTCTGAAACCCCAACCCGGCACGGCGATGGAGCATCTGGAATTGATGCCGACCCTTGAAGGCTTGCGCACCATCGCCCTGTTGCGACTGGTCAACCCCCGGCTGGATATGTTCGTGTGCGGCGGGCGTGAAGAAGTTTTTGGCAATCAGCAGGAAAAAGTTTTTTCAGCGGGAGCCAACGGTATTCTCGGCGGCAATTACCTGACCACCAAGGGGCAGGACCCCAAGAGGGATATCGAGATGATCGAAAGTCTTGGGCTCACCCCCGTGCTCGAATCCACGACGAAATAAAAAAAGGGCACCTCTAAATATTGCTTTTGGTCGCGAGGTGCTAGCGCACGGCAAAAGTAACCCCTTGGCTTTAAAAGGAGGGCGAGTTGCCGGGACAGAAAATATCGGATTATTAGAGGTCCTCTAAAAATAGTTCACTCGTTAAAAAAAGCCCCCCGGCTTTCAAGCCAGGGGGCTTTTCTTTTATCCGTATATTTTTAAGGACACCTCACATAAGAAGCGACCCTAAATGGTTTCGTCGATAATCTTTTTGATTTCGGCTTTGGATTTCACGCCCACCACCTGCTGGACGATCTGTCCTCCCTTGAAAAAAAGCAGGGTAGGGATTCCTCGGATATTATATTTGGTGGCGGTCTGCGGATTGTCATCGACGTTCAGCTTCGCCACCATCAATTTATCCTGATATTCATCGGCCAACTCTTCAATGGTCGGTGCCAGCATCTTGCAGGGTTGGCACCACTCCGCCCAGAAATCAATCATGGCGAGCTTTTCATTTTTCAGGACCGACGTTTCAAATTCCGCATCTGTAACCTCGACAACGTTTTCGGTTGCCATAGTTCCTCCTAACACTCTTTAGTCGATTTTAATTCCCCGGCCCCCTGGGGGTGGGAAGATGTATCGCTACCTTCCACCGGTACTATTATTAGATTAATTCATAACCCCTGTGGTTTCAAAATAATTCACGGAAAATATCGGCACCGGAATCAGTCAGGACAACATGAGGGTTTTTGATGGTATCATAAGCCCCGGTTCCCCTCAAGCCGCAACCTGGCCTGATGACTCAGGCCTCTGTTTTTAACTTTTGGAGCGTTTAATGGCCAATTATATTTACTTCTTTGCTTACGATGAACTGATCATGCCCGAGGTTTTTGAACAACATGGCCTGGTGGCCAATGCCCGATTCAACGTCACCCTGTCTGCCTACAAAATGGTGTTTCAAAAAATTCCGAACAAGCCGGAGGATTTTAAAGAAGGCGAAGGTCGCCCGACCATCATCCCGACGGACAGTAACATTGGTATGATGGAAGGTATTCTTTATGAAATAAACGAAAACCTGCTTCCCAAAATCGATGCTCATTATGGGCATCCTAACGAATACCACCGAAAAAAAATGCGCTTCACCAAACACGATTTCACTTTTGTGAATGGCTTCGTTTATATGGCGCAGATTGAAAACACCGACTCGCGCCTCTTGCCAAGTCAGGCTCAGCTCGACGGTTACCGACCGGCGCGCAAGACCATGACACGTCTTTATTTTTCGCGGCTGGTGACTCAGGCGACGGTGGAAGAGCCGCACAAGCGGCGGCCCGGTTAGCCCTGTCCCATGCCAACCTTGCGTGCACTGGTCAGGCCGCCGGCCTCAAGTTTTTCCGAGGCCCTGTCGCCGCATCCCGAACAAAAAAATATCGACCCTGCACGGGCCCTGCATCAGCACCGCGACTACTGCATCGCCCTTGAAGAAGCCGGTGTCGAGGTGATCACCCTCGCACCTCTGGAGGCGTTTCCGGACAGTACCTTCATCGAAGACAATGCGGTGATTCTCGAAGGCACGGCTTATGTTACCGCGATGAAAGCTCCAACGCGGCAGGGCGAGTCTGTCCTGATTAAACCCGCACTCGATCCTTACCTTCCTGTGGAAATTCTCACGGCACCTGTTTTTCTTGATGGCGGTGATGTGTTAATCACAGCCGACGCGATATTTATCGGACAGTCCAGGCGGACAGGCGAGGCGGCCATCCGGTATTTCAAGGAAAGGACAAACCTGCCGGTTCTGCCGGTTCAGGTGACGGGTGCTCTGCATTTAAAAACCGTCGCCACCTGGCTGGGCGACAGATGTTTGATCGTCAACCCGCGAGGTTGCGATGTGACCGTGTTCCAACAGTTCGATTGTATCGAAGTGAAACGGGAAGACGCGTATGCGGCAAATTGTCTGGCGATTGGCAGTACGGTGATTTTACCCGCCGGATTTAAGCGGGTGGAAGAATCCCTGGAAAAAGCCGGGTTCACCCCGCGTCCGGTGGACATGAGCGAGTTTGAAAAAGCGGATGGCGGCATCACCTGCCTGAGCTTGATTTTCCTAGGCTGACCACCTTGCGGGTGCTCCGCGCACGGCGAATATTCAAGAACGCGAATAGCGATTCTTGAAAGAAAATCACAGCATGTCATTCTGAAGAACCCGAAGGGTGAGGAAGAATCGCGCCTTTGCTTTTGATTCTCAGGTTATATTTCACTCCCCCTTTTAAAGAGGGAGTAACAATTTCCAACCCAAAAATATTTTTCGTTCGCCGTCCGCGGAGGACTAGGTGTTGATGCTGAGTAGGCGACCGACGTTATTTTCGTTCGACTGCAATTGGAGGGACAGTGCGCGCACGGAGGATTCGATGCGGAGCAGGGAGTTGTTGAGCTCCGAAATGCTGGCGGCGATATCCGTCCCGGCGATTTCATTCCTGCTCGACTCAAGATTGACCAGCGTGTTGCGTGTGACTCGCGACGTGATTTCCAGCCGGTTGGTCACCGCCCCGACCTCGCCGCGCGTGTTGATCACCGTTTGCTGGGCCTGCCCTAACTGATCAAACGCCTGCAAAGCGTTCTGTGAAGTCAGTACGTCGAGGTTGTCTATGCCGAGGCTCTGCGTGTCTGTGGAGTCGATAACATTGAGATTGATCTGGTTGCTCGGACCACTTTCGATCCCCACCTGAATATCAATCTGGTTGGGCGAGTTGGGCGCCAGATTGCCGTCAAGAATTTGTTGCCCATTGAATTCCTGGGTACTGGAAATGCGGTCGATCTCTGTCTTGATTTGAGAAAACTCGGCATTGATGGTTTCACGTTGGGTATCACTCAGGGTGCCGTTGGCCGCTTGAATAGCCAGTTCACGACCGCGACCGATCAAATCCGATATCGTTGCCAGACCGCCTTCGGCAACGCGCACGAAGTTGCCACCGTTTTCGATATTTCTCACCGACTGACCGAGAGCCGTGATGTCCGACCGCAGTCCTTCCGAAATGGCGAGGCCCGCCGCATCCACACTGGCACTGACCAGTCGATTGCCGGAAGCCAGTTGCGACAGCCGGGTGAGGAGTCCGCTTTGATTTTTATTGATGGTATTGAGGATCCTGGTGGTCGCCCCGGAATCGATGATCCCTGCCATCACGTCACCTTGGAAAGTGTTTGGTTACCTGAATAAATTATAGGCCGGATTCCTTGAATGTCAAACTCCTCGCCGGAGAGGCGACGGACCTCGCGGTCGGCGGAAAAAACCACCGCCTGTCATTCTGCGCGTCCGTCCTTCGCCAGGCTCAGGATAAACTCCGAATCTCGCCTTTGTTTTTGATTTTTGAGCTATACAAAGCCTCTCCTTTTGTAGAGGAAATATTAAATCCCAGCCCCAAAAGATTTTTCGTTATTTTTACTCTGGCAGTTTCTGCTCAAGTGCCTTGCCATAGCCGACCAGCTCCACATAGCCTTTGCCGACAATCTTTTCTCCCCTGGAATGTCCGCTGACGGTGACACTGCCTTCCCAGTACGATCGGTTGATTGAGCGCAATTGGTAAAGTTCCTGGTCTTCCCGGTCCGGCGTGATCGTCAGGTGTAAATCCAGCGCGGGCACATGGATGCTCCAGCCCGAGGGATACACGATGCCGGAATGTTTACTTTCCCATTGTCCGGTCGGGCGAATCGTATACGACCCACGTTTTAAATGTTGCGGCTTGCCGGAGGCGGTTACCTGTGTGCCGCTGGAATAAGGATCGATGCCGCCGTTCTTCAGCCTGATCTGATACAACATCAAATCTGTGCCATCATCGAGTTTGAAGGCAAACCAGTCCCAGCCAATCTGTGCCGGGTTGAGCTGATTGCTGGAATACTCGTGGTCCATCCAGCTCGTACCGGACACACGATACGATTTCCCCTTGATGGTGATGGTTCCAGTGGTGGCCATCCGCGTGAATGAAAAATAATGCGAGGCATTGCCCGCGCCTTCCCCTTTCTGACTGACACCATCCTGCCCGTGCAGGACCAAGGGTTTTCCTGGAACCAGGGTCAGGTCCAGTCCTGTGCCTTCTTCCACCGCCATCAGGCGATGCCCCGGCCCTTCCTGCTTGAGAACCCAGTCTTCGTTCCAGACATGAAGTCGGTTCGACCTGGCACCGGCAAGCCCGAGGCTGGGGCGGTTGATGCGCTCGAAAAAATAAAACCGATCACCCTTAAGATCCGTCACCGTCATGTGCGCAAAATAAATGTGGTCGATTTTCCAACGGGATGGATTGACCAGTGCTTTGTCCGGGTCCAGTGCCACGCGGAAAAAAGTCAGTTGATAGCCGAACTTGCGGTTGGCCTCATCTTGCAGATTTCCGGTGTAATACCACCACTCGATGCGATAATCATCGTGTGAGAAAAAATCACGGGGAAAAGTATACTGATAGCCCGGCAGAGCCTGTTTAAAGGGCGCAGAATTCTGCCCCCAGACCGGTAGCGTCCACAATAATGTGGCCAATACGAGCCACCCAGAAAAAGTTCGCTTTCTTTCGGCCCGATCAAGGCCGGTGACGAATTGCTGACCGACTTTATTTCCGGGAGCCCGTTTGCTTGCTCCCGCAATTAATTTTACGAGACCCCTGATAATTCGATATCTCCCATTCCAGTAGTTCAGAGGCCTTCTAAATTCAAGGCTTGCTGTTTGTTGGCCCTCAGCCGCCGACCGCAAGGTCCGCCAGCACCTCGCGGCCAACAGCAAATTTTTTAAGGTGCCCTCTGGTATTCTGGAGATCACGCTAAAATTTCTCATAGAAAGTTTGTGGCTGTCGCCTTATCCTGCTCACCATCTTTGCCGATTAATAAAGAAACGTAATGGAGAGTGAGTGAAAATAATTTCCGCCATCATTGTCAACTGGAACGACAAGCAGGTCACCTCTGCGTGCATCCGTTCTTTAATGGCACAGGATTGTACTCCGGTGGAGATCATCGTTTGCGACAATGGCTCGACCGATGGTTCGGTCGCGTTTTTAAAATCAACATTTCCCGATATCCACCTGATCGAAAACAACGAGAACCTTGGTTTCGGCCCGGCACTCAATCGCGGATTGAAAGTGGCGCGAGGCGATCACCTGATTTTTCTCAACAACGATTTGGTGCTGGCCCCGGATTGTCTGCGTCAACTGTCCAAAGCACTGGATTCCAATCCGTGGCTCGGCGGGATGGTGCCCAAAATCCTGTTCGAAAATAAAAACGGACACATCAACTCGTTCGGTGTCGATATTCATTATACGGGAATCGCCTGCCCGCATTTATTCGATGCCGCTGATTCTTCCAAGATGAAACCCTATGAAACGGCCTGTGGAGGTATCTTCATGTTTCCCCGTTCGATTTACGAGGCAACGGAGGGGTTCGACCCCGACCTGTTTTTGTACCATGAGGATCACGATTTTTCCTGGCGCATTCGTCTGCTCGGTTACAGAATCGAAACCTGCCCTGAAGCTGTGATGAGTCACCAGTACAAATTCAACAAGGGCGTGTTTAAATTTTATTCGTCGGAAAAAAACCGGCTGGTGCTACTGCTAAAAAACTACCGGTGGAAAACTCTCCTGCTGATTTCTCCTGCCTTGCTGGCAGTGGAGGTGGCGCAATGGACGCATGCCCTCATGCACGGCTGGTTTTGGTTAAAACTCAAAAGCTATTTCGAGATTGCAATGGGCCTGCCTGCAATCCTCAAAAAAAGAGCGCAGGTGCAAAGTACAAGGCAAGTCAACGACCGGGAAATTACCGGTTTGCACGAAAATAGATTGCAACTCTCGGGTATAAAAAGTCCTTTAGTGGAAAACTGGCTGAGCCCGTTTCTCGAATGGTACGGCGAGCGCATCCGCAAATGGATTTAAACTTTCCCCGCGAGAATACCTCAGACTTCACCGCTTCATCATTTCTGCTACTCTCTCGCGTCGGTAGAGGAAAATTTTTTCCAGATCATTTTTTATCCAGCCTGCTCCCAGAACATCGCCGAACACCCAGAAGGGAATGCGGTAGACCGCGCGGTCGATGATGAGGGTGCCGCCGTCTTTCTCCATAAACTCGTGAGTGTGATACCACATCCAGTAAGGTCCGATCACCTGAAAATCTGAAAACCGGTGGGGCGGTCGCCAGTCGGTGATGAGGGATTGCCAGCGGATCGGGATGCCGCGAATCTTCAGGCGATAATCGCCGCGGGTTCCCTCGCCCATTGTTGACGTGCTCATGCGGACAATTTGAAATGAAATGTCTGGCGGATGGATGCGCTCCAGATTTTCTGCATCAGCAAAAAAATCGAAGGCCTGTTGCGGCGTTTTTGGAACCCACATCTCCATGCGAAATTCCTGGGTCACCTCTTGGCAAAGATCACTCAAGGCGGTTTCTGGATCGGGGAATTCAAATTCGAAACCCGATTGCTCGATTTTTTTCGGCAGGACCTTGAGACTGCCCAGCATGATCTCGGCTGTCTCGCCCAGCAGGAGCTTGATGAGGAAACGCGGTGCTGGCAGGAGCGCCGGACGGCGCAGAACTTTCCCCAGTAATTTGCTGAACGTTCGATTCTGTATCGGCTGGCTCGACACCGCGTTGACGGGACCTGTCACTGATTTTTGTTCGAGCAGGTGAAGCACCATTCGGGCGAGGTCGTTAACATGTATCCAACTCATCCATTGCTCGCCATTGCCGATGCGCCCGCCCAACCCCAGTCGAAACGACGGCGACATGAGTTTGAACGCGCCGCCCCTCCTGCCCAGGACCACGCCAATTCTGAGAGCCACCGTGCGAATGCCCAGGGTTTCTGCCTTCAGGGCCTCACTTTCCCAGGACTGGCATAATTCGGAGAGAAACCCGTCGCCGGGGGAGGCTGAATCGTCCAGCTCGACCGCTTGACGGTCGCCGTAGATTCCTATTCCGGAGGCGCAGATGAAGACCTCTGGTTTTTTATCGAGTTGCCGGAAAGCTTCCACCAAATGATGGGTCGATAACACCCGCGACCGTTTGATCTCGGTTTTGCGCGTTTGGGTCCAGCGACCGACGATATTTTCTCCGGCAAGATGCACCACTGCATCGATCCCGTCAAAAGCTTCTTTGGGCGGTTGCAGTAGAGAAGAGTCCCACCGAAAAATTCGGCAATGGACCGGAACTTTCACCGGAGCGGTTTTTTCATCACGCGTCAGGATAGTTATTTCATGGCCGGCTGAGGCCAGCTTGAGTAAAACCTCGCGTCCGATAAAACCGGTCGCCCCTGTCACCAGAATATTCATGATCGCTCCTCCTCAAAAAAGGTTATCGATATTTTGTGAGGATTCCTCAAAGTTTGATATATTGACGACTTTGATTTTTAAATTTTCTAATTGTCTTGAAGGAGGGCTCAATGGCCTATCAAAATAGTCCGAACTATATAGATGAAACCCCCGGAACCAAATATTATTGTACCTGTGGGGAATCGGGAAAGAAACCATACTGTGACGGGTCGCACGAGACCAAAAATACCGGCAAGCAACCTCTGCAGTTCAACTGCGAAGAAGCCCGCAGAATGGCTATCTGCGACTGTGGCAAAACAGGCAATTCGCCCTTGTGCGATGGCACTCACAGCAAAATCTAGTGCCTGCGCACGGCCAACTGAAAACATTTAGCGATGCGCTCATTCAAGAACGCGAATAGCGTTCTTGAACAGGTGTGACAGGAAACATTTTAAAATCCCGGTGGTATTGCCTGACAAGTTGCCCGTTAGCCCCCACGCCAGTGGGTGCGAGAGGGTGATTGCTTAAAGTCCTGGTGGTATTGCCTGACAAGTTGCCCGTTAGCCCCACGCCAGTGGGTCAGCCCCACTGGGCCTTGCGGTTGGCCTCAAACAGCTTGATGTATTTCAGGTAGGCGGCGAGCCCCTGCGACAATGAGATGACCAATCCTTCGTAACCATCCTGGTATCCACGGCGGATCACATAGCCTTTGATGAAAGCCGCCAGCCCGTGCGTGAGTGCTTTCATGGGGGAGGCTGTCAGCTTGCCCTGGTTTTGTTCGGCGTACAATCGGGAATACAACTGCGCTTTTTCGATCAGCGAGTCGACGCTGTCATAAGGGTAATGTTTCAGGCGGCCTTCGAGGTCGACGATTTTCATTCCCTCATGCACCTGCACGCTTTCGTGAACCTGATTATCATTGAAGCGTGTTTTGTCGCGGCGATACAGGCGCAGGACTCGGTCCGGGTACCAGCCGCATCCCCTTATCATTTTTCGATTGTAATAGGATTGCCGGGGCACCCGGTACACATGGGAGGCATCCAGCACCATCTGGCTCACTTCCCAAAAAAGTTCCGGGGTCATCACTTCATCTGCATCGATGGAAAAAATCCAGTCATGGGTGGCGAGACTGGCCGCGTTATTTTTGGTGGGACCGAATCCTATGAAAGGTCGCTCGAAGATGCGGACGTTGGTATGGCCTCTGGCAATTTTGAGTGTGTCGTCGGTGGATCCGGTGTCGACCAGCACCACCTCATCAAAGGCGGTGAGGGAGCCCAGGCATTCGGTTAAATATTGCTCACCGTTTTTAACGATGATGACAGCACTAATCATGAAGGGTCAAGTTGGTGGGTTGATATCTCTGTCTGATGGAACGAAAACGAATGTAAGCCGGTCCGGTCGGTCTGTCAAGGTCAGGCCCAGCGCGAGCGAAAGCGCGACCAGCGAAGGGACAGGTTTTCTTCGGGTTCGGGCAGGGCTCCCTTGAACGGTGTGCCGCTCCTTAAATAGGAGCGCATGAAGGCATTGCTGGAAACTCCCCACTTGCGCATGAACTGGTTTCTGCCATCGTTGCGTTTCACGCGACCAGTGGATTTTGCCATGAAGTGAAACACCCGGCATTGCGACACCCCTTTGAACCAGCGCACGCCCGCCTGCCAGAGTTTCATGGAAAGATCGGGATCGGAATACATGCCGGGTGAAAACTCGACACTGAGGCCGCCGACCAACTCCCACATTTTTTTATGGATCAGGCTGGGAGGCCAGGTGGCCCCGCTCCAGTCTGCAAAAGGAAAACTATCGTATTGGGCCAGCAGGTTTTTGGTGTCGAGCGAATCGATATCGTCTCCGAATTGATCGGTGTTGATGGCGCAGGTGTTGCCCGTGTCGCGAGGTTCGATCAGCGTGCCCGACAGATAAAACCGATGATCCGGTGCTTCCTTTACCGCCTCATCCACCGCTTCCATTAAATAGTGATCCCACGCCGGGCACACATACATGTCGTCGTTGAGGTAAACCAGGTAATCGGTGGTGGCAAGTTCTACAGCCGCGTTGATGCCGTAACAAATGCCAACGTTCTCGTTTGAAAACGTGTGATCGATACCCTGCTCCCGTGCCCAGTCGCGCGTGCCATCAGTGCCTTCATTGATATGCAGAATGATCTGGTGTGGCCAGCGGGAATTGTTGCGAATGGACTGGATACAGAATTTTAAATAGGGCAGGTTATTCCAGGTCGGGATCAGCAGGGAAAAACGGGCATCGGGGTTGGTGCCGAAAACAGTGGATGCTATAGAGGGCATTTAAGAGGACCAAAATAAATCAACAGTTTATGTTCCGGCACCACCTTCCGGTGGGGGCGACTGGCTGAACTCGTTCGATCATTCCAACGTTTCAAATCACCCTGCTCCGCGTCCCTCTTCGGGGAAGAGGGAATATTGTATTACAGAAAAATCAAAAGCAAAGGCGAGATTCTTCACTTCGTTCAGAATGACAGTTCGTTGATTTAATGTGTCACATTCAAGAACGCGAATAGCGGTTCTTGAAAGGGAAGTGCGACCTCCACTTTTCAGTCCCTCAAAAAAATACTTATGCAAAGGTCTCCTTTACAAGAGGGTATATAAAAGTCCGCTGATCGCGAGATCCACAACAACAACCAGTTTTTATTGGCTCCCTCAGACTACTTGCGAATTTTGAGGAAGATACCTGTTCAACTGTTTTTTGTCTGCCTCCGGGCATTCGGCAAGAAACAGGAATCCGAACGTCTCCAACCGCCAGACGAGCAAATCGAAACCCTTGAGCAATCCCCACCAGTAAAGCAGTGCGCTGACAGGGTTTTTCCGGTTCAAACTGCCTCGGCACAGAACAAAATCGAGAAGCTGGGTGCGCGAATGCCGGATGAGGGGCCAGTTGCCCCTTGATTTAAAGGCCGTATACAGTTTCATTAAATTGATGATACTGTCCATCATATAAATAGCGTCACTTTTTTCTGAAATGAATTTTCGTTGAACTCTTACTCTATACTAATATGATTGGCAAAAGCTGTAAAGGCAGAGCATCGAAACGTCCCTTCTCCAATTTCTCTTGCAAGGATTTAATATGAACCAGGTTTTTAATGCGGAAACACTTGTGCGACTGATCGCGCCCGATTCAGAACTGGTGGCAAAACACCTCGACATGATGGAGCAGATGGTGGCCATCGACAGCCGCAGTCTGGGGGTCAATGAGTTTCCGGGAGATCGCGAAACGCCGTCCGACATGATCGAGATTCTCGATCTGACATGCAAGTACTTGAACGAAATCGGGTTCGAAAATATCTTGGTCAATCAGCCGCCTTCGGAACTTGCTGGCGCAACTCCGATTTTGATGGCGGAGATTTTGTCTTCACCGGACAAGCCGACGGTCCTCATGTACGCCCATCTCGACAAGCAACCCTACATGGACGATGGCAAGTTTACCCAGTGGGGCGGGATCTCGCCGACCAAGCTTGTGTGGAACGAAGACCGTTCGCGGGCGCAGGGGCGCGGTGCCGCCGATGACCTGAGCGGCGTGGTGGCCATCGGCATGGCTGTGGATGCCTTGATACAAATTGCCACAGGCGGTGGCGAAAATGGGAGTAGAAACAGCAAGGGGCCGCTCGACGAGCAAACCAAAAAACATCTACCGTGCAACCTGAAAGTTATTTTTGAAACGGAAGAAGAGTCCGGTTCCATTTCGCTGATCGATCAGATTTTGCAGAACAAATCGTTTTTTGAGGACTGCGTTTGTGTCATCATCACCGATGTGCTGAACCCGGACACCGGTGTGCCCGGTCTCACCACGTCGCTTCGCGGCATCGTGCAAAGCTGGGTGACCCTTGAGCAAAAAGATGCTTCGTCAAAACTTTGCGAACAGACAGCTTTGTACAAATTGCTCGCTACGCTGATCCGAGACAACCATTCCCTGAATGTCAAAGCGATTGCCGAGCGCGACATCCCGGTGACGGCAGAAGAGCGTGCAGGCTATTCGCGCATCCCCACTACGTTGGAAAAGCAACGCCAAGCTGGAGGCCTTCTTCAGCAAACCCGGCTGACTGTGCCGGACACTGCGGTCGATATTATCCAGACGCAATTGCGCACCTCCTATGTCAACGTACGTCCAGGGCATCGCGTCGCCGGCGGTGTTTTGTTTGGGTCTGCCGGAGCGCGTCTGTCGTTTCCTCTCAAGCAAAAGGAAGATGGTCAGGCTCTGGCCGAGGCATTGCAGGATCATCTTGCACAGCACAATCCTTACCAGCTCGCCCTTGCGCTCGACCCGGTGGAGCCTGACGCCAGGCAGGCGGTGTTTGATGTGGTTTTCAAATCGGCGGACAAGGCACCGCATTCGGGAGTGGTCGGCGGCCCCATGCCAGTGCCCGAGCTACAGTTGGCACGCTGGATTGATCGGTTGATTCTGCCTGATGGTAGAGTCGCCCCTCAAAATGTCAACCGCTTCTTGGACCCGGACTCAATGATTGAAGTGCAGGCGTTGCATGTCGAAAATGATGGGAAGCGTTGGACCTTCGACCAGGCCACCGCCAAGGCACTGGTGGAAATTCGTCTGGCCCCCGGCAACACAGAAGACTCTGCCCGGCAGGCACTCATCGATCATCTGCAAGACCGGGTGCCAGCAGGGTTCTCCCTCGTTCTCAATCAGGACAAGGGCGGATCACCCTGGATGACGGCGATTGATTCTTCAATATTCAACATAATGCTGGAAAGCCTGAGCGAGGGTTTCGGGCAGGACTCGTGTCTGTACGGATGTGGGGGGTCAATTCCTTTTGTCGCTAAATTGATGGATGCTCTTGGGGATATCGCGCCATTGTGTATCGGTGCTTATGATCCCGCCTGCCGAATGCACGAGCCGGGGGAGACCCTGTCGATGGTGGATCTTTTGGGATGCGCCCGCTCCATCGTGTATTTTTTCTGGAAAATTTCAGGAGAAACTATTACGCCTGTCAAGACTTCCTGAACTATTCCGTAAAGTAATTGACAATAAATGTGTATCCATATTTTTTTGACAATTTTGGCAATAACCCTGACTTATCCCCGAAAAGGATGGCGTTAAGAATAAAAATAAAAGGTTCCCTTGAATTCCCAAACGGGCTATCTTTAAAATAGAAAATTAGTTTGTTTTTTGGATAAAAAATTATTATCTAGGAAGTGCAGGTCGTTTTGGATACACCCTCCATTGTCACAGTTGACGATATTAGTTATCGCAGGATTAATCTGGAGTTTCTCAGTGGTTCCAGTTCTGAGTCTTTCGATATTTTTTATAAAACCAGCAGTATGGGCGAGACCAAATTTGTCAAGTTTGCCTCTACAGATCCGGCTCATCAGGAAAAAGTGCACAAAATTATGGAGGCTGGTGAAGCCACGCAGGATTTTTATATCCAGGACGACGACCTGTTCAAGTATTACGCCCACGCCACCCGCACTCTTCGAACCATCGTCACCAGCAGTGAAGTTTCGACAGAGGTGAAAACCCAGAAAGTTTATGAAGTCTCGAAAAATATTATGAATGAATTTTTCGAACAGAACGCTTCACCCAAAATTCTGGAAGCTTCGGACGAGGTGGTCGAAGTTATGGAGCAGTGTTTCTCGGATTCAGAAGTTGGGTTTTTCGGGATTTCAAAGTTGACGAGCAAGGATTATTACACCTACACGCACAGCGTAAACGTCGGCCTGTACTGCATGACCTATGGTATCAAGATCAATCTTTCTAAAGAAGAAACGCGTCAACTGGGTCTCGGTGGCATGTTGCACGACGTGGGAAAGTCAAAAATCCGGCTGGACCTGATCAATAAGACGGGCAAACTGACGGACAATGAGTTTGAGGAAATGAAAGAGCATTCCCCAAAAGGAGAAGAGATTTTAAGAGAAATGAATAATTACGGGGACTGTGTATTGCACATGGCCGGGCAACATCATGAGAAATACGATGGCGATGGATACCCTAGAGGCCTGGAAGGAGATGCCATTGATTTCGGAGCCCGCGTCTGCAAGGTGATGGATGTCTACGACGCGTTGACCACACGACGCTCCTATAAGAAAGCCCTGCCAGCGTTCGATGCGCTGACCCTGATGAAAAAACAGATGCTTCCTCATTTCGACCCGGATCTCCTCGATAATTTCATCCGCCTGATGGGCCCCGATCTTTAACCCCACCACCTTGCACCGACTGGCGTGGGGCTGACGGGCAACTTAACGGGCAATAACACTGAAGTTTTAAAACCTTCTCTCTATCGCGCCACCTTGCGGTGGAGCTAATAAAAAAACCTTGCATGTCATTCTGATGAGCCTTCAGGCGAAGAAGAATCTCGCCTTGGATTTTTGTTTTGGGTTAATACAATATTCCCCCTTCTCCGAAGAGAGCTTTGCATAATCTAAAAATCAAAATCAAAGGCGGGATTTTTATCTAAGGCAGTGGAATCTGGTTTAGGGAAAACTCGACCTGGCGAATGGATTCCTTTGTGGCAAGGTACACCAGCAGTTTGGTACCGGGTCCGGGCAATTCCTTGAATCCCACCTGCCGCATTTCTCCCATGTTACTGCGAGATGAAGTATTCAACTTCTTCCCAGTCGCATCCAGAAATTGAATGTCGACTACCATTTTTTCCGGATCCTTGACCCACAGGTTCAGGCTGAATTTGTCGTTTCCCATCATCCCACCGAGCATGCCTTCGAACATATTCATGAACGCCTGGCCCATTTCCTCGCCGAGTTTGTCGATCTCCTTGCTCGCTTTTTTACGGGCCTTTTCCATTTGTTCTTTTTTCCTCTGCTCCAGGATTTCCTTGGTGAGGTACATGATGGAAATGCCATGAGGCTTCAACTGCGCTTCCGCCAGGGGTTTTCCGGCGGATGCCTGGAAATTTTCTATCTCGACCCTGCCACCGTTTTTTAAGGTCGGCGAGAACAGTTCGATGGTTCCCTTGAGCGATTGAATATAGTGGGCCGAGCGTGCCGGATTTTTAAGGCTCACTTTATGGGTGAGGGTCGCCGCGCCATCGTTCGGATGAAAAAAACTGCTGATGTTCTTGCGCTCTTTGTTCAGCAAGATCATGCCAGTGTTGTCCACCGCATAAGTGACTTCCACACTGCGGATGCCAAGCGATTTCGACACCGCCCGCCCCATCACCTTGATCTCGACTTCACACTCCCCAAAAAACTGACCGGTGGTTCGCGTATCCTTGACCTCGGTGAACATCACCCTGGCATCGCTCAATCTTTCCGGACCGGCGAGCGCAGACCCTGGTCCCAACAGACAAAGCAGAGTTAGCAGGAATCGTAATCCGTTTTGCATAGAGCCTCCGTTTTCCGGTTACAATGTGAAAATAGTTTGCAGACGCTACTCCTAATATAAGCTAATGGCGAATCCCTTAAATTCAAAACCTAATTTTTCCCGATGAACCATGCCGCATCTTGAATTTGAAATCGACCCGGTTTGTGAAAAACAACGGCTGGACGTTTACCTGACCGAAGTGCAGGCCGATATCTCCCGCAACTTCGTCAAGAAGTTGATCGACGATGGACGGGTACTGGTCAATCAGCAGAGGGTTAAAGCTAATTACCGGGTCAAGTGCGGCGACCGTGTCGAACTGGATATTCCTGAGCCCACGGCACTGGAGGTAACTGCTGAAGATATCCCGCTCAACATTCACTTTGAGGACGGGCATCTTATCGTGATCGACAAGCCGGCGGGGGTGGTGGTGCACCCGGCACCGGGGCACCCTGGCGGTACGCTGGTCAATGCTCTCCTGTTTCACTGTACCGACTTAAAGGGTATTGGCGGGGTCGAGCGACCGGGGATTGTCCACCGGCTGGATAAAGACACCAGTGGCTTGATTGTGGTGGCCAAAACCGATCTCGCCCTGACATCCCTGCAAAACCAGTTTCAGGATCGCACCATCAAAAAAGTTTATCTGGCTCTGGCGCAGGGTCGACTGAGCCCCGGCAAGGGGGTTGTCCGGCTACCGATTGCGCGGCACCTGAAGGATCGGAAAAAAATGGCTATTGGGAAAAATGATGACGGGCGCCAGGCCGAAACGGCCTACGAAGTGGTGCTTCGTTTGGAGGGTTACGATCTGGTCCGCCTGTTTCCGAAAACCGGCAGAACGCATCAGATTCGAGTGCACCTGGCCTCGCTGGGTCATCCGGTACTGGCGGACTCTCTATATGGAGGTCGATCCAGGGGCAGGCAACCTGTTATTGGGCGTCAGGCTTTGCACGCTCATAAGTTGGAGTTCCTGCATCCGGAGAACGGAAAAGTGATGACTTTTATCTCGCCATTGCCGGAAGATATGGCGCAATTGATTCCGAACCGGGAAATATCACTCCTCTAAAAACCTATGACATGGGTAAAAGTGTTCCCGGTTTAAACGGGACGGGGTAGGTCAATCTTTGACCCTCTGCCTGTGGATAAAATGTTAATCATTTTCACAGATTTGAAAAACCACGGGAATCTCACCACCACTGGCTTCGACCGGATCTTATAAAAATACGATATTTTCCTAAAAAATTAACTAGTTAGACAATTAATTTTCGAGAAATGGCGTGGCCCATTTCCGCCTGGTCAATCCGAAGGTTTTCCACAATTTTCCATCTCATTTTTTAGAACAGCTGGATTCTCTTATGATACCGGCCCATTTCCAGGTATCGGTTTATTGGCATGGTCAAGAGTAGCGTGCTCCGTCATTTATTGAGAACCTTTCTCAAAGTAGATTTCTCCCTTCCCGCAAACGCAGTAAAACGGGGCCGATTTCCCACTCAAAATTTTGACGGTCGGGAAATCGGCAAGCTTGTTAAGTATGCCGGGCATGCAATAAGGCGCACTTAAATTTACTATGATTAGACTGGTTCATTCTAGCAATACAGTTGGTACTCAGCGATTACAAAGCATCATCTTTGCCATAACTCGGGAAATCCGCAACCAGCCTGACCAAAACGATATATAAATTGCGTGGTTTTGCATAATCCACACACAACGGGGAAAACCTGTTAGCAACCTGCGCACCCCTCATAGAAAGCCTCTGAATTTAATCCTGTTAACGTGCTTCGATTAATTAACAGGCAGGTCATTCAGCAAGTATTTTCAGTGTTTTCCCTGCTTGATCGGGCTCCTTCATTTTATCACTGACTGAAAAACCATATAAAATTTTAATCAGGCTTTTGTGCTTTGTTTCTGTGTAGACAATGTCCCCAAGCCGGGTCGGTAAAACTTCTTTCGGGGGGGAGTTTGGTATTACTCTAAAAGCAAAGGCGAGATTCTTCCTCACCCTTCGGGTTCTTCAGAATGACGGTTCGTTGATTTTATTTGTCACCCTGAGCCGATAGCCTGTCCTGAGCTTGTCGAAGGGGGACTTCCACTTTTCAGTCCCTCAAAAAGCACTTATGCAAAGGTCTCCTTCCGAGACCGAACCACCTACCGGAAATTTACCAAGACCGCCTTATGTTACAATGGTTTTTAACATGTTTGAACAGCGCGGAGCATTTCATTTCAATTGGTGGTATCTGGCCCTGATTCTGACCATCTCCATCATGGGGGTGATCATGGTTTATAGTGCCAATCAGGGCCGCCCGGAGCTCCATTTCCAGAACCTGTATATCCGCCAGATATACTGGCTGGTGTGCGGCCTGATCGCCCTCATCGTAGCTGTCCTGATCGACTACCGCCTGCTGAGCCGCTACGCCTATCTGATCTACCTGCTTACTCTGGTGGCGTTGATTGCCGTCCTCATATTCGGGACAACCGTCTCCGGTTCCACCCGCTGGTTGCAGATCGGCCCTGTCAATCTGCAAATATCGGAGCTTGCCAAGCTATCGATGGTGATCGTGTTGGCCAAGTATTTCGAGACCACCAAACCCTCGGGTCAGTACGAGTTCAAGGATCTTTTTCTGCCGGCGTTGTTCACCGGTGCCATGGGCTGGTTGATCTACAAGCAACCCGATCTCGGCACCGCCATGATCATCGGTGCCATATTCTTTATTTTTGTCATCGCCGTCGAACTCAAGCCCAGCACTTTATACAAGCTGATCGGTGCTTGTACAGTGCTCACGCCTCTGGGCTGGTTTTTTCTCAAGGATTACCAGAAGGCCCGCATCATGACTTTCCTCAACCAGGAAATGGACCCGCTGGGCGCGGGTTATCAGACCATCCAGTCGAAAATCGCCATTGGTTCGGGCGGTTTCTGGGGCAAGGGACTGCTGGCAGGAACACAAAGTCGGCTCAACTTTTTACCGGAAAAACACACCGACTTTATTTTCTCAGTGTTTGCCGAGGAGACCGGTTTCTTCGGCGTGGCGGTTCTGCTCACACTGTTTCTCATTCTGATCCTCAAGGGCCTCAACATTGCCTACCGCGCGGCCGATCGCTTTGGCCTGTTCCTTGCCATCGGCATCACCGGTTACCTGAGTGTGTATATCATCTACAACCTGGGCATGACGATTGGTATTTTTCCGATCACCGGAATCCCTCTGCCGCTGTTCAGTTATGGCGGTTCTTCCCTGCTGACCACATTTTTTGCGCTGGGACTGCTCCTCAACATCGAAGCACGCCGACTGCTTCTCTAGCTACAACCCTTTGATTTCAGTAGGGCTGACAGGCTCCCCGTGTTATCATTTTAATATTCCATAAAACTTAATAAGAAGAGTTGGTCGTCAAGCCGCTTTTATCACACTCCTATGCCTTCACAAATCATCATCAATTCCAACCCGCGCGAAATCCGCGTTGCCCTGATGGAAAACAATCAGTTGGTCGAACTGTTCATTGAACACAAAGCCAAAAAAGGCATCGTCGGCAACGTCTATAAAGGGGTGGTGACCAAAATTCTGCCGGGCATGCAGGTCGCCTTTGTCAATGTTGGCCTCGAAAAAGCCGGGTTTCTTTATGTCGGAGATATTGATGTCATCGACCTGCTTGATTACGAAGCCGATGATGAGGAGTCGGACAGCATCAACGCCGCTGGCAACACTCCGGATGAGGAACGCGGTCCGCGCGGCATTGACCGCGGCATTCCCATTCAGGACCTTCTGCACGAAGGCCAGGAAATCATGGTGCAGGTTGCGAAGAACCCTCTCGGCACCAAGGGCGCACGCATCACATCCTTTGTCACTTTGCCAGGGCGCTATATGGTCTACATGCCCACCGTCAATCAGGTCAGTGTATCGCGCCGCATTGAAGACGAAGAAGAACGCGAACGGCTCAAGGGGATTGTCGCCGAAATCGGTCGGCCCGGCGAAGGCTACATTGTTCGCACCGCAGGTCAGGGTCGCCATGGCAAAGACTTTGAGCCGGATATCCGGTTCCTGCATGGTCAGTGGGACATGCTCGGCACGCGCTTCGATGATTCGCAGGCACCGGCCCTTTTGTATGAAGATCTCAACCTGATCGCCCGTTCCATCCGCGATATTTTCACCGAAAATGTGGACCGCCTGGTGATCGATTCCAAAACCGATTATGAAAAGTGTATCGAGTTTTGCTCCACCTACCTGCCGCATATTGTCGACAAGATCGAACTGCACAAGGAGGCCGTACCCATATTCGACCATCACGGTCTTGAGATAGAAATCAACAGGGCACTGGGGCGCAAGATCTGGCTAAAATCCGGCGGCTTCATCACCATCGATCAAACCGAAGCCCTCACTGCTGTCGATGTCAACACGGGCAAATTCGTCGGTCACACAGACCCGGAAGAGACCATCCTCAAAACCAACCTCGAGGCCGTAAAAGAAATCGTCTACCAGCTCCGTCTGCGCAATATCGGCGGCATCATCATCGTCGACTTCATCGACATGTCCAAGGAAGAGAGCAAGGAAACCGTCTGGAACTCTCTGCAACAGGAATTGAAAAATGACCGGTCGCGCACCAACATCCTGAAAATTTCCGACCTCGGCCTGGTGGAGATGACGCGCAAACGCGTGCGCGGCAGTCTGAGTCAAATCCTCAGCGATCCCTGCCCGTACTGCGAAGGCAAGGGGCATATCAAATCACCGGCAACGGTTTGTTATGAAATCATCCGCGCCCTGCAACGCATCGGAGCCAATAACATTCACAAAAAAAAGCTGGCCATCGAAGTCCATCCGGCAGTGTATGACCTGCTCTTCGAAGAGGAAAGCGCATTTCTGGAGGAACTGGAAAACATGTACCATCTGGAATTCCAGGTGAAGGTCAATCCCAAGTTGCATCAGGAGCAGTACTACATCACCACCTGAAGCCAGTACCATTTTTGCTCACCCGCTATGACACACTTTTATAAAATCGCCATGATCAGCCTCTGCCTTCTACTACCGGCTTGCGCCACAGTAGGCAATGAGTTTGATCACGCGCTGGTGTCCACGGTCAAAAACGGCGTCACTACCAAGGCCCAGGTTCTTGGTCTGTTTGGCAAACCCTTCAAGACCGGTTTGCAAAACGGATCGGATATCTGGATTTACGAGACCAACACCTACACCGTTACCGGCAATGACTCTTCAAAAAATTTCACCCTCGTGTTCGATAAAACCGGAGTGGTTCAGTCTCACCAGATGATGTCCTCCGTACCCGCCAACTGATCTTAACGGCCCGCAGACTTCCATGTCCGGATTCAACCAACCCCAGCAAGTGATCCTGCACTTAAGCTGGATCGCTTTTTTCCTGACCTTCGTCTCCTGGTTCAATCTTGCGCCCTTCAACACCACTTTGGCTTTAACCATGGGGCTTAGCCAGGGACAGGTTCGTGTATTGATGATCGCCAATGTGGCACTCACCATCCCGGCGCGCATCGTCATCGGTTCCCTGGTAGACACGCTGGGTCCGAAACGCATGTTCGTCTGGATTCTGCTGTACACCGGTGCGGTGTGTTTTCTGTTTGCGCGGGCGCAGGATTTTGACGATCTTCTCATCGCGCGTCTGTTGATGGGGATTGCCGGTGCCGGATTCGTGGTGGGAATCAAAATGATCGCCGAGTGGTTTCCAAGAGAAAAGATGGGGTTTGTCCAGGGACTCTACGCCGGCTGGGGAAATTTTGGTGCGGCCGCCGCCGTTTTGGGACTGCCTCTGATGGCTTCCCTGTTTTCGCCGGAGACGGGATGGCGCGTTGCCTCCTTCATGACCGGCTCCGCCTGCATTTTGTGGGCCTTGGGATTCCACCTGCTGGCGCGCGATCGCGAAGATAAACAGAGCGGCTTTCGCCTCGGCATGGAGCACGCCATTGAAGTCACATCCAAAGGCGACCTGATCTTGCAAATCCTGCTCCTGATTCCCATCTACACGGCTTTAGGATTTCTCGTCTATAAGCTCTCAACACCGCCCGCCGTGTGGCTGACACCCACTGCGTTCTGGTGCACCTTGTTTGTCTTGTCAGGACTGTTCGCCTGGAACGCGGTGACCTGCGTACGCTTCAACCTGGACAGTCTGAATTTGCCACCGTCTCCGGAACGCCAATACGCTTTCAAACAGATCGTGATTCTCAGCATGGTGTATGCGCTGACTTTCGGCTCGGAGCTTGCCGTGGTCTCCATGTTCCCCGAATTTCTTCAACGCACGTTTGCACTCTCGGTGACCACTGCCGGTGTGTTAGGATCGTGCTTCGCTTTTTTCAACCTCGTCACCCGGCCCTCTGGCGGTCTGCTTGCGGACACATTGGGAAGGCGGCGGGTGTTGTTTTTTCTGGTCGCGTTTGCAGGGATTTTTTTCGGGTTCATGAGCACCATAACGTCGGCGTGGCCATTGCCTCTGGTCATCGGTCTTGCAGTGGTTTGCTCACTAATGATTCAGGCGGGCAACGGGGCCTGTTTTTCCATGGTGCCACTCATCCGGCGCGATTTGACCGGGAAACTGGCTGGCCTCGCCGGTGCCTATGGCAATGTCGGGGCCGTCATGTTCCTTACCGTCCTGAGTTTTGTGGACGCTTCCACTTTCTTTAAATTCATCGCCGGATTCGCACTTGTCGTCACCATCAGTATTTTGTTTCTCGATTCATTCGAAAAACAACACACATCGTTTAACAACCAACGCGGAGTTTGATCCTTATGGGCTTTACTTGTGGCCTCGTCGGCCTGCCAAATGTCGGCAAATCGACCATCTTCAACGCACTCACCCAGGCCGGTGCCGAGTCGGGCAACTACGCCTTCACCACCATCGATCCCAACGTCGGCGTGGTCGATGTGCCCGATCCCAGGCTGGATACGATTGAAGAATTCGTCGCGGCAAAGAAAAAAGTTCCGACCAGCATGCAGTTTGTCGACATTGCCGGGCTGGTCAAAGGTGCGTCCAAGGGCGAAGGCCTGGGCAACCAGTTCCTCGCCAACATCCGCGAAGTCGATGCCATCGCCCACGTGGTGCGCTGTTTTGACGACGACAATATTCCGCACGTCATGGATCGGATCGACCCGGCAGAGGATGTGGATATCATCAACACGGAACTCCAGATATGCGACCTGGAGTCGCTTGAAAAACGTCAAATCAAACTGGCGAAGCTAGCGCGATCCGGAGACAAGGAAGCCAAACAACAAGCGGCCGTTATCGATCAGCTCGTCGCAACATTGAGCGAAGGCAAACCCGCCCGCATTTGCCAGTTCGACCGCGGAGACGATCAGATATTTTTCAAATCTCTCAACCTCTTGACCGCCAAGCCGGTGCTGTACGTTTGTAACATTCAAGACTCCGACGAGACGGAAGGCGCACACGCTCAAGCCATCCGTAGTCTTGCCAAAGCTGAAGGCGCAGAGACGGTGACCCTGGTCGGCAAACTGGAAAATGAAATTATGGAAATCACCGACCCGGAAGAGCGCAAAATATTTTTGGAAGAGATGGGACTTGAGGAAACCGGGCTCAACCGGATGATCCACGCCGGCTATCAACTGCTGGGTCTTGCCACTTTTTTCACGGTCGGCGACAAGGAAAACAGAGCCTGGACCATCAAGCAGAATTCCAAAGCACCGCAGGCGGCAGGAAAGATCCACACTGACTTTGAAAAAGGCTTCATCCGCGCCGAGGTGTTTCACTTCGATGATCTGGTCGAGTACAAATCGGAACAAGCCGTCAAGGAAGCGGGAAAAATGCGACTGGAAGGCAAGGAGTATGTGGTGAAAGACGGCGACATCCTGCATTTTCGCTTCAACGTTTAGCATCGCCCTCCCTCCTCCGGTATTAGACCGCAAGGTCATCGGCAATCCTTTGCCCGGCTCCCGTTGTGAAAACGAAACACTGCCATGTCATCCTGACTCCTCGCGACAGAGGCAATAAATTGAAAGCTGTGGCACTACCAACGATGTCATGTTGTCATTCTGATGAGCCTTCAGGCGAAGAAGAATCTCGCCTTGGATTTTTATTTTTAGGAATTGGCAAAGCTCTCTCACAAGGAGACCTTTGCATAACATTGAAATTAATATTCCCCTCCTTAAAAAAGGAGGGGATATAGGGGAGGTTGTATGGATGACCCCTCCCACACCCTCCCCTTGAAAGGGGAGGGAAAATTAAACACGGTTTATTGATTGACCGCAGGGTTTGTTGAGAATCCTGTTTTTGATTTTTGAGTTATGCGAAGCTCTTCTTCACAAGAGAAAACATAAAAGCCGCCACCGTTAAAAAAATTTCAATTAGCCGACAGAGAATCAGCATGGGGTTTCCACAATGGAAGGGCGAAGGCGGCATACGCGAGATGCTTTATCTCGGGTTCCCGCTGGTGCTGTCGGAAATGCTCCAGTTCCTGATGACGTTCTGCGACCGCTTGTTCCTGTCGCATCTGGGCCCGGAATACACCGCCGCCTCGTTCGTCGCCGCCAACACTGTCTGGACTTTTTTAGCTTTTCTTTTTGGCTTGTGCGCTTATATCTCGGCTTTGGCGGGACAATACATCGGCAGTAATCAAATTGAAAAAGCCGGACGCACGTTGTTTCAAGGTTTGTGGATCGCTCTGTTCGCTCTGCCCCTGTGCTGGGTTTTAATTCCGGCGGGCGAGTTTATTTTTTCCAACAGTGGCCATCCGGAAAATCAGATTCCGCTGGAGCAGGCGTACTATCGCGTTTTGATGGCAGGTGGTTTTCTGGTGGTCGCGCGTGTGGTCGTCGCCAGTTTTCTTTCCGGGATCGGTCACACCCGCCCGGTCGCCATCGCCTCGGTCACTGGATTGCTGGTCAACCTGCCACTCAACTACGCCCTGATCTTCGGCAACTTCGGCTTGCCTGCCATGGGAGTGCAAGGCGCGGCGATCGCTACTCTGATGAGCGAAGGCATTATCCTGCTGTCCCTCGGTGGATGGCTTTGGAGAAACCGGTCACAAAATTTTTTCAAGGGCCCGGCCCTCTACAAGCTCGATCCGGAAATTTTAAAATCGCTGTGGCGGGTCGGCTCTTTTAACGGCTTCGATTTTTTTCTGCAAATGGCGGGTTTCAATTTTTTCCTGTTCTGCTTCACTATATTCGGACCGGTTCCTTCAGCCAGTCTCAGTATCGTCTTCACCTGGGAAACGTTTTTTATCCTGCCGTTGTTCGCCGCCGAAATGGCAACGATGAGTCTGGCGGGTCGATACACCGGGCAGGGCCGACCCGACCGTGTCAAAAAAACCGTTCTCTCCAGCACACAATTAAATCTGACCTACACCTGCGGCATCGCTTTCCTGTTACTGGTAGCCGCGCCGCAACTTGCCGGGGTGTTCATTCAATCGGAAAATACGGACCCGGCGATTCTTGAACTGTCTGTTGAAATGATGCGCGGCCTTGGCCTTTACATGATTGCCAACGGCATCTCGTTTGCGTTTTCCGGCGGACTCAAAGGCGCGCGCGATACGGTCTCGCCCATGGTCATCAGTGGCACCTGCCTTTTGTTCCCCGCCATCATCTGCGCCTTGCTGGTGAAGTTTGCACCCGGCTCGCACCTCGTCGCGTGGTGGGTGTACATTGGCATCAACCTGATCAAAAGCTGTGTCATGGTCCTGCGCTTCCAATCCAAAAAGTGGGTGCTCGCCGCACGGGCAACGAAGACAACCTGACAGGCAGTATCGTTTGGGTTTGAACACACTCCGTTTAGCCACATTCCTCGCGAGGGCTTGCGCGGAGCCTGGTCGAAGGGGACAACGAAAAATTTAATGGGGAAAAACTTCTACCAGCCAGGCACCAGGGTGCGGGGGGTTCTGCCTTCCAGCGCATCGATGATATTGTCGACCACAAGCTCGGCCATGGTGTTGCGCGTGTCGAAGCTGGCACTTCCTATATGCGGCAGGATCACACAATTGTCGAGTTCGGTCAGGCCTTCGGTCAACGCTGGCTCGTCTTCAAAAACATCCAGCGCGGCGCCAGCTATGCGGTTTTCTTTTAACGCGGATACCAGTGCCTTATCATCGACCACTTTACCTCTTGCGGTGTGGATGAGATAAGCGGTCGGTTTCATCAGGGCGATTTCTTTTTCACCGATCATGTATTTTGTTTCATCAGTCAATGGCACATGCACGGTCAGGTAATCCGACTCGCTGAGGATTTGCTCCAGCGAAACAAATTCCGCGCCCAGTAATTGTTCTTCACTTTCCGGCAAGCGATTGCGTTGATGATACAGCACGCGCATATTGAAACCGGTAGCACGACGCGCCACCGCCCGCCCGATCTCGCCGCATCCGATGACACCGAGCGTCTTGCCGTAAACATCATGCCCGAGAAACAGCTTGGCTCCCCAGCCATGGAACTTGCCTTCGCGCGTGAAGCGGTCCGCCGGGATAATGCACCGAGCTGTCCCCAGTATCAATGCCCAGGTGAAGTCGGCTGTTGTTTCATGCAATACGCCGGGGGTGTTGGTGACAAAGATACCCTTGGCGCGCGCGGACGCGACATCGATGTTGTTGAACCCGGCACCGTAATTGGCAATTATTTTGAGGCTTTGCGCTTGCGCAATAATGCTTTGGTCGATTTTGTCCGATAAATAAGTGACCATCCCTGCGCTCTCGGCGGTCGCCTGACCCAGTGCCTCGAGGCTCAGCGACTGCCCACTGCCGTGATAACGCACCTCGAACTGTTGGCCAAGACGCTCGATGGCTTTTTCCGGGAAGACCTGTGTGATGGTAATGAGTGGCTTCATTTTTCTTCTTTGATGAGATACGAAGGGCTACAATATCTATTAATAGTCTGGAAATAAAGAGAAATTTGGATGCGGAAAATTTTAATCAGACAAGGTGAATTTAAAAACTCATGAACGTTCTGTTCCTCGTGCCACCAGAGACGATATCGCTCGAATCCTCGGTGCCCAAAGCATTGGAGGGAGGCAAGGGCTATTACCCGAAGCTCGGCCTGATGTACGTTGCCGCGTGGTATGAGCGCGCATTGGGCAAACGTCCGGGCTTTATCGACTGTCCGCCTGAAGGTGTTTCACAATCGGAGTTGCTGGGAAAAGTTCGCGCGCAAAAACCGGATGTGGTGGCGATGAGCATCATGACCTTCAATCTGCTCGATGCACTCGAAACGGCAAAAGTGTTGAAGCAGGAAAATCCCGATTTAAAAATCTGCCTCGGCGGCCCGCACGTCAATCTTTATCCAAAAGAAACGCTCAACCTGCCGGATGTTGACTTCGTTGTTTTCGGCGAGGGCGAACGGATTTTCACAAAACTCATGCAGACGCTGGAAGAAGGTGGCGTGGAGGCGACAGCCTTGTCTTCAGTCAACGGTCTCGGCTTCATACGTGACGGCGAAGCTGTGGTCAACCCGGCGGATACGGATCTGCTGGACCTTGACGAATTACCTTTTCCGGCGCGGCACCTGGTGGATGTCACCCGCTACCAGCACATCATCAAGGAGGGTCGGCAGTTCTTCACCATTCAAGCGACCAGAGGTTGCCCGGCGGCTTGCACCTTCTGCGATATCAGGAAAACAAAATTTCGTGAACGCTCGGCAGAGAATGTCGTTGCCGAACTCGAACAGTTGGTGGAGCTCGGGCTCGACGATCTGTATTCCGTCTACGACACCATCACCATCAATAAAAAATTTCTACTGAAACTGTGCGAACTCATCGTCGAACGCGGACTGAAATTTCATTTCAAAATTTCAGCACGGGTCGACACGGTCACGCCAGAACTGCTGAAGGCTCTCAAGAGTGCCGGATGTTACCGCATCCACTACGGCATTGAATCGGGCACCGAACGCCATCTCGATTATCTTGAAAAAGGTCAGGGGCTGGAAAAAATCGAACGCGCCTGCAAGTGGACGCGTGAAGCGGGCATCGGTTTTTTTGCTTACATGATGATCGGCATTCCGCATGAAACGAAACAGGAAATGCTGGCCACGGTGGATTTTGCCAAGCGACTCAAACCCGACTACGCGCAATTTTCGATCTGCACTCCCTACCCGAAAACTGAATTGTATTTCCGCATGCTGGACGAGGGCATCGTGCCTGACGATTACTGGCAAAGTTTTGCGGAGAACCCTTCGCCTGATTTTAAAATCAGGTTCTGGAACAAGGATTTTTCTGAAGCAGAACTGCGCAAATTACAGGACGAGTGCCACGCCCGGTTTTATCGCAGTCCTGCCTATCTGATGAAACAGATCACCAAACTTAAATCCTGGTCCGACTTCACCGCCAAGGCTCGCATGGGCACCAAAATTCTCGCCCAGCGCATGGGCATCTAATTTATCCCCATCACCTCATCCCACGGCATTGCAGGTTCCAGCCCTCCCGCAGTTGGAGTACAATAGGCGCATGCTTCAAGTCACTGAAATTTTCAAAAGCATACAAGGCGAATCGAGCTACGCTGGTTTGCCCTGTGCATTTGTCCGCCTGACGGGATGCAATTTGCGTTGCACCTGGTGCGATACCAAATACGCATTTCACGGCGGCAAAGAGATGAGCCAGCAGGACATTATTGCGGCGGTTGATAAATTATTTGAAGAAACAAAAATGTCGCGGACCGCAAGGTCCAAGCGGGTCCTCCGCGGACGGCGAACGAAAAACCCATTGCAAGGTTCTCAGGAATCATCTCATGCTCAACAAAGTTTCAGCCCGTTGCCCCACCGCAAGCTGGTTGAAGTGACTGGTGGTGAACCATTGTTGCAGGAAGAGGTCTATCCCTTGATGCAAAAGTTCATCGAAACGGGTTACACCGTTCTTTTGGAAACCGGCGGGTCGCTTCTGCTGGACCGTGTGCCGCAACCCGTCATCAAGATTGTCGACCTGAAAGCCCCCGCCAGTGGCGAAGCCAATAAAAATCGCATGGAAAACCTCGATCATTTGAATCCAGAAGACGAGATCAAGTTTGTTATTCAGGACCGGCAGGATTATGAATGGGCACGGTCATTGATTCATCAGCACCACCTTGAGAACAAGGCTGGTATTTTAATGTCACCTGTTTTTGATGTGCTTGATTTGCGTAATCTCGCAGAATGGATTCTTCAGGACAAACTGCCGGTACGATTACAGACGCAGTTGCACAAGCACATCTGGGGCAAGGACAGCATCGGCGTATAATCCCCGCCCCGTCACTTTCTGCAAGGCACCCACAATTTTTTCTGCTTTTTAAATATGCCCGGACCCTTCAAGCCAGAATCCATTTCGAAACCTCTTTTAAAATGGTACGACAGCCAGCAACGCGATCTGCCCTGGCGGGAGAATCTCGATCCCTATCGCATCTGGGTCTCGGAGATCATGTTGCAACAAACCCAGGTCGCCACTGTCATTCCTTATTTCAACCGATGGATGAAAGCGTTTCCATCGGTCAAACATCTTGCTCAAGCCAAGTTGCCCAAAGTGTTAAAACACTGGGAAGGGCTTGGCTATTACACCCGCGCGCGCAATCTGCACAAGGCCGCCCAATGGGTGCAGGAGGAAAACGCGGGTGCTCTGCCGCAAACATTCGAGGGTTTACAACAATTGTCTGGCATCGGGCGTTACACAGCAGGTGCCATCGCCAGCATTGTTTTCAAGGAACCGGTGCCAGTGCTCGATGGCAACGTCAAGCGCGTGCTGTCGCGCTTGTTCCGGATAAAAGAAAATGGGGCGACAGCCAAATCCGAGGCCGTGTTGTGGGACTGGGCTGACCGGCTGGTTCCAAAAAAAAAGCCGGGTGATTTCAATCAGGCTCTCATGGAACTCGGGGCAACTGTGTGTCTGCCTAAAAAACCGCTGTGTCTGCTTTGTCCGCTGTTAAAAAAATGCGACTCTGCGAGGCACAAGGAACAGGATCACTACCCGCCCCCCAAGCCGAAAACACCGTCGAAGAAAATCGAGGTGAGTGCCGCGGTTATTAAACGTAACGGAAAAATTTTTATTCAGCAGAGATTGCACAAAGGGCTCATGGGTGGGCTGTGGGAGTTTCCCGGTGGTAAACTGGAAGCGGGAGAAACGCCGGAAACAGCGTTGGTAAGGGAAATCCGGGAGGAACTTGATATCGACATCACACCGGATAAAAGGTTGCTGACTATCCGGCACACGTATACAAAATTTCGGGTCACGCTCTATGTGTTTCAATGCGAGTCACCGAAAGGCCGCATCCGTGCAACGGAGTGCGAGCAGTGGAAATGGGTGCACCCGGCGGACCTGGATCAATACCCTTATCCTGCGGCGAATGTTAAAATTGTAAAGCACCTGATGCAAAACGGTGCACCGACCAACAGCCGGAAAAAAATAAAATGAGCTTTTCTGAAAATTCATCGCAAGGTCTGTCTCCCGGCGTGAAGGTCATCCTCATCGGTGCTGTCGGCAATATTGTGTTGTCAGCAATCAAGTTTGTCGGCGGTGTTCTGGGCGGAAGTCCGGCATTGCTCAACGATGCCTTTCATTCCTTGTCGGACCTCACCACCGATGGCGTGGCCCTGCTGACGTACAAGATCGGCCGACTGCCGCGCGACCCCAACCACCCCTACGGTCATGGCAAGGCGGAGAGTATCGGTGCCGGGTTCATCGGATTGTGTATCGTGCTGGCCGGCATCAGTCTGGCCTGGGTTTCCTGGGAGTTTTTTCAGGAAACCGGCAAAGGGGGGCATTCTCTGGCAGGAATGTTTGAAGGCCTGTCGCCACTTGGCGTGGGAAAAACTTCATTGGAGATCGCCGCAGGATTTGCTTTTCTTTCCATCGTCATCAACGAGGCTCTCTATCGCTACACTCGCAGAGTCGGCGAACAGGAGAAGAGCCCGACCCTGATCGCCAATGCCTGGCACCATCGTTCGGATGCAATGTCTTCGGTCGCCGCCTTGATCGGTATCGGCGGTGCCATCGCAGGTTTTCCGTTGATGGACCCGCTGGCGGGGATCGTTGTCGCCCTGATGATTGCAAAATCCGGAAGCGACATCATACGCTCAGCGGTGAGCGACCTGATGGACACTTCACTGGCTGATGAAGAGTTGAAAGAAATTCTGGACACGGCTCGCGAGACAGCGGGGGTCCTCACCCTGCATGAAGTGCGCAGTCGCCGGGTTGGCGGGGATGTCTTCATCGACCTGCATGTCCTGGTCGATGCGGAATGTTCGGTCTCGGAGGGGCATCAAATCGGGGAAAATCTGCGCCAGCGATTGATCCATCAGTTCACGCAAATTGAAGACGTGCTGGTTCACATCGATACGGAAGAACCCTCGGATGTCGATCCGGTGTATCAGACCGACTCGCATCAATTGAAAAAACTGGTTTCAGCGGAACTTGAATCTTTTTCAAATCAAATATTGCTGACCCGCCTGCGACCGCATTTTAACAATGGAGACGTGACGTTGGAAGTTTTCCTCAGGCCCCATGCAGAATTAAAGCCGGAGCAGTACGGCTCCCTCTTAAAAGAAATTCAGGACAAGCTGGAGAACCTCGGCGAAATAAAAACCGCCCGCACGTTTCTGGATATCCAATCCCCTTAAAGCTCCACTAACTAGAAGGTCTTTTTTAAATGAAAAAAATAAGGAGATCGTTTCCCTTCCCTTCGGAAGGCTCAGGACAGGCTCCAGGCTCCGCGAGACACATTAAGTCAAAGACAAAGGCGAGATTCTTCATTCCTCTTCGCTTCATTCAGAATGACATGCGGTGGTTTTCGGGTTTAATAAAATATCAGCCTATCGACTCGCATCCTTCAAAAACCAAACGACACCAGACTGTCATGCTGAGCCTGTCGAAGCATCTCGCCTTTGTTTTTAATTTTGGGTTTATACAATGTTCCCTCTTTTTAAAGAGGGAAGCGAAGCAGGGGGATTTCTCAGTTATGAAAAGGTTTCTAACACGAAAGGACAGGCCATGCCCGTTTGCATGAGCGCGCGCTATCAGGTGCGCAAGGATCGGCTGGAGCTTTGCCGCAAAACGGTAGCCGAGTTCGTGACCTATATCAAAGCCAACGAGCCGTCCACTCTGCTCTATATGGCATTGCAGGAACCGGTGGACGAAACCCGTTTTTTGCACATCATGATATTTGAGGACGAGCAGGCCATCACCCGGCATCAATCGTCACCCGCCACGCGCCGCTTTGTGGAAACGATTTACCCTTCGGCACTGGAGCCTCTGGAATTCAAGGAATACAATATGCTGGGCTATAAAGGGATGGATGTGATTGAATTTGATTAGATGCGCAATACTTACAGGCTATAGATTAAAGCGGTCATAAGTCCGCAAACGACCCACAGCGAACATTGAGGTCAAGTATTAAAGAAGGTAAATCACCTATGGACCAAGACTGGATTCTCCACAGAAAAGAAACTCGCCGAGCCTTCTCTAGGGCGACCTGGGTTCCTTTGAGGGCTTCCTGCAATGACGAGCAGGGTGAAGTTCAAAATATAGGCTACGTAAGTGAGTCTTTTGGATGCGGGTCTGTTGCGTTCCTTCCTAAGTCTCGGGAAGTTGCGGAACGGCTTAGCTGGAGTGATATTGGAATTGGTTGCAGTATCCAACCCTATGCTTACGAGGATGGTTACTACTCCTCCATTGAACAGTATCAAAATAACGACAAAGAACCAGTCGGAATTCACCTTGTCTTCGAACACCCACAACCAGTAGTTGGCGGAAGGCTATGGATATTGAATCCTGATCTAGTCATTGCGCTTCGTCTGATAAAAGATGGAACAAACTGGGTAAGACCAGAAGAGAATTTCGTTGTGGTGGCTCGGGAGGTTCTTGATGAAAAGGGCGAGCATCGACGGATCGAGATTAAGCGAGAGTTTCTTCTCGATTATCTGGCAGCAAGGAACTTATCACTTCGGCTCTCTTACTACCGCCAAAGAGTGGAAAATGTCTCTTCGGTTGAAAGTAGTGAATACGCTAATTTAGTAGATCAGCAAGAACAGCGAGACGGCGGACGATTTGAGCTCAGGATTCGCAGCTTGAATGGTGTATTTGGGGGAAGTTTTGCTTCGTTTCGGGTCTGGCGAAATGATGTTGATGAAGATGAAGATGCCCCAGTAATGGGGCCAGAAAATGATGCCAATACCGACTATGAAACCTCGCATGGACACCGGAGCGGTTACGAAGGTGTGCGGGTAGAGGGCGAGTTTTGGCGAGACGAATGGATTGAACATCAAGGGAAGAGCATGCGTGTTCGGGGAGATGCAGATACGAATCTTCCACAATTCATAGTGGAGACTGACGGGACTCGCATGGCGTCAGCCGATTTAGACGATGAAGACATTGGTCGATGGCTCTGGTTCCGCTCAAACGCAGTCAATGAACTTCTCGGTCTTCGAGGATTTTCTCTTAAGTGGTTTACGGCGGAGACAGGCGGCCTTCACTCCACCTCCGGGTACGTAACGCACTTTGGCATTAATTCTTCAGATTTGATAACAGTCTACGCTAAAGATATTGCCTGCCTTGCCGCATGGGAGCAGCATATTTGGGCCGCTCATAACATTGCCCCGGATGGGAAAGTTTCAAGTGAGTTGCTAGCAGCTCAGGTTAATGCTCAGCCAGCATCTACTCATGCAGTTGAGGACATGCTACTCAAAAGTATGAGGATGCTAGAAGCGGGTTTTCGCGAGAAATTCAGCTTTTCTCTGTTCACTCGCGACATAGATGATTCAGCAGTAATGCAGGAGGTTTCCCGCTTCGCGAGTAAAGATCAGGCATCATTGTTGAGATTAGCCAAAGAGCTTATTCGTGTTTTTTCAGATCGGCTTGATGTACGTGAGCTCCGCAAGCTGTCAACACATTCAAAAAAGGAAGAACTCAGTTCGAACAAGCTTCTTCAGGATATTTTAGCCAAGAGGGTCGGGGCTGAAAAAGCTCATCGCGTTTTCGGCGTAATTGTTGGCACATATGACATGCGATTAGGTGATGCACACCCGACCAGTTCGAAGATAAGAGATGCCTTAAAGCTCGCCGAAATTGACGAGAGCAAGTCGTTTCTGAGACAAGGCGAACAACTGATTTTCAATTTTGGACAATCTATTTTGGGGATGGAAAAGTTACTTTTTGAAAAACCAGAAGACCAAAACCATTAAGCAATACATAGAATAACAAGGTGTGCTGTCAGATAAATTTGCCGCTGAGCGTGGCGTTTATAATGTCCGCTATTGGAAGAAAGCCGCCCTCATTTTAGACTCCCCAGCCCTTATAAAAGAACTTGAAACCTATCGCGCCTTTTTCTTGATTACTTTTAGTTCTTTTAATTTATCGCCGTCCCATTTGATCGACAGACGCGTCCGGTTCTTCGATGCTTTTTTCTGCATCGCGTAACCTGCGATCAAAGGAAGCGATACGCTCGGCTCCACGAACGCCTGGCAGAAATTTGCTTTCTTGTTGATCTTGCCCCAGGACTGCGCCTCCGCCAGGGTACTGCCGCTCAAGCCCCCCCAATGCGGCGCCTCGGTGGTCATCTGCAATGCGTACTTGTGACCGCCGGTACTCTTGCCGAACACATAAGCCATCACAATCGAATCGTTGATGTAATTTTTCGGCACACCCCCTGCCACATAAAATGCGGCGGTGCGTTTGGACTTCACCACCATCTGCGTGATTTCATAGTTGTCGCGAATGGCATCGATGGTGATCGGCTGTTTGCCGGTTTTGCGCGATTGATAATAATGTTCGGTCAGGCCAATGCCGATACTCGAATCGGCAATCGCCGGACAGAAAATGGGAACGCCTTTCTTCCGCGCCGTCACCAGAATGGAATCCTTGTCATCGATCTCTTCAGACAACAGGCTTATAAACTCGCGGGACGAATAGGCGCGCCGCTCCAGACCGTCTGCAAATTCCCCGATGAAGGAATCGAACTGTGCAAACTTTTCCTCATCCACATAGGTGTCGTAGATACGGTTGATGAGCATGTCGCGCAGTTTGGTGTCATCGGCATGTGGTGTGCCGCGATAATGCTGAGCCCCCATCGCCTGATAAAAATCCTGATATAAAACCGCGCCGGTAGAAACGATCACGTCCACCATGTTGTGGTGGATCATGTCCCGCAGAACTTTTCTGAGGCCGGCGGCAATGAGAGGCCCGGCAAGGCCCAGCATGATCGTCGGGCGTTCCTTGTCTTCCAGCATGCGGACAAAAATGTCTGCACAGGCACCGATGTTGCGTGCCTGAATAGAGGAGTTCTGATAGGCCTCGACAAGATCCGCCACATTTTTGATCTTGTCGAAATCGACCTGAGAGATAGGTTCGCTCAGGAGAGAACGTTTTTTGCTACGCTCCTTCGCACTCAGTTCGTTGGCAAACTTCAGATAATCTTTATAGGCCATGACCGCTCCGTGTGTAAAAAAACCGTATAGTATCGGGCCGAAGTCAAGGGGTCAACCCCGACAATCCCCCCGTCACATACGCGAGCATAAATCTTTGGAATGTGTTTTGGTGTCCACCTGATCGATCGCCTCGGCGATTTTTCCGGCTTCGTCGATCACGTAGGTGATGCGGTTGGCGTAACCATCGTCCTTGCTTTGGATCGCCTGATAGGCCAGAGCGATTTCACGCCCGGTATCGCACAGCAGAGGGTAGGGGAAATCAAATTTTTCGGCGAAGGCCTTGTTGTCGGTTTCGTTGTCGAGACTGATGCCGAACACTACCGTGTTCTTTTCCTGAATCTGCTGATAGTCATCGCGGAACCCCTGACCTTCCATGGTGCAACCGGGGGTGTCTGCCTTGGGATAAAACCAGAGGATGACTTTTTTGCCGCGTTGTTCTTTCAAGGTGATGCGATTGCCGTTGTGGTCGTTGACCAGAAAATCGGGTGCTTCGGTTCCGACGGAAAGCATGGGGATTCTCCTTCCAGTTATTTTTCGAATGATGAGTTGGATCAGGAATTTGATGGCACTTGAGTTCATTGTAATTTAGATGCAAGTTTGAACGAGGAGAAGCAGATCAAAACCGCCAGACATCATTTTTCTGGAGCGTCCTTGTCGTCGGGTTCCTTGATACCCTTGCGCAGAAAATTTGTCAGGTCAACGCCATAGTATCGAAGAGCCGCAAGAAGCACTGCGGCGGCGGTGCCTTCATCCAGGTTGCCGATGATCGGCAGGTTGTCCGGAATGATTTCAATGATTCCCGCCGTCGGGTTGATCAGGTAAATCAGGCTGGCCAGCCCGGCCAGCGCCACCATAATATTTTTCATTTTGTCTGCCTCACGTAGTCCTGCCAGAAAGTGGCGATGCGTTTTGCCAGAACCAGGTCTTCCGGACGGGTGATCTTGATGTTGAACTCGGAGCCGGTGACAAGTTTCACCGGTCGTCCCAGCCGTTCCACCAGCATGCCTTCATCGGTGCCGTAAAATCCATCGGCCCGCGCTTGTTCGAAGGCCTCTTCCAGTATGCCGCGTGAAAAGGTTTGCGGTGTCTGCATGCGCCACAGGCCTTGCCGGTCGATGGTTTCCGACACCACGCCGTTTGCGTCGGCGCGCTTTAACGTGTCACTGACGGGAATAGCGCAGATCGCCCCGCCGTGTTCATGCGCGGTGGCGATGGATTTCTGCAACATTTCGTGCGTCACAAAGGGTCGCACCCCGTCATGCACCAGCACGATATCCGCTGAGGGGCCAAGTGAATTCAGGCCATTGCCGACAGAGTCCTGACGCTCTTTCCCCCCGGCAACCACCCGCGTCAACCAGCCGTTGAAACGGGCGTAGTCTTTTTCAACCTGTGATACGGAATCGGCAGGTACCACTAGCAGTACTTCATCGACGAGCCCGGTCGCTTGAAAATTTTCCAGCGTGTGTTCGAGAATCGGTTTGCCGCTCAATTCAAGAAACTGTTTGGGCACGTCCCCGCCAATACGCACGCCGCGTCCACCGGCTGTGATGATCGCTGAAACATGTTTCCAACCTGACATCTGATTTTGTCCTATTCAAACACGGTATCGAAGACCTGTTCCAGCGAGGCGACCTGCACGAGTTGTAATCCGGCTGGGGGTTTCAGGTTGGCGTTTTTATTGATCTGCGGGACAATGCAACGGGTGAAGCCGAGTCGCGATGCTTCCTGCAAGCGCACTTCGAGTTGCCCGACCGATCGCACCTCGCCCGTCAGCCCGACCTCGCCGATCAACACCGTCAGCGGGTCGATCGCCTTATTCTGAAAACTACCGGCAATGGCGACTGCCATGCCGAGGTCGATCCCCGGTTCGGTCACTTTCAATCCCCCCGCAATATTGACGAAAATATCCTCGCCCTGCAAGTGCAATCCTGATCGTTTTTCGAGGATTGCCACCAACAGCGACATGCGATTCGGGTCGACTCCGGAAGCCATGCGACGTGGCATGCCAATGGAGGCGGAAGAGCTGACCAGGGCCTGCACTTCAACCAACAGCGGGCGCGTCCCTTCCAGAGTGGTGACGATGACGGAACCGGGACTTTCCTTCGGTCGCTCTGCCAGAAATAATTCGGAAGGGTTCGCCACCGGTCGCAAACCTTCATCGCTCATCTCAAACACACCCATCTCGGGAGTCGCTCCGAAACGATTTTTGATCGCGCGCAGTATTCGGAAATGATTGCCGCGCTCGCCTTCAAAATACAATACCGTGTCGACGATGTGCTCCAGCGATTTGGGCCCGGCGATGGCCCCTTCTTTGGTGATGTGACCGATGATCCAGACCGGCAAGCCGCGCGATTTGCATTCCTGAAACACCTTGAACGCCACCTCGCGCACCTGCCCGACACTGCCGGGGGCAGAGGGCAGATCCGCTGTGTGAAATGTCTGGATGGAATCGAGGACGAGCACCGATGGGTTTTCTTCATCGAGCACCCGCAGAATATCTTCTAGGCAGATTTCAGAAAACACGCGAAAATTTTTGGATAGACGGTTCAACCGGCTGGCGCGCAGTTGAATCTGCTCCGGCGATTCCTCACCGGAAACATAAAGTACCGGGTGGCCCGCCTTGGCCATTTCGAACAAACTTTGCAGAACGAGGGTGGACTTGCCGATCCCCGGATCGCCGCCCAGTAAAATCAGAGAACCCGGCACCAGCCCGCCGCCCAGTACGCGATCGAGTTCATCGATCCCGGAACTCAGACGGACAGCCGCTGAGGGTGAAACATCGGTGATCGACATTACTTTCGCGGGCGCGGCAGAGGATGATCGGCTTCTATTATTTTTGGGCTGGGAGGCCGGGCGCAGAACCTCTTCGGCAAAGCTGTTCCAGTCGCCACACTCCGGGCATTTGCCAAGCCACTTGGGAGCGCGGTGACCACAACTCTGGCAGACGTGTTCGGTTTTGGTTCGTGCCATCGGTTACCTGTAGTGTCCAATCCCCCTTGGAAGGGAGACCTTTGCATAAGTACTTTTTGAGGGACTGAAAAGAGGAAGTCCCCCTTCGACAAGCTCAGGGTGACAAATAAAAATAACGAACTGTCATTCTGAACGACGCCCTTCGACAGGCTCAGGATAAACTCCGCAGAGTGAAGAATCTCGCCTTTGCTTTTTATTTTTTGGGTTATGCAAAGGTCACCCTGGAAGGGAAAATATTAAAACACTTTTACTTTTGATTTGGAGCGTCACAAAATTTTTTTGTGCTAGCAAGGCCGGATCATTTTAATTTTTTCAGGATAGCATCGTTCCTGGAAATGTTGACATTGGCTTTTCGCCTGAGATCTGCCAGTGCTTCCTGAAACGCCTGGTTGCCTTTCATTATATGTTCCATTCGCGCAGACGAACCGGTCACGGTTTTTTCTACTTCCAGACTGGCTGACAGCACCTGCCCAGACTGGGCGGATGTGGCGATGACCGCCTTCCGCACTTCGTTCTGACCGTTGATCAACTGATCCAATTTCTGCCCCTCACCGGAAACCATCTTGTGTACCTGACTGAATCCGAGAATGAGATTGTCGATCTTCTGCTCCTCACCAGAAGCCATCTTGTGTACTTGACCGAGCCCGAGGATGAGGTTGTCAATCTTCTGCTGATCGCTTGCGAGGGAAGTTTGAATCTTGCCCTGACCGTTGAGAAGGTGGTCAAACTTCTGTTGCTCCTGAGCCATGGCTTTGAGGATATCGATCAGCTTGCCCAGTTTCTGATTGTTCAACTGCATGTCCCCTTGACCGCTTACCACTTTTCCACCGAGTTGGTTCAACTGTTCTCCGACCTGACCGGAGTGGGTCAGCATCGCCTGAGTTGTTTCGACCAGTTTATTGAAACGCTCTGTGATCTGAACCTGACCGGCTTGCATCGCTCCTACCTGGTCGGCGATTTGTTTCTGGCCACTCACGACCGATTGCTGGACGGTGCTTTGTCCGTTTTGAAGTGTTGCCTGCCCTCGCGTCAGCGCATCGAGTTTGGGGTCGATAATTCCCTTGAGCAAGCCAATCGTATCCCGCGTCAATTTAATATTGTCCTGCGCTTTTGATATTTCAGCCCCGAGTGTGGCGACCGCCACCTGAACTTTTTCCTGTTCGGTGAATCCTTTTTTGAGCACACGGGTGATGGTGTCCGTGTTGGCATTGACCACCCGGTTGTTGGATTCGATCGCGACAAAGCCTGAATTCAGTGCCTGCGAATTGGTCATCACCATTTGATTGAGGCTGTCCATCCGCGTATTGAGTGTTTGGAATTGACTGGCATTCGCCTCCAGAATTTTGCTCAGGTGACCGATCACCTGTCCGGTCTTGTCCGCCTGTTTGTCCATTTGCAGTTTCATCGCTGTCAACGCCGCCTCGTTATTCTGCGTCATCTGCTGAAATTGACCCTGGTTGGCGGTCGCCATCTGTTCCATATCCTGCGCCATCCCCTGACGGAGCTGGTCGAATTTGTCGGCGACATCTTTTTTAAACCCGGACAACTCGGCTTTCTGCAGGTCACCCTGCCGGGACATTTCACCCTGAACAAAGGATTCAATCTGACCGATACGATTCTGGATTCCACTCATTTGATCGGACTGGTTGCTCCGGAGTTCCTCCATTTTCCCCTGAATGCCAGGCAACATATTGCGCAGACTTCCCACCTGATCCATCATTTCAGCCTGATTACGGTGCAAGGTTGGCAAATCCTTATTGTGCAAGGACACCAGACGGGCATTGATTTTTTTGAGTTCGATCAATACCTTTTCCCAGTTCTTTTCATCACTGCCAAACAACTGGGCCGAAGCTGGGCTCGCCGAAAAAACCAAAGACAGAAAAATACTGATCCAAAGGAAATTTAAAAGCCGTTTCATAGTTCACATCCGAAAAAGGAGTTGACGATGGGGTGGTGCTCGCCGGACCTTACGGTCGGTTACAAGAAAACAATTTAATGTTCACAAAAGTGATTTTTGTATTCACAAACGGTTGGCCCGTCGCCCCCACGGCGAGTGGCGCAAGGTAGTGCTCCGCGCACGGCGGATAGAAAAGAAAACCCTGGCATGTCATTCTGAACCGAAGGTGAAGAATCTCGCCTTGGACTTTAGCCTTTTTGTTGTCACCTTGAGCCAGGTCGAAAGGCGGCAACGAGGTTCAAGGCGTTCATTCCTCGTCAATCCTCCAGCAAAGTGGCCAGGAGAAAAACCAACCCAGCCCTCTACATGGTGTTGCGATTTAAAATTAGTGTCTGCTCAAAAACGATTGACACGTTCGCAGTCCGCGGAGGACCGTAAGGTGAGTTTAGCGTACCACGAAATGCGGGTATTTGCCGGGCCTTGCGGTCGGCTGACGCGAAAATATTCTGCGATGCGCTCAGGATATATTGTCTGCTCTTGAAGGGTCAGCCCATTACCCCCACCGGAAGGTGGACGATCAAAAAAAAACGACCGCAATGGGAAAACTCCCATTGCGGTCGATCGACGAAGAGGTACAGGTCCAGTAATCAACGAGGTGATTAACGGGCTACCATAAAATGAGCACGCCGGTTTTTATTCCAGCAGGCATCGTTGCTATCGAAGCAGAACGGTTTTTCTTCACCATAGCTGATGGTGAAAATGCGGTTGGCATCGACACCCAGCGCAGTGAGGAATTTTTTCGTACTCAGAGCCCGGCGTTCGCCGAGTCCCAGGTTGTAGTTATTGGTTCCGCGTTCATCGCAATGCCCCTGGATTTCGATACGGGCAGTGGGATTAGAATTTAGCCAATCCGCATTGGTGCGAAGAACCTCCTTGCTTGATTCGGTCAGGTCGTACTGGTCGTAGGCAAAATGGATGTCATTCAAGTCCTGAGAATCCATAAAATCTGCCAGACGAGCTTCCTGCTGGGTCATACCTCCCATTGTTGAGCCACCACCCGCCGCCATGGAACCACCTGACGAACCTGCGGAAGAACCGGGTGCTCCAGTAGGACCTGTGTGGAAGGGACGGGTGTCCATGCTCGTATCAGGCAAACCGCCTTGGCCCTCACCCAGAGGACCGGTACCGCCAGCGCCACCTCCAGAACCAAAGGTTGCGAAAGATCCACCGGAACCAGAACCCGATCCAGATCCAGAACCCGACCCAGAACCAAAACCCGATCCGTCTTTCGGTGCCCAACCAGCAGAACCATTACCAGGCATCGGCCCGGAACCGCTACCGAAGTTTCCATCTTCACTACCGGAAAAGTTGGGGCCGGAGCCAGCAAAGCCGGGATCGCCTTCAGCAATATTTCCTTCCTGAATAAATCCGGGACCGCCATTAGCAGTTCCAGAGCCACTACCACCACCCGGGAAGCCTTCATTTTGTTCGGAAATGTTGAAACCTTCTCCAGCTGAACCTCCGGTTCCGCCACCACTTCCATTGCCACTGCCGGTGTTTCCGCCACCAACATTGCCCTCGTTGATGCCCCCGCCATTTTCGGACAGGCTGGTTTGAAAACCACTGGCACCACCATTGCTCGCCTCAATCTCCGGCGGCAGTAATTGCTTGGAGCAACCTGTAGCAAACCCCATCATCAGCAAGGCCACTCCCAGACCGATGATGCTTCTTGTGAAATTTTTCTTCGTCGTCAACTTCATAGCTTTTGGACCTCTTTGAAAATTGGAAAGTTGGAAATTCAATAGGGCAGGTTTTCCTCAACCTCAGGAACCCAACCTGAGGTAATGGAAACCGAACCTGGAACCCGATGACCTTAAAATTCGAAATATTAATTTAAACAAATTTTAAACAATTTTATTTTATTCAATTCCTCAGTCCGGAGTTCGGACCCTTCGCGCCACCCTTTCTTTGGGGATTCATATCAAGCAATTAATTCAAAGAGTTGCGGATTACCTACTCATTATTTTAAAGCAATTCGGGGTTTCGTACAAGCCTTTCTGTGCAACATATTTATTTCTTGTGTAAATGTAAGTTGGCAAAAAGGCCCTGCTTTTTCAAAAAGTTTGATTTTCGCGCTCTTTTATTAACGCGAGTAGGGAGACCAAGTCGGACTCAATGCCGCCAGCGGGGCAAAAGTCAGGGCGCGACTTTTCTTGGAACCCACCCGTTTTATGTGAATAGCTGACTTTCCTCCCTGCTCAACCCGGAAAGCGACAAATTGTCCATCCGGCGACCAGGCCGGAGCCTCTTTATTTCCCCTGCCCGTGGTCAGGTCGTAGGTCTTCTTTTTGTCGAGATCATAAATCTTGACCTGAAACCGGCGTTTCACCAATGCGGTGTAGGCAATTTTGTCTCCTCCCGGCGACCAGGCGGGGTTGTCATTGTAATTTGCAGAAAAGGTAATGCGCTTCACTCCATTTCTATCGCCCAAACGGGCATCCATAATAAAAATCTGCGGTGCCCCGGTGCCTGACCGGTCGGAGGCAAACGCGATTTTTTTTCCGTCCGGCGACCAGGAGGGGGAGGTGTCGATATTGAAATGTTTGGTGAGTCGTTTCAGATTGGCAAACTTGTCGAGCAGATAAATCTCTGAGTTTTGATCCTTGCTGAGCACCAGCGCAATTTTTTCGCCGTCCGGTGACCAGGCTGGCGCGCTGTTGAGGCCGGGCAGTTGCAGTAATACTTTTCGCTTTTTGCCGGAACGGTCGACCATCACCAGGTCCGGGTTATGATCGCGAAAGGAAGTGAACACGATGGCCTTGCCATCCGGCGACCAGTCGGGTGCCAGCATGACCGCCTGCTCCCGCGTCACTTTCTTCAGATTGTAGCCGTCGAAATCCACCACATACATTTCCTTGCCGCTGGTTCCCTGCTGAGCGAGAAAGGCGATCTGCGTTTCCGCCACGCCCCGTTTGCCGGTCAATTGTTCCATCACCTCATCGGCGAAACGGTGCATCATGCGCCTCACCCACGGGCGTTTGCCCCGGTAACGCTTGCCAACGATGAACCGCTCGTTGACCACATCGTACAAACGGAAGATGAAAACATTATTGTCGGCACCATTCACCTGATACTGCGCCTTGATCAACCATTGCACGCCGAGCCCGTTCCATTCGCCATAATCGACTTTGCCGGAGTTGCGCTCGCGCGTCGCCTGTGCACGGTACACACTGTGCCGTACAGGCAGAAACAACTCGAACAACTTAAGGTCGTTTTCTAAAATTTCACGGCCTTCGCGACCCACGCCGCTGGAATCATTACTACCTTTTAACTGAACAAATTCGGGGACGGCAATGCGCACCTCCGACTGCGTCTTCATCGAAAGATCAATGAGGACATCAGACTGCGCAATGGCCCATGAGGCATTGAGTAAGAGGGCAACAAACAAACACAGGGAAGTCAGATGGGATTTATTATTCTTGATAGACATAGCGGAAGTGGACGACGATGTGAAGGTTGGGTTCCTTCAATTCCTTGGGGAATGGAGGGAACGGTTCGGAGGCACTGATGGCCCGAAGCGCAAGACTGTCCAGCACTTCGTTTCCGGAGCTTTGTACCAGGGACGGGCGATCTATTTTGCCCACCGGAAAAACCACAAAAGATGCCTTCACCTGATTGTGTTCGGCACCGACCGGGCTTTTCCAGTTACTGTAAACTTTTTCCTGAATGGCCGCCACGTATTCCGAGAGTTTGTCCGCCTCAGGGGATCCTCCTGGCAAGGGTTTACTCAACCTCTGCGGCAGAGTGGCAACGACATAATTTTTTGTGGGGTCCAGCGCGCTCAGCCCCCGGGTCTGGCTTTTAAATGCAGGAGCGGAATCCTTATTTGCGGGTGCCCCCACTTTGATATCTACCTTGATATCTCCCTGCTTGAGGGCCGCCAGTTCCTGTTTAATACTTTCCAATTCCTGAGTCGGCGCGGTGTTTACCTGCCCCGGCATTGTTTTCGGTATCGACACCGTTGAAGGGGCCACCGTCCGCTTGGCCTTTAACTGGGAGATCGACTCCAGTTCATCCGTCAGCTGAGGACCCGGCAAAGGCTTACCCGGCGCAACGGATGGACGGGCCCTGGCTTCTGTCGTCAGTAACTTTTCAAATTCCTTATGTTGTTCCGTCGGCGCACCCGAGGACTGCGGGATTTTTTTAAGTGTCGGTGTTGCCAGCGGAGTTCTTTGAATTACTTTGGTCGGTACGGAAGAGGATTTAAGTGCTTCCAGTTCCCGAACCTGTTCCTCCAGAAAGGTATCGATTTTTTTTGGCTTAACCGGTGTCGCTTTTTTCCTGGGTAAAACAGCCACCTGATCCAGTTCTTTAAACAAATTCTTGGATGGAGAAACCGGCGGCACCACAGTAGGAACAGGAGCCGGAGCGGATTTCGCGAGCGGTTTTTGCACAGAACGAGCCGGTGGTTTTTTTGGTGTTGCTACAGGTTTTACGAGTTTTTTTATGACCGGTTTTGGCTGTTTTACTTTGCTCTGTTTTGTCACCGCCACTTTTTTTTGCGGCTTCACCGTAACCGCTTTTTTCAAAGTCGGCTTGACTTCTTTTTTCGCCAGCGGGGGTGGAGGTTTGCTCACCTTCTCTACTTTGGATTCGACCTGTTTCTGTGGAACAGGTTTTGACGGTGTCGCAACCGGGCTCTCTATAAATCGGACCTGCAGGGTGGCAGGTTTTATCAGCTTGTTCTTCCAGTCCGATTTGGGTAGGAACATAATGGTCCCCAAAATCAGGCAATGAACAAAAACCGACGTGACCAGCATCTCGTTGTAACGTGAGACCGGCTGTGGTTGTGCGTAACTCATTGCTCAGGTTCGGTGATCATGCCGATGTTCTGCACCCCGGCACGACGGATGGTGGCCATGACTTTCATCACAAATCCATATTCCAGTGCCTGGTCTGCGCGGAAATAAATAGCTCCGTTCTTTTTGGAGGCCTGGTAGCTCTTCAGTTTTTCTGTCAGGTTCGGCAGGGTGGTCACTTCGTCCTTGTTCCAGTAAATCGACCGGTTGGGTTTTAGTGAAATGGTCGGAGTCTTGTCCGACACCTGAACGGCGGACGTGGTTTCCTGTGGTAATTCGATATCGATGCCGTGTTGCATCAGCGGTGCCGTGATCATGAAGATCACCAGCAGGACCAGCATGACATCCACCAGAGGCGTGACATTGATCTCAGCCATTAATCGATAGTCGCGACGGCGCATCATTCCACCGACATTTCTTTTTCAGGACGGCGGTGCACTTTCGGCTCCATAAAATTTTTCTCGGCCATGAAAGCAAAGTCGCGGGCGAAATCGTCCATCACCCCACCCAGAATGCGCACCTTGTTGTTCAGCAAGTTGTAAAAAATAACTGCCGGGATAGCGGCGAGGAGTCCGGCGGCGGTTGCGATGAGAGCCTCGGCGATGCCTGGTGCCACGCCACCAATGCTGGCGGAACCTTTCACGCCAATCACGCGGAAGGAGGCCATGATGCCCCAGACCGTGCCGAACAATCCAATGAATGGCGTGGTGCTACCGGTCGTTGCCAGCACATCAAGCTTGCTGGACAGACGCTCCACTTCACGATTGACGGCTTTGTTGAGCGCAAGCTCAATGCCTTTGAGGTCGACTGCACTCAACACGTCGGACCCGTTTTGCCTTTCTTCGCGCGCCATTTCCTGAAAGACATACAACTCGTGGTAACCGGTAAGAAAGACACGTGCCACCGGGCTGTGTTTCAGCTCGCGCGACAGGTTGTAAATGTTGGTGAGACTTTCACTCTTGTGAAAGACATCGAGAAATTTTTTGTCTTCCTTGCGGGCTCGGCGATACCCGGCCCATTTGCTGAAGATGATGGCCCACGAAACAATGGAAAATATGAGCAGAACAAGCAGGACCGCCTGCGCAACCCAACTGGATCGCATAATCATGTCTATAATACTTAGCGGGGCTACGGAACCAATTTCAGGCATGGGTGAGTTTCCTAATGATGTGTCAAACGGGGGGAGGTCGGTGAACCGGCCTTGCGTTTCCGTCACGATTAACAGAACGTCCGTCTAGTTTACTAGGAAATGTGCGCCAATTCAATCCATCAAAAAAAAGAATAACACCTTGGGCTTCAAAGACTTGAACTGCAGGGCGTAGGCGGGAAATTTAACTGGTATCCCACCTTGCGGTGGGCTAACGGGCAAACTCTTAAAGAGCTAACCCAAAATTCAAAAGCAAAGGCGAGATTCTTCACTCCGCTCCGCTTCATTCAGAATGACATACGGTGGTTTTTCTGCCTGCCGTCCGCCGACACCGCGAGGTCCGAGATCTGGTTCCAGCGAGGGGTGTATTAAAACACCTGTGTTATTGCCGGGCTGGTTTTACGTCGCCGACCGCGAGGTCCTCGCTCGCCGTGCGCGGAGCACCCGCAAGGTCCGTTAGTCGTGCGCAAGGTCCGTGGAGGATTTAGCTTTTGGCGCGTTCCTGATACTGACCGGAGGTGGTTGAAACTTTCACTTTTTCTCCGATCTCGATGAAGTTGGGGACGGTGACCACCAGGCCCGTTTCCAGGGTCGCAGGCTTGCCACTGCCGGAAGCGGTCGCGCCTTTAAGTGGAGGCTCGGTATCGGTGATGATCAACTCAACCGTTTCCGGAAGGGAAATTCCGAGCGGCTTTTCCTCATGGAATTCGACCACCACTTTAGTGTTGGGTAGAAGATAAGGTTTCACCGTTTCGACGACACTTTCATCAAGAAACAACTGGTCATAGGTTTCAGAGTTCATAAAACAGTAGCCGGAAGTGTCCTGATACAGGTATTCCATTTCGGTCTGCTCCAGAGCGGCGCGTTCCACCTGTTCATCCGCGCGGAACTTGACCTCGGTCTGGTTGCCATTGGAGAGATTGCGCAACTTGGCCTGACAAAAAGCCCGCTTGTTGCCCGGTGTGCGGTGCTCCGCCGTCATCACGCGATACAGTTCCTTATTATAGACGATGACATATCCGGGGCGAATGCCGTTGCCGTTGACGTAAGCTACCATTTCATTTCCTGATTGATGGGGAGAGTAAAATTTTGCAATGCTCGGATGGAGCAGGATGAATTATAGCCCTCTCCATGAGCGTTTTCCAATTAATAAAATGTTCCGCCGACACAACACCTCTTGCCAAGGCGACCTTTGCATAAGTCAAAAATCAAAAACGGGATTCTCAACTAACCGTGTGGTTAAACAATAAACCGTGTTTAATTATCCCTCCCCTTGCAAGGGGAGGGTATGGGAGGGGTCATCAATACAACCTCCCCTGTATCCCCTCCTTCCGAAGGAGGGGAATATAAGTTTCAAGGTTATGCAAAGCTCTCCTTGCCAAGGCGACCTTTGCATAAGTGCTTCTTGAGGGACAGAAAAGTGGAAGCCCCCTTTCCTTCGACAAGCTCAGGACAGGCTATCGGCTCAGGGTGACACTTTAAACCACCGCAATGTCATTCTGAACGAAGTGAAGAATCTCGCCTTTGCTTTTAATTTTCGAGTTATGCAAAGCTCTCCTTACCAACGTCGGGCAAATATGGCACAATCGCCGAATGATTTGTCCGCTTTGCGCTGGCCTGGCCAATAGGTTTCATCAATCGCGGGGACGCGACTTTTTTCTCTGCCCTCACTGCCAATACATTTTTGTTCCTTCAAGTCATCACCTTTCTCCCCATGAGGAGAAGAAACGCTATCTCGAACATGAGAACAGTCTGGACAACGAGGGCTACGTCCGCATGTTCACCACCAAGCTGGACCTGCTCAAGGAGCACGGTCCGAAGTCGGGCGCGGTGCTGGATTTTGGTTGCGGCTATGAACCGGTTCTGCAAACCCTGCTGACAAGGCGGGGCTACACCGCTTCGGTCTATGATAAATTCTTTTTCCCGGAGTGGCACACGGGTCGGCGATTTGATATCGTCATCTCAACCGAAACTTTCGAGCACCTGGAGTGCCCGGCAATCGAAATCGACCGCATACTGGATGTTCTGAAACCGGGAGGGACTCTTGCCATCATGACCCGGTTTTACCCGGAGTCCAACGGCAAGCCCGATCTTGAAAAATTTAGCGGCTGGTATTATAAAAACGATCCAACTCACATCGGATTTTACGGTCACGGCACTTTGAACTGGTTGGCCGAAACCCGCACGATCACAATCATCTATCGCGACGACCTGGACTTTGTCCTCTACCGCACTCCTTAACTTCTTTCCAAGAGAACTCAAACATCATGGCAGGCGAATACATTTTCTCAATCAGTCAACTCACAAAAACCTACGGACATAAAAAAGTTCTGGAAAATATCAACCTCAGTTTTTACCACGGAGCCAATATCGGTATCGTCGGCGAAAACGGTTCCGGCAAAACCACCTTGTTTCGCATCATGGGGCAGGAGGACAAGGACTTCGAAGGCCGCGCCGAGCCACTCAAGGGAACGCGCATTGGTTATTTACATCAGGAGCCCAACCTCGATGCTGACAAAACGGTCCGGCAGGTCGTAGAGGAAGCATTCGGCGAAATCAAAAAAATGATCGATGAATTCAACGATGTCAGTGCCAGCATGGCCAATCCGATGGAAGATGACGAGATGGAAAAGGCCATGGAAAAAATGGGACGACTGCAGGATGAAATCGATGCGGTCAACGGCTGGGAGCTGGACCGGCAAGTGGAAATCGCGATGGATGCGCTCGTTCTGCCGGCGGATGACCAGGTGGCGGGAACACTCTCTGGCGGGGAAGCACGGCGCGTTGCGTTGTGTCGGTTGCTTTTGCAGAAGCCGGACATCCTGTTACTCGATGAGCCGACCAATCATCTCGATGCGGAGACGGTGCAGTGGCTGGAAAATACGCTCAAGGAATATCCGGGCAATGTGCTGGTCTCGACGCATGACCGCTACTTCCTCGACAACATCACCAAATGGATTCTAGAACTCGACAATGGACGCGGCATTCCGTTTGAAGGCAACTACTCCTCCTGGCTGGAACAAAAAGCAGAGCGTTTGCGACAAAAAGAAAAGTCAGCTTCCGGCCTGCAAAAACGATTGGAGAAAGAGCTCGAATGGATTCGTGCCACTCCGGCCGGTCGTCGCGGCAAGAATAAAAACCGCATCAGCGATTACGAAAAACTGACGCAAAGCCAGCAAGCCGCAGACGATAACTCTCTCGACATTCAGATTCAGCCCGGCCCCAACTTAGGTGAGAAAGTCATCGTCGCAGAAAACCTTGGCAAAGGCTTCAAGGGCAATCCGCTGATGGAAGGGCTCGACTTCTCGGTTCCGCGCGGGGCTATTGTGGGATTGATCGGACCCAACGGCACCGGCAAGACCACGCTGTTCCGCATGATCGTTGGCGAAGACACACCCGACACCGGCACACTTGAGGTCGGTTCGAGCGTGGTGCTGTCCTATGTCGATCAGAACCGGCACAACTTGTCGGCGGAGAAAACGGTGTTCGAGGAAATCACGCAAGGCGATGAGGAAATTGAAATCGCCGGGCGCAAATTGAAAGCGCGGGCTTACGTGTCGCGTTTTAATTTTCGCGGCACCGATCAGCAAAAAGAAGTCGGTAAACTGTCCGGCGGCGAACGCAACCGCGTGCACCTCGCCAAACTCCTGCGCCGCTCCGGTAATGTGCTGTTGCTTGATGAACCGACCAACGACCTCGATGTCACCACGCTGAGCAATCTGGAAAACGCGATCCTCAACTTCAACGGCTGTGTGCTGGTCATCAGCCATGACCGTTTTTTCCTCGACCGCATCTGCACCCACCTGCTGGTGTTCGAGGGCGAAAATAAAGTGCGCTGGTTTGAAGGGAATTTTGAAGAGTATCAACAGTTCCGCAAAAAAGAACTGGGCGGACGCGAAGAAAACCGGCGGTCGAAATATAAAAAACTCACGATTCAGTAACAGCAGTTACTCGATGCGTTGGTGAGTAGGATTTTGCATACCCCTAAAATCAAAGTCCAAGGCGAGATTTTAGCTCCCCCTTCGGAGCCTGTCCTGAGCTTGCCGAAGGGAAGGGGGCTGGGGGGATTCTTCCGCTAATATTTTTTCAATAATTCTTTCCAGTGTTTCCATCACACCGTTGATCTCATTCAATACATCATGATTCAAAAATCGAATTACCTGTAACCCTTGATCTTCCAACCAACGAGTCCTTTTTTGATCGTACGACTCCGCAGAATCTGTGCTATGAGTATCGCCATCAATTTCAATGACAAGTCTTAAGCTATGGCAATAAAAATCAACGATAAAACCTCCTAAAGGTTTTTGTCGATTGAAATAATATTGCTTGTAGAAGGGCATGATTCGGAGTGTCGTCCAGAACTTTATTTCCGCAGGCGTTAAGTTACTGCGGAGTTTTCGGGCCATTTCCCTGAGAGATTTATCGTAAGGAATGTAAGGGTTGAGGGAATTCTTTTTCATGGTTTGTTGGTTTTTGACAGGTGGCGGAAACGATTAATCCCCCTGCTCTCTGCTGGCCCCTTCGGCAGGCTCAGGGCAGGCTCCGCGCCAGCACCTTCGCTTCCCCCTTCTTTGGAATGTTTTCAGTTACCGTCTTCAACGATTCCGTCAGGCTCTACGCCAACTGTTTTATTTCGAGAACCCGCGCAGGTAACTCACGAGTTTCCAGATGTCGTCGTCGGACAGGTTGCCGCCGAACGCTGGCATGGAGGTTTTGGGCGAGCCGTTCTTGATGATCCAGAATAACTGGCCATCCGAAAGAGAATCCATGGTCGCTTTGCAGGTGAAGTTGCGAGCGGGAGGCGTGCTCTCGAAATCCGGGTCGCCCAGTCCATCGCCCTTCACCCCGTGGCAGGTTTCGCAGGTGAACGGTTTTGCCGTCTTGTGATAAAGCTCTTTGCCGTCCTTTTTCGCTGACGGGGATGTGTGCGGGTTTTTCTTTTTTTGAAAAACTCCAGGCGCGTTTTTCGTTTTGCGTGGTTGGGTACAATCGCCTGATGATTGGGTTTGAGAGGCGACCTCTTCTGCATGCACCGAAGAAAGAGAAGGCACCGCCGGGGCACAGCCTCCCATTAAAACCAATGTCCCGACAAGTACCAATACAACACGCCGCATAACCTGCTCCTTCCAAAAGAAAAGTCCTGCCTGTTAACTTGAAGATTAACAGACGGGACTCCCTGTTCAAACTGTTCGATCATTCAAGAGAGTTGCGTGCCCTCATTTTTCGAGGGTGCGCAGATACCGGATGACCTGCCAGATCTGTTTGTCCTTGAGGCTGTTGAACGGCATCATGCCAGTGCCCTTGGATCCCTTTTTGATGATCCAGAACATTTGCCCGTCAGAAATTTTACTCATCATGGGAGCGCAAGTGAAGTCGCGCGGTTTTGGTTTGAGTCCGCCGCCCAGCGGACCTCGACCATCGCCCTTTTTGCCATGACATTGCAGGCAGGACACGGGTTTAGCATCCTTCATGAACAATTTTTTTCCGGCACTGATATTGGATGCTGAGTCCGACACCGGATTTTTCTTGTTCAAAAAACTGGCTGGTGCTTTTTTGGTTTTTCGTGGTTGCGTACAATCGCCTGAGGAAGCACCCGCAGAACTCGCGACCACTTCCGGCTCATTCCCGCCTTTAAAATTCGTGCGCAGAAAAGCGATGAGGTCGACAAAATCCTGACCGTGAATGGTAAGGCCCCAGTCGGGCATGTTTGGTGATTTACCAACGCTCTTGCCGCCGTAATAAACCACGTTGTAAAGATAGTCCATCGGCAATTCACTCAGAGCCATCTTGGCATGGTTTGCTGGCGGTGGATTGGTCAATCCCAGTGCCCCGACGCCATCACCGGCACCCTCGGCACCATGGCATTGCACGCAGTATTGTTTGTACAACAGCTTGCCGTTGTCCGTGTTGGTTTGCTTGAACGCCGGAGTTTCCCACGGCACATGCAGAGGATAGTTGTCGACCCCGAGCGTCATCAGGTAGCCCAGCAGGTGGCGCAGTTTGAGCGGACTGATATCCGCCAGATATTCGCCACTGTGTGGCGTGAAATCCTGCGGGTTGAGAGCGAAGCGGAACAGCCAGTCGAAGTTGTAGCGTTTACCTGAGTTGTACAGGTTGGCACTGATGGGTCCGCCGATTTTTTTGCCGTCTTCCTTCACCTGATGACAACCGAGACAGGAGTACTCCTTGAACAGTCCGGCACCCAGTTCTACTTCGCGCTCGGTCAACTTGTCTATACTGAACGCGTTTTTTTCGATGCGGGAGTCGAGCAAATTCTTTTCAAAATATTGTGCGACTGCTTTTGCCTGTTCGGCGTTCAGTTTCACATGGTCGGCTTGTTTGCGCTGAATGTCCCAACGGTAACCGTTGGGATAAAGCAGTTCCTCTTTACCTTCCAGAAACCCAACCAGCCAGTTGTGTTGATACTTGTTGCCACCCCATTTGAGGTCGGGTGCTTTCAGTTTCAAGCGGCTCACAGGTTCCCCTGAAAAACGGTGGCAGGTGGAGCAGGTGTTGTCGATCAATTCTTTGGCATCGACCCCTGCCTGAGCCTGTATCGGTGCGATGATGAGCCCGCCCAGCGACCAGACCATGGCCCCGATCATTATCATTTTGAAAAGGTTCCACCCTGACATGGCACTCCTCCTTCAGTTATTTTCCTACTGCTATTTTAGGGAAACCTGACTGTTCCTATACTTGATTCAGACGATAAAAATATTCCACCCGAATAATCCAAGTATAAGCCTCAGGACACTAAAAACATATCATTCAGACCATAAACCAGGGGTCATCCAAACAATGACCCCCACCTTGCGTGGGGGAGTGAGGAGAAATGAAGACCTTGAACCTCGTTGCCGCCTTTCGACCGGGCTCAAGGTGACAACGAAAAAGCTTGAATCCAAGGCGAGATTCTTCCTCACCCTTCGGGTTCATCAGAATGACATGCGATATTTTTTCTGTTTTGCGTTAGCCCCTTCGACAGGCTCAGGGCAGGCTCCGCGCAAGCACCTATTTGCGTTTTTGAATATTAAACGTCCGGACGTAGAGGATCAGTTTCCAGATTTGATCGTCGGTGAGAAACATTTTATAGGGCGGCATGCGGGTTCCGGGTGAGCCGTTCTTGATGATCCAGAACATTTGCCCATCGGTGATGGAGGCCATGGTTTTCTTGCAGGTGAAATTGCGAGGCATCGGCCCCTCGCCTTGGGCCATCATACCGAGTCCGTTACCGTTGGACCCATGACACACCTTGCACGAGGTCGGCGAGGATTTGTAGTGAAACAGATTTTCACCTTCCCTGAGACTTTTAAGGTTCGCCTCCACTGGGTTTTTTAAATTGAGGATATCATCCGGAGCTTCAGCCGTCGCACGGCTTTGCGGACAAAAGCCTTTGCCGGCGCGGCCCATACCATGGTGAAGAGAATGCCGCTCGTAGCGCCCACCGTGCGCCCGGCCTTGATGCATGGCCAATTGATCGTCATCCGGCAAAGTAGAAAAATCTTCTGCCTGCACCGCCGGGACTACCAACATCATGCCGAGTGCCAGCCCCATAAAGTGGAGCAGGTATTTGCTTTGCGAAGTCGTTTTATATTTTTTCATGGGAGATAAAGCTCTTTTGCAGGAGTCAGGGGAAAAAGGCGATTATACCTACCTGAAGTCGGCAACACAATTGATCGGCCTCAATAAAAACACCCTCCGGAAATTATTTCTGGCAGTAATTTTTTAAGCCTCAAAGTATTTGAGATGGTTTTAGTTTTAACGATTATTTCTGCTTAACCAAAGGATTCGGCGGGTAATGATAACGGTACAGGGCCGATCCCGTACGACTGCTTTTTCCTGCGCCCGGCACCCCTTGATACTTCGCCAGATAATCGAGAATGGTTGTGCGATCTTTTGGGTCGAGTTGCCAGAGGCCCTGCTTTTCCTGCATCCAGGTGATGGTTTCATCCCAGTGTTCACGCGTCATTCTGTTGTTCAATAGTAGCGATTCTGAATGACAGAGGGTGCAGGTGTCGAGCACCAGATCACGGCCTTTGCCTGTCTGCAAGCGTGTTTCCGCTGTCGCACCCATGGGAGAGGTGCCAACAGCCATCAGGATGATTGTTAACAGGAAGATAAATCGTCGCATGGGTATCACCTCTACGCCACCCGGACGGCAATGCGGTGCATCGCATTGTTGAGGTAGCCCTTGGGGTTCCATCCTGGCATGACCATCGGTTGCATCGTCCCGACACTGTCGGTCGCGCGCGCCCACACTTCGTAGTAGCCGGCAGACGGGAAGGCCACCGATGTCTGCCAGTTCTGCCAGGCAAAAGGATTGGCGAGAGGTTTCATTTTTGCCTGAATCCAGGTCGCGCCAAAATCAATCGACAGGTCAACCCGGCTGACACTCAAATCTCCGGCCCAGGCGTGACCGCGTACGATGAGCTCTTGACCTTTGGCGTGGGTGAGGCCGGACTTTGGAAAGGTGATGAGTGATTTCACCGGCATCGATTCGATAATCGCCATGTCGGATTCCGGCACATGCGTGCCGGGTTCTACCGGGTACTTTGGAATTCGATAGGCGTAGCCGGTCATTTTGGGTCCATCATGCACACGGTCGCGTACCCAGATGCGGCGTAGCCATTTGATCGAGGTCGAGCCCGGCCAACCGGGTGTCACCAGCCGCAGAGGGTAACCGTGCAGAGTGGGCAGGGGCTTACCGTTCATCTCCCAGACGATGAGGGTGTGCGGGGCCAGCGCTTTTGCGATTGGCGTACCACGGGAAATGGGGACGCGACCGGGGTCGCCCGTCAGGTGCAAATCTTTTCCGTAATAGCCGGTGTACATGGCGGACGATTTTAGTCCTGCCTGCTCCAGCACGTCTTTCAAACGGACCCCGGTATAACGCGGCGAGGCTACCGCCCCAAAGGTCCACTGATTGCCTTTTGCGGGGGGATAAAATCCGGCGCGACCATTGCCACCGCATTCTACTGTCAGTTGCAAAGTCTGTTTTGGAAAGCGGCGCAGTTGATCGAGGGTCAGCTTGAGCGGTTTGTGTACTTCGCCATCGACCGTCAGCGTCCAGCCAGCGATATCGGCGGGGTTCGAGAGGTCTGGCGGCAAGCCATTATTGCGCACAAAATGGCGGTCAGCAGGGGTGACCTCATCGTCCAAAAGATGCGCCGGGGTTTCGGCATTGAGCGGACGGTCATTGAGCACCACCAATCCGTTTTTGCCGGGAATCTCGAAAGGTTCTGTAGTGTCTGCGAGAGCCACCGGCAGGAAGCCCTTGGGCAGGTTTCCGAGGAAAGGAATCTGAGCACCCAGCATCATAGCCAGCACACTGCCGCCCTTTTTAAAAAAGTTGCGGCGACTGATGGCGTTTCCCAAACCCAGAATCTCGGCTTCAGCCTGTTCAGGATCTTTCTGGTACAGCTCCCGCAGTCCGCGTTCTTTTTTAAACAGCATGGAAGCTCCTTAAAAAAATGAAAGGTGATTAAAAACCGTGGCCCTTTCCTTAGATGGAAGCCTTTGCATCACTCAAAAATCAAAAGCAAAGGCGAGATTCTTCCTCACCCTTCGGGTTCTTCAGAATGACATGCGATAGTTTTTTTCTGTTCGCCAACCGCAAGGTCCGCCCGCCGTGCGCGGAGCACCCACTTGCGTGGAAGGGAAAATAATAAACAGGCATCACCTTACTTTTGTTCAGTGCTATTAAAGGACCTGATAAACTGGATCACCTTCCAACCTTCTTCTTCGGTGATGGCCTTGCCCACGCGGATGGGCATCCCGGTTCCCGGAGACCCGTTTTTCAATACCCACATCAGTTCACCATCGGTACGCAGGTCCTGCCATTTGGCATCGGTGAAGTTACGCGGCGAGTGACCGGGAAGCCGCACGCCTGTGCCATTCTTGCTATGGCAGGTGACGCACAGCCCCTTGCCAAAATAAATTTGCCGCCCCTCTTCCAGAATTTCCGGCGAATCGAGAAAAGGACTTTCATTTTCCCGCGCATTCTCCAGCAGTTCCGAAGGTACCCGTGGCTGGTAAATATTCGGGTGAAACGCCAGTGCCGATTGCCAGGCCAGCAGACTGCCAAGCACCAATACCAAAATCGCAATCCTGGCGGGTCTTCTTTTGAATTTGGGCTGAAAAATCATGGCACCTTTAGACTCTCAAAATTTTTTCACCAGGACAAGGCCCCCTGCGCAAACAGGAGACCTGCCTGGTAAAAGCTTCATCGGTTTTCGTAAGTCTCCTGGACACCAATACGAGCGTAGTCCGCAGAAGTTAACTGTTTCACAATGGAACCCTTGGAATGCGAAGGCGCAGGGGCAGATGCTGGTGCTGGTGCGGAGCTTCCTCCGACCTTACCGTGAAGGGCTTCCCAATGGCCTACAGATTGAGGGATGGACACCGTGCCATCTGGAATCGGTGCACCGTGCGGCCACAGGTGAAAGATAATGCCGTCGGTATCACTGACATGGGCGACAATTTTGTTAACTGTTTCTTTATCGGTCGGATAGTGAACGGCGACGCGCCCGGTTTCGATTTCCTGCTTGTGGTCGTGCCAGTTTTTCTGGTGAGACCATTTCGGGAGCACACTGTGCGTCACTTTCTTGGAAACCATGTATTCAATTTCGGTCAAACGCGCATTGGGGTCGGTCGACTCGAACAAAATACACTGGATAATTTCGGCATTGATCGGTTTGCAATAATGATGAAACGGGCCAATCACTTCTCCATCCATCATGTGCGGGGCACTGACGTGAATCGTGTAACCATCCAGCGGACTGGCAGGTGCATCACCCGCCGATGCTGAGCCCACTGAGAATATTCCGGCAAGCAAGACAGCACCTGCAATAATACCTTTTTTGTTAAACATGGTTGTTCCTCCAAGAGAGTTTTTCCCCAACCGCACCCCTTTTATTCAATAGGGAAGAGAAAGCTTCCTGCCTTGCATCCAGTCGGGTTGGGTTATTTATGGATACTTTATAAATTTAAAATTTAAAGGTCAATGACAAGATGACAGAGGTTCGGATAAACCACCAGACCCTATCTTCGAATCCAGTGTAGACCCACCATGAAACGAAGCCAATCATTCAAAAAACAGGGATTGGGTCAATGTGGTAGGAGGTTTTCTGTCAACGAATCAATGACAGGGGGGGGCTGAAAAGCGCGGGGAATGGACGAAAAAGGCGTGAGGAAAAGGTGATCAAGTGCAGTAAATTTACTCGATCAGTTTATTGCGGAAAGCGTAGTGGGTGAGTTCAGCGTTGTTTTTCAACCCTGTTTTTTCCAGTATGCGGGCGCGGTGGGTGCTGATGGTGGGAACGCTAAGGGCCAGTTCGCCAGCGATCACGGACACGGTTTTGCCAGATGCCAGCAAACACATGACCTGAAACTCGCGCGGCGAGAGCCTCTCATGCGGGGTTTTTTCGATATCCTGATCGAGTTGCTGGGCCAACTGTTCGGCCAATTCCGGCGTGATAAATTTTCTGCCCTGCGACACCCGGCGAATGGCCTCGACCAATTGCTCCGGCGCACTGGCTTTGGACAAAAAACCCGCCGCCCCGACCTGGATAAATTTCATGGCGAAATCTTCCTTGGTCGAAATACTGAGGACCAGCACCGGAGTTTTATTCTTTTCACTTTTGAGTTGCAACATGACATCCCAACCACTTTTCTCTGGCATGTTGATGTCCATCACCGCAACATCGGGTTTGACCTCGCTTATCAGCTTGAGCAGTTCGTGACCGTTTTCTCCCTCACCGACCAGCTCCAGGTCATCGGTCTCTCTTATGATGTCGACCAGGCCTCGACGCACGATGGCATGGTCATCCGCAATCACAACGCGAATGTTGCCGGACGATTCAGGACTCATTTGACTTCACGGGAAAGGATACACGCACCAGAGTGCCACAGCCCGGGGCCGATTCGATTTCGACCGAACCGTTTAGGATGAGGGCACGTTCGCGCATGCCAAGCAATCCGAGAGAACTGGCACCGCTGAGTTTAGCGGGATCCATGCCTCGCCCATCATCTTTGACGATCAATTCCCAGGCCTCCTGATTGCGACTGAATGTCACCACTACATTTTTTGCTTCGGCGTGTCGGGTGATATTGGTCAACGTTTCCTGAAAGATACGAAAAACTCCAGTGGATACTCCAGAGGCCAGTTGCAGATCGCGATTCACCTTGACCCGGCACACCACGCCGGTGCTCTGCTCAAATTGCCGGGCCTGCCATTCCAGTGCCGAAGGCAGACCCATCAGGTCCAGCACCGGCGGCCTGAGTTCTGCCGCGATTTTTTGCGTGAGTCCAATCGTGTCCTGAACCAGATCGCGCATGCCCTGGATTTTTTCATGGATCACCGGCTCTGCGGCGCCATCCTGTTTGTCCAGCCAGGATAAATCCAGGTTGATGGCGGTGAGGGACTGCCCCAATTGATCGTGAACTTCGCGCGAGATTCGTTTTTTCTCCTCTTCACGAACATCCTCCATCCTCTGGTTGAGTTTGCGTAATTGTTCACGCATGCCGGTCAACTCACAGGTCCGTTCTGCCACAATCGATTCCAGATTCTGGCGGTAACGCATGAGTTCTTCTTCATTCAAGTTGCGTTCAATGGCACCGGCGATCAATCTGCCAATGGACAATAACACTTCCTGACTGAAGCGGTACCAGGTGGGGTGGGTCTCGGTATAAAGAAACAGAACGCCCACCAGTTTGTCACGGCTCTTCAAGGGGATGATGTAGTGTCCGTGCGGGGTCATGTTCTGGAAGCGGCGCTCGTGGCGAGTGTCGGAAAAACAACTGTCGCTCATCAACAGTTGACCGGATTCTGCGACGCGACCACACAGGCAATCGCCGTAAGGCACTTCGCGTTCTTTCTCCAGAAACTCATCGGTGAATTCGCCATAGGTGGTGTACAGCCTGAGAACTTTTCCTTCAGGGTCGGCCAGAAACACGCCAGCCTTGGCTTCTACATCCAGTTCCTGAAATCCGGTGAGCGTTTTCATCACCTGATGCAACATGGCCCGCATTTCCTGCGGAGTCTGCAGGATGTCGGCGACTTCATGTAATACGCGATACTCTTCATCAAGACTGATGCGTGCTGACGCAGATGGGGATTGCGAAGAAGTGGCTGTAGGGTTTGGTGGATCGGAAGATTCTCGGTGGGCGGTCATCTAAGTGACAGGGCCGCGCACGAGACGCAAAAAGGCATCCTGTCCGGTAATTTTATTCTGGTAGGTTTGGCCGCCTTCATCCTTGTACGACACGACCACCGCCTGATTGCCTTTCTCCTCGCTGGTCCAGGTGCCCCAACCGGCACCCTTTGGGAAAATGCGGTCGATGAAAATCTTGTCACCGTCCTTGTCCATGTTCAATCGCCGCCGGTCGTACAACTGATGCGCTTCTTCCGGGGTCGGCAGACGCCAGTCATTGTGCCCGGCGTAGCGTTTGTTGTTCATGCGCCGCACATACTCCTGCGCCGAATACCAACTGACCCAGCGTTTTTCCAACTGCCAGCAGTCTTCTTTCATCCACATCAGGTGGGATGTTGAATCGCGAACCGTGCCATCGCCCAAATCCTGAAACCTGCCATCGGAGGATTGTGCTACTGGCTTACGCACACTGTTATCTTCCGCCAAGGCAAGAGAGGAAAGGTTAAACGCCGTAAGACAAATCAAGGCCGTTAAAATGAAAGCCGAAATATTTTTCAATCGCATAGAGAGTCTCCCTGTCGATTCTGTACAATGGGTGTTTATCATGAGCCATTCCAAAGCCATTTGCGATGCACTCCAAATTTGCTTCTGCTTATCTTATTGGTCAGCCTATTAGCCCTACCGCAAGGTAGTCAGCCCGCTTGCTTCACCGCAAGATGGTATTTAGCTAAAATTCTACCAATTCCGCCGACCTCAGGCAAACCGGGAATTCATCTTGAACGGGAAACGTTGGCAGGGGTAGAATCAGAGTGACCCTGAAGCTAAAAAATTTGCCTGCATCCAACATCATGCCTCCCCTGGAGAAACACCATGAATCGCCTTGAAACCCGTTCAGTCCGCACCACAGTTTACACGTTTGTCGCATTCTTTTTTTTACTCACCGCCACCACCCCCGTTTCCGCAAGCCCGCGCGATCAGGAACGCTGGGATGCCAAATACGAAAACGAAGTGTATATCTTCGGCACCCAACCGATCGGTTTTCTCCGCGACAATCTCAAACTGTTACCCAAAGGCAAGGTACTGGACATCGCCATGGGTGAAGGCCGCAACGGCGTGTACCTCGCTGCCAACGGATTCGACGTGGAGGGCATTGATATTTCGGAAGTCGGTCTCAAAAAAGCGCACAAGCTGGCAGAGCAAAATAATACGAAGATCACAACACGCGTGGTCGATCTGGAAAACGCGCAACTGGAAAAAGATAAATATGATGTCGTGTTGTGCAGTTACTACATGCAACGCAGTCTCATTCCGCAGATGAAATCAGCGGTCAAAAAAGGCGGGGTGGTGGTGTTCGAAACCTACAACGAAGACTACCTCAAATACCGCAAGTTCAATCCGAAATGGGTGTTGAAACACAACGAACTGCTCGAACTATTCAAAGACTTCAAAATAATCCGTTACCAGGCTTTTGACGACGGCACCGAAGCCTACTCCAGCATCATCGCGCAAAAGCACTAGGGTCTTGCCGAGGCCCATCGTGCCTGGGTTCGCCCCGATTGGGCCGCTGTTGTTGCTTGCGTTGTTGTCTCAGTTCCTGACGAAATTTCTGCCGTTCCTCCGGGGTCATGTCTTTCATCCGGTCCCGCCGGGTCCGACGTTTGGTGCGAAATTTCTGCCGTTCCTCTTTGGTCATATTGTGCAGGCGATCCATGCGCCGCTGGGAGCGTTTTTTGAATTTTTGGCGTTGCTCGGGTGCCATGTTTTGAAATCGCTGGCGCAGTTTTTTTCGTTTTTCCGGCGGCAGGTTCTGAAAGCGTTTGCGAGCCTGCCGCAGTTTACGTTTTTGCTCCGGCTGAAGGTTGCGGAAGCGTTCAAACCGTTTCCTGATATTTTTTCGTTTTTCCGGCGGCAGGTTTTTCCATTTGCGAAACCGTTTTTGAACTTGCCGTTTTTCTTCAGGTGACATCTTGGAAAAACGTGCCACCCCGCGGCGCAAGCGGTCTTGCCGTTTGACTGGCATGTCCTGCCATTTGTCCTTGAATTTTTTGAGAACCTGTTGTTCCTGATCGTTCAGAGAATCCCAGGGAACAGAGTCCTGCCCGAGGACCGGGGTCGCACCGATTAACAGAATCCACAGGAACACACAACCGATTTGTTTAATCATGATGCTCCTCCGTAGACGGGTGCTTGCCGCAGGGGCGGCAAAAATCTTTCTGCGATGCGCTCGAAGGTTGTTGATCGCGCGAATCAGGTTCAGCCCATTGCCCCACCGCAAGGTGGTCCTCTGGGTCGATCCATTCCCCGTCTTCCGTTTCAAACTCACCAAGAAACTCGAGTAACTCTAATGATGGCGCGTCCGCGCTTGAATTTTTTTCATCCATAACAGTAGGTGGTTCGGTAATGGCCTGTGTACTGAAGAACAGTAAGACCAATAAAAATCCGGTGAAACAGTCAGCCGGTTTCATAAGACTCTGCCGGATGTTCTTCCGCCAGCCAGGCGTAAAACTCCAGGTCTTCGTACAGCTCCAGTTGATCGGTCGTCGCGAGTAAATCAAGATCATCCAGCCGATTTTCCGATTGAGTCGGGCTGTATAAAGTGAACACCAGTGCCAGGGCCAGACCCCCAGCCAATGCCAGGCCGGGTACGGGTTGGGGAAGCCACGCGCGCCACCGCGAAGTTTTACTCTTCTGCTCCAGCGCACGATGGCGTGCCTGAGTGAGTCGTGACTGCAAAGCCGCAGGCAAATTGTCTGTGGAATCATCGAGTAAACGCTTTGCGTGTTTTTCAAAATCCCTGTCTTCAGATGGCAGACTCATGGCCAATGATCCTTTAATTTTTCTCTTAACGAGCGCACCGCTCTCGAGTGATGCGTTTTGACTGATCCTTCGGCGCATCCCATCGCTCTCGCCGTTTCCGCCACGCTCAACTCTTCAAAGGAACGCAGGAGAAAAGCCTGTTGCTGACGCAGAGGCAGACGTTCAATCGCGGATTGCAGGGCAGTGCCGGAATCTCTGATGGACAATTCCTTCTCGGGAGACCGGCCCTTCGGATCGACCAGTCGGGCGATAGGATCCGAATCGTCTTCATCGTCCTGATAGCTTCCGATCCACCACGCGGTCCAGCGATTGCGCACGTTCTGTTTGCGGTGCCAGTCACGAATCCGATTCTGCACGATGCGGAAAAACAGAGGTCGTCGTTCCTCTGCCGGTTTGTCCGCGTAGCGTTTGACGAAGGCCATCATGGCATCCTGCACAATATCGAGTGCATCCTCCGGATTGCCGGTTGCGAATCGAGCCATCTGATAGGCCCGCCGTTCAACTGTTTGCAGGAACTCGTCCATTCCCCCTGAAAACCCCCTGAGATGTGGTCATCACGATTAGCATAACCGTTTTCTCAGAGAGTGATTAGAGAGAAACGCTTAGCGGCGACGATTCGCTTTTCTATCCATGCGCTTGTTGACGCGTTCGCCCTTGCGGTCGAGTCGTTTGTTGGCGCGTTCACCTTTTTTGTCGAGTCGCTTGTTGATACGGTCACCCTTCCTGTCCAGACGATCCGCTCGCACGTCGTTGCCGTTGGAGCGAGCACGCTCGGCTTTCCTGTCCAGCCGTCGGTCAATACGATCGCCCTTGCGGTCGAGCCGCTTTTCGATGCGATCGCCTTTGCGGTCCAGCCGTCTTTCGACCCGGTCACCTTTTCTGTCGAGGCGGCGTTCCGCCCGGGCACCTGCGCGGTCCAGGTTTTTCCGGCCTGCAGGCTGACCGTTATTAATGCGGTCTTGAACTCGCTGACCCTTTTTATCGAGACGCCGGTCGACACGTTGACCTTTGCGGTCGAGACGGTTGTCGATACGGTCGCCCTTGCGATCCAAACGATTTGCACGGGCATCATTGCCGTTGGCGCGAGCGCGGTCAGCTTTTGCATCAAGACGATTGTTGATGCGGTCGCCTTTTTTGTCGAGGCGGTCATTGATGCGGTCGCCTTTAGCATCCAGACGGTTTTCAATACGATCACCTTTGGCATCGAGTCGGTCGTCGACCTGGGCCAGTGCAGGGCCGGTTATCAGCAAGCCGGTGAGGCAAAGGGCGGAAAAAGTCAGTTGGGTTTTCATGTCCATCTCCTGAAAGGGGGTCAATGTTGCTTCTTACCAGTTTAAAACGCATCAGGAGCGGATTGGTTGACAAGAATAATTAAATATTTTTTAGAGGAGGGGGGTTGGGCAAAAACTATTGATAAATGGTTTATTGCAGTGTCGCCATGTGTGGAGTTACTTTGGTCGGAACAGATAGGTCACTGGTTTGGCAAACCAATTTTGAGGGAAAATCGTTTTACCGGCAGTATTTATTTTTTTAGCTTTTCTATGGTTAGTTTTAGTGCGGTAACCACTATGTTTTTATCTCCTTCATAAGACTTGGGGTTTTGGTCCTGTTCGATTTTGAACAGCAATTTTTCTAGTTCGGAAAGGTAAGGTTTTGCTTTTTCTTTATAGGATTCAATCGCCTGAAGGATCATTTGAAAAATACTTTGGCTTTGAGTGGCCTCCAGTTTTTTTATTAATCGGGGTAGTCCATTTTCAGGGGTAACTACCCCGAGTGTAAAAATGGTTCTATATTCCAGTTTAGGGTTTTCCAAAGCTTCAAAATAAATCTCATCAATCTGAGGAGATGTATGCCTTCCCCATTCAAGATACTCGACAATATTTAATTTGACTTTATAGGACGGTTCTATTTTCCAACGAGCAACTAAAATATCAACTACTTCCTGATTATGTTTGAAGCCATAATTCAATGTTAAGAGTGCGAGTTCACGCTGCACACCCAAGGGGGTACTTAAAAGTGGGATCAAAACTTCATAGAGATGGGAGTATTGATTTAGGTCTACGTTCACGTGTTTTTCAACTTGTTTTAAGTAGGTGTTAGCCATGGCAACTTTTGCGAGGGTGTCGAAAGCGTGAAGTCTTTTATTTAAATCTTCGCTATCAATTTCCTGGAGTATTATTTTGACCTCGTCGTCGAGAATAGTTCGAGGATCTTTATTGAGTAGTTTTTCTATCTCTTTTTCGGCGACATTATTTTTTTTTGGGATTGTTTCTGCCCATAATTGTGTGCAAGGGTTCCAAAGATTAACCCCAAGGAATACAAGAAAAAGATAGATGAACCCTTTAACTCTAAAGATATTTTTAAATTTTATTTTAGTCATATGGGCACGATTAATCATCATCTGGAAAATAATTTGCCGGCGGAATTTTATTCTCTTTCAAACTGGCTGGTCAGGAAATGGATCATACTGCAGATGGTTTGGTTGACCGGGGTCGGGATGCCGTGCTTTTTCCCAAGGGCCACCACGGCACCGTTGAGCGCATCGATTTCGGTTGGCTTGTGCGACCGGATGTCCTGCAACATGGACGGTTCGTGCTGGTAGGTGGGAGGAAGCAGGTTTTCGTAGAACGCGATCAGAAAATCATGGGCCGAATCCCAGTGCGTGTTGTGCCCCGTAGCTTTTATGATATCGAACACTTCGTGGGCAATGCGCGACATCAATTCGCGGGTGTGCTCGGATTCCCCCAACCGACCATAGGGCACGCCAAATAAAGTGGACAGGCCGTTGAGCATGCAGTTGTACAACATCTTGGACCACAGGTCCTTTTCAATGTGTTCGGTTATTTTGGTTGGCAATCCGCCTTTGCGCAGGGCGCGGGTCAACGGTTCAAGCGGTTCAAGGTCATCGTCGTAGAGGCTTCCGAGATGAACGGCATCGGCGTGCACGGTGATGTCGACCTGATTGGGTTTGGGTCGGCGGAATCCGGTGATGATGCGCCCGGTTTTGATTTGTTCCGTCGGAAAAAACGCGGCGAAGGTTTCGGCGTTGCCCCAACCATTCTGGCACAATACAAATTGCGTCCGGTCCGTTTTAAGCTGAGGCGCGGCGGCCAGCATTTCACCGGCATTGCGGGTGTCGTAGGATTTGGTGCAGATCAGGATGTAATCATAAGGGCCTGATTCGGATTCATCGAGATTGCAGAACGCGCTGAAAGCGAAAGGCGGTGCGTGGAAATCACCGAACAGGCCGGTGCGTTCCAGTCCGTCGATACTGAGGGCTGATACGGTTTCTTCGCGTCCGATTAAATGGACTGTGTGGTCGGCCTTGATGAGGCAGTTGGCGAGGCCGAGCCCTACGGCACCGGCACCAAAAATCAGAATTTGCATGGAATTCCTTTATAAACTGTTGGGATGCTATTGTTCTCCTACTATAACATCGTATCGGGACGCTTTCAGGTCCAGCTAAAAGCAATGTTTCTACAGAGACTTTTTGAATCTATCAAGTTGAAGTTGATCTGACCGATGAGAATTTCAAATGGGGGAATGGGAATGTCTGAATCTCTCAGGGCAGATTGTTGCCTGTTAACAATGGAAATAATTTTCAAGGTGGTCTCATGATCGAACTTGCAACGTGGTTCATGACATTGATGCTGGTGTCGGCACCGGAGATCAAACCGCCTGCCTCCGGTGTGGTGGTGCAGGTCTATAGTGGTGACCGCTTCACCATAAGATCTGAGGGAAAGTTTTACAAAGTGCGTCTGGCAAATATTTTTGCGCCGCTGGTAACCCAGCCTTTCGGCAGGCGTTCCAGAGAATATCTGGAAAAGATGGTGCTTGAACGCACGGTCAACCTTCAAATTGTGATGACCGACCAGTTTGGTCGATTGGTTGCAGAGGCCCGGTCGCCCGGCGGGCTATGGGTCAATGACGAGATGGTGGCGGCGGGCATGGCCTGGCACTATCGTGTGGCCGATGAATTAAAAGAGCCGATGGTCAAACTCGAACATCAGGCTTTTTCTCACAAGCTGGGCCTGTGGGTGCAGAGAAACCCCCTGCCACCCTGGGAATTCAACCGCGAACAGCAGCTCCCTCAAATTCCCCTCAACAACAGCCAAACCGATTACGACCGTATTTTTCACTACGGTCTGCTGGGCGACCGCAAAACGCGCACCTACAAATGGCCGGAATGCCACGGCTACCGCAAACCAAAAAAATCGGTCATCTTCAAAAATTTACTGAATGCAGAAGCCCGCGGTTTCCGCGTCTCTCGCGATTGTCCGTCCTAAGCCAGACGGGTCCTCCGCGGACGGCGAACGAAAACCATGTGGCGATGCGCTCAATAATTGTTGCTAGCTCAAATACTGGTCAGCCCGTTAGCCCCCACGGACCTTGCGGTCGGCCAACTGGAAACATTTCGCAATGCACTCAGAAATTATTGTTTGCTCTTAAAAGGTCAGCCCGATAGCCCCCACGCAAGTGGGTCCATCCATGTTACAATTGTTCAGCCAATTTTCTTCAATGAAATGCTGGTGACTGTATTCCCTTTCCCCATTTTAAAGGTCCGATGATTATGAAACAAAAACTATTGATGGTTATTGCCATGGTGTTTGCTCTGTCTGGGTGTCTCAGTACCGAAGTGGCACAGAGGGTTTCCACTTTGGAACAGCGTATTCAGGCTAACCCGACGGATGCCACAGCGCACCGGGAATTGGGGCAGGTCTGGTTCGAAGCCGGGCACGATCAAAAAGCGGTGGATCATCTTTCCATGGCGGCTAATCTGGAGCCTCAAGGCGCGGAGACGATCACCTTGCTCGGCACCGCATTAGCCCGTATGGGCGATTATGACAATGCTATCCGGGTGTTGAAAGCCGGGCAGGCCCAGGGAACGGCTAAAAATGATTTCGCGCTCGGCTCGGCTTTGCTGGGTGCGGGTAAATATGATGAAGGCGTGGCGGCGATCAAACAGGCATTGAAGAAGGACCCCTCGCTGGCCAGCATGGTGCAGGTTGCTGTGCACGCACCTAATGCCGAGGCGGTCGCCAATGAATTGCAGAAAGCCAGTGCGCAGGATCGCGCCCTGGAGGAAGTGCTGGAACAATCCTACAGTGATTTGAAAGAGCAGATTCGGCAGGATGTGCGCGAGCAGATCGCAGAAGATATTATTCTGAGTAAATAGTAGCACTTTTGGAAATGGTGTCTGGTCGCGTGCGTCCTGTTGTGAAAAAATGGAAGCATGTTGCCGGAACAAAAACCTTGAAACAGTCAAAGGTCCCGTAGGAAGCTTTGTCGAAATGACCGATTCACCCAACACACAATCAGTGCCCGAATTGCTGGCACCCGCTGGTAGCCCGGAAAAGCTGGACTATGCCTTCGCTTATGGAGCGGACGCTGTTTACGCGGGCGTGCCCAAATTTTCTTTAAGAGCACGGGACAATCCATTTAAAGACGCGACTCTGCGGTCTGCCATCGGGCGGACGCACGACCTCGGCAAAAAAATCTATATCACGGCCAACATCCTGCCGCCCAACCGCAAGATTGAAGCGTTTAAAAAGTCACTGGCTTATTTTGCAGAGGCCGGGCCGGATGCATTCATCATGGCGGACCCGGGGTTGATCGCCTACGCCATCAAACAATTTCCGCATGTGCCGGTGCACCTTTCGGTGCAATCCAATACCATCAACTGGGAAACGGCAAAATTCTGGTACGAGTGCGGGGTGGAGCGCATTATTCTTTCGCGTGAACTTTCACTGCCGGAGATTCGTGAGTTCCACGACAAGGTGCCGGGGCTGGAGCTGGAAGCGTTTGTTCACGGCGCGATTTGTATTGCCTACTCGGGCCGCTGTCTGCTGTCGAATTATTTCAATCACCGCGATGCCAACCAGGGCACCTGCACCAACAGTTGCCGCTGGGAATACGATATCCATCAACAACCGCCGGGTTACGATGGTTATGTTTCCGACACGCATCGCGCGGAATTATTGCAAGGCGATTATTTTCTTGAAGAGCGCGAACGGCCGGGTGAGTTGATGCCGATCGATGAAGACGAGCACGGCACCTACATCATGAACTCGAAAGACCTGCGCGCGATTGAATTGCTGAACCAGATGCGTGACGCGGGTATCTGTTCGTTCAAGATTGAAGGTCGCTCAAAAACTTTGTACTACCTCTCGCTGGTGATTAAGAATTATCGTCGCGCACTGAACGATCTGGCAGAGGGGAAATCGTTCGATGCGGACCTGATCGATGAAATTGCCAAGACCGCCAATCGCGGATTCACTTCGGCGTTTCTGGTGCCGAAGTCTGACCACCAGACGGAGCGATTTGATTCGCCTCAGGAAACCGACCTGCCGCAGATTTTTGCCGGGCAGGTGTTGGGGCATCGTCCCGGCTGGATGGAGGTGGAAGTCAAAAACCGCATCAAGGTTGGAGACCGCGTGGAGTGTATTGCGCCGTCGGGTCAACAGGTGTTTCCCATCACAGCGATTGAAAAGAATACGGGGGAAGCGGTGGCGGTGGCTCACGGGGGAGCCGGTCGGGTCTGGATTGCCTGTGACTTTACGCCAGAACCTTTTGCATTGCTCAGCCGCATCTGCCAGCCAATTGTGTCTGTACCGTCAATATCCTAGGTCCATTCCCGCAGTAAATTCTATTCCGGGTTGTCTTTGTCTCCGTTATTTGTGGGAGAGTCGACCAGGGCGACCACTGAAAGCAGAACAACACCTAATAAAAACAAAAGCCAACCGCCCTTGGTTTCCTCGCGAAAGTCAAGGATATCGTAGGTGAGAGCCCCGTCAATAACGAGGGCCAGACCGACGAGAAGGATCAGGAGTAAGGTTTTCTTCAATAATACCGACATATATGCGGGGGATGGCCAACCCAGGTGGTTGTGTCCTGAATACTCACACTTTAATATGGCCTTTCCAGTTGTTTTATCAGGATAATCCTTCTTGATTCTCAGGATTTCCTGGATGCCATGACCTGTTGTAATCAACCTTTTGCAAGGATAACCTGAGGTCCAAAGCGATTTTGTGAGGTGCCCTCAAGAGTTGTCCTTTATAATAAAAATTCGGGAGGTAAAATCCAGTAGTGCCCGAATAGTGTCCGGCTCTCTTATAGCCGATTTCTGAACATTTTTCACCAACCTCAACACCCTTAAAAAAAACTATGGCTGTACCCATCCGACAGGCAATGAAGATCGGTTTTTATATCATGAAGCAGAAAGTGCTGGGCCGCAAGAAATACCCGCTGGTGCTCATGCTGGAACCGCTGTATCGATGCAACCTCGAATGCACCGGTTGCGGAAAAATACAAAAGCCGAATGAAATTCTAAAAAAATATCTCTCAGTGGACGAATGCCTTAACGCGGCAGAAGAGTGCGGTGCACCAGTGGTTTCTATCGCAGGCGGTGAACCGCTCATTCATCCTGAAATTATTGATGTGGTCAAGGGGCTTCTCAAACAAGACCGCTACGTCTACCTGTGTACCAACGCTATTCTGCTCGATAAATATTTTGACCAACTCCCTGTTGATGCACGTCTGACCCTGTCGATTCATCTGGACGGTGGGAAAGAGCATCACGATCATATCTGTCAGGAAGAAGGGGTTTACGACAAGGCGATCAATGCGATTCGCGAAGCCAAGCGGCGCGGATTTCGGGTCACCACCAACACCACGTTTTTCGATGGTGTGACTGTCGATGAAGCCGAAAGCTTTCTCGATCATCTGCGCCCACTGAACCTTGATGGCATGACGGTGGCCTCGGCGTTCCAGTACATGGCGGCTCCGGATCAAGGGCATTTTTTCGGCCGCAGAAAGACCATGGAGTTTTTTAATAAACTGCTGGCGAAGAATACCGAAGGCAAACGGTGGAACTTCAACCACTCACCGTTTTATCTCGACTTCCTCAAGGGTGAGCGCGACTACGACTGCACCCCCTGGGGCAATCCGTGTTATTCCGTGCTGGGCTGGCAACAACCCTGTTACCTGCTCGACGAGGGATACGTGCAATCCTTTGGCGACCTCATGGAAAAGACCGACTGGGATCAATACGGCCATCGCAATAACCCCAAATGCCAGGACTGCACAGCCCATTGCGGCTACGAAGCCACAGCGGTTGAAGACAGCACCAACGGCATCGGCAACATGGTCACTTCTGCCAAAGCCATCTTCCAATAACCCACTAGCGTGGGGGCCAGTGTGCAACTTGTTGGGCAATAGCACGGGTGTTTCAATGTATCCTCCTCCGCGCACCACCTGGCGGTGGGGATAACGGGAGTTATCAGGACAGTAGCTTTTTCGTTGTCACCCTGAGCTTGTCGAAGGGCGGCAACAAATTTCAATTTCCCCTCCCATAAAAAATCTCTCAGCTATAATTCCTCCTTCGTACTTCCAAAAGAAAAATCCAAGGCAAGATTCGGAGTTTATCCTGAGCCTGTCGAAGGACCTGCGGCTCAGAATGACATGCGATGATTTATGTTGCCCCTCCGGTCAGGAGTTTTTGAGCGGGACGATTTTTTCGTCGAGCAGAGTGTCGACGCGGCTGAAGTCGATGCCACACAGTTTCAGCGATTGCTGAACCTGCATTCCGTTGTAGACCAGATTCCACATTCCATTGCCAAGGCTGGAAAGGTTTTCCACCACTTGCCCCAGCGTGTTTTCGCGTATGAGGCGAAACAAATCGAGGCCGGTGACCGACCATTTGATGTTGACCTCCAGACATCGGTGGTAAAAACCGAGTTCGGTCTGCACCGTATCAAGACTGCGTCTTAAAGGATGCACCCGCGTCGCTTGCGGAAACCATTTCTCGAAATCACGCTCGACTCCACGCGCCAGCCAGCCTGTCAGAAAAAAACCAACGCCTTTCAAGTTCATCCCGCGCAGACGATGAATCGATTGTTCGACGCGGTCGACCTTGTCGCCGCTCATCGCATCGGCGAGGAGCAAGCGCGGATATTCCTTTTCCTTGATCAGGAAAAGTTCGTTTAACTCGCGGAACATTTCACGCAGGACCGCATTGAGGTTGGCCACGGTGATGGGCGATTCGGTCCCACGCGCGTCTTTTAAAGAATGGCGCGTGACATCCAGATTGCGATCGACTTCTTCAGAAAAATTTATTTCAGGAATTTCGAGCAAGGAATGGAATTGCGCAGGCTGGAGCAGGGGAGTCAAGCCGGAATGTTGTTCAAGCCACAGGGCGAAGCGTCTGCACCGGATCACTTCGCGTAACGAGTCGACCAGAAGATCGAGCGATTCTCCTGTGGCCTTTAAAGCTTCAGCATCGAATTCATTTAAGAGAATGCGCTTGAGAATACGTTGGGGGTCTGCCATGAGAGGAGTTTCAGATCAGTTCAATAACTGCCGATGTTGTGCCCCTGACCCTGACCGCTGGAACTGCCGACGATCACACGCAGGTTGGGCGACACATTGTTCTGCAATATATTTTGCATGGCCGTCAGCGTGCTGGACTGCGATTTGGAACAACTGCCGCACGCGCCCTGATAACGGATTTTCACCACGTCACCGGCAACCTCGGTGACCAGCACACCGCCGCCGTCTGCCGCCAGAGCCGGGCGCACCGTTTCGTCCATGTACACATCGATGATTTGCATCTTGGTAGAATCGGGAAGCTGGTCGAAAGTTTCGAGGTCGATCTTGTCGAGGATGGACCCGGTTGACGCAGGTTCGGTTGACTCCTCGCCTTCGTAATAAACCAGGTCTTCCTGAATGCACTGCAGGATCGGGTCGAGAAAAAATTCCCATTCATCCGGTGAATCCAGGGTCACGGAAACGAAACGGTCGTGGATGAGCAGGGCCGTCACCACGCCGAAGGAAAATATTTTTTCAGCAAAGGGGTCGCCCTCGGCCTCGAATTCATTGTTGAACGCATGCGTCGATGCCGCGGCTTTCTGATTCAAGTTGAACTTGAAGGCACCCGGATTCGGTGTCGGCTCCGTTGCGATCACAACGAACGATCTTTTTTTGGTTTCCATAGAGTGTGTGGCCTTGTCATGTAACGAGCCTATGGCCCGGATGAGTTGAGTTGAAATTGCCAACGCCTGCATCTTACCGCACGATACCATGAAAGAGACGGCAAAAGGGCAGGGTGGTCCTCAGTTAAGATGCAACCGCGCCGGGGAGGATTCACTGCCGCGCATTGTTTTGGAATTCAACGGATCAAGCGGTTCCTGGCACCCTAAAATTGTAATGAAATTACGTGTCTGCGTTTCAGACGGGTTGCGTTACAATGGCGGGCTACGATGCCGGAGTGGCGGAACGGTCTACGCAGCGGACTTAAAATCCGTCCCCAGTAATGGGCTGTGGGTTCGAATCCCACCTCCGGCACCACCTTGCGGTGGGGCTAACGGGAAACCTGCTGGACCATAGCACGGGTGTTTCAATACATCCTCCTCCGGCACTCTTAGCAGAGGGCGGCGTGCAACCTGCCGGGACATAGCACTGGTGTTTCAATATATCCACCTCCGGCACTCCTCGCGGAGGGCGGCGTACAACCTGTTGGGCCATAACACAGGTGTTTCAATATATCATCCTCCGGCACTCCTCGCGGAGGGCGACGGACAACCCGGCGGGACATAGCACAGGCGTTTCAATACATCATCCTCCGGAACTCCTCGCGGAGGGCCGATGGCAACTTGCCGGGTAATAACACTGGCGTTTCAATGCATTCTCCTTGCGCTCACTGGCGTGGAGGCTAGTGGACTTCACTCGACATGACACGTGATTCCATCTTGTCATTTTGAGCGAAGCGAAGAATCTCGCCCTGGACTTTTGTTTGTTATTTTTGAGTAATGCAAAGCTCTCCTTTGCAAAAGGAAATGTTAAAGTCCGCATCGCAAAAATTATTATCAGTTTGCCTCTGCGTCAGGCTAATGGTTGGCTCCGCGCGGAGGACCCACCTTTTTATTCTCCTTAAAAGTAAGTGACCCTTAATGAACATAAATGAAATACCGATTGGCGAAGCACCTCCCTGGGATATCAACGTGATTATTGAAGTCCCGTTTGGGCGTGAGCCGGTGAAATATGAAATGGATAAAAAATCCGGCGCATTGTATGTGGACCGGGTGATGCACACGTCCATGCGCTATCCCTGCAACTACGGATTTGTGCCGCACACACTGTCTGAAGACGGTGACCCCATAGATATTTTGGTGGCCTCGCCGGTCGAATTTTTATCCGGTTGCATCGTGCGCTGTCGGCCTATCGGGGTTCTGGAAATGGAGGATGAAAAAGGGGAGGATGAAAAAATCCTGGCGGTGCCGGTGTCTGCCCTGAATCCTTATTATGCAGATGTTCAACAATATTCCGAATTGCCTAAAATGTTACTGGATCAGATTTCGCATTTTTTTTCGCACTACAAAGATTTGGAGCCGGGGAAATGGGTGAAGCTGAAAGGTTGGGAAAACGCCGAGCACGCCGCCAAGCTGATAAAGGAAGCCATTCAACGAGCCGCTTCTTAAAGAGACCTTGGTGTTATAAAAAGAATAAAAGCCGAGGCTAGATTTTTTGTTTTTGAAATCGACCTTTAGTCAATGAAGGACCCGACCCTTTTAGACCCCTTTACTTTACGATCATCGGCAAAGGACACTGTGGCGTGGTCGCCACAGTGGTCGAACGTAAAACAAAATACACCGTGCTGACCGCACCAAAAACCAAGCACGCCAAGCGTGTTCGCAAGAGTATTGAACGGGCACTCGCCCCCCCATACAAACCGGGTGCATACGATCACGTACGACAATGGCCTGGAGTTTGCTGAGCGTCAGCAGATGGCAAACACCTTGTCGGCTAAAATTTACTTTGCAAATCCTTATGCATCGTGGGAGCGTGGGCTGAACGAAAATACCAACGGACTCATCAGACAATACCTGCCGAAATCAAAACCGCTCGACCAGGTCACTGACAAACAACTGAAAATCATCATGGACCGGCTTAACCACCGCCCAAGAAAAACACTTGGATTCAAAACACCACATGAACTATTCTGCAAAAAGAAACCACTGTATCCCGTCAGCCGAAAGTGGACCATTTAAGGTAAAAAGTTAAGAGACACTTTTTGTTAACCTTTCCTATTGAAGGAGGGTGTTATGAAGAAGAAAGTGTCGAGTGAAGGTATGGTCAGGGAGATTCGCAGGCGAACGC
>JAJDBF010000016.1 GCA_029261535.1 Nitrospinaceae bacterium | reverse complement strand
ACGCATTGGCGAAGGGGATACCGGACCAAATACTGGAGGGATGGGGGCCTATGCCCCAGCCCCACTCGCGACACCAGAACTGAAACGACGCATTGTAGAAGAGGTGTTGCAGCCTGCGGTGACAGGCCTATCCAGAGTGGGAAGTCCCTTTTATGGCGTGCTCTACGCGGGCCTCATGATCAAAGATGGGAAACCGTATGCGCTTGAATTTAATGCCAGATTTGGCGATCCGGAAACGCAAGTCGTGTTACCGCTTTTACAAACCGACCTCTTGGATGTCCTTGAAGCGGTAGTCGAACATCGTTTAGATCAAATTCAAGTAGCATGGCACGATCAGGCGGCTGTCTGTGTTGTCCTGACATCGGAAGGCTATCCGGGTTCCTATCCGACTGGATTGCCAATCTCCGGTTTGGCGGAACAACCCAGGGAGCCCGTAGTGGTTTTTCATGCAGGAACAATGCAGTCTGAACAGGGGGTTCTGACCAATGGTGGGAGAGTGCTGGGAGTCACCGCGCAAGCAGATACCATTCGGAGCGCACAACAGCAAGCCTACACCGCGCTCTCTTCAATAAAATTCAAAGGTAGCTATTTCCGTTCTGACATTGCCCATCGAGTTCTTTCGGACATTCCCCAAAATTGACTGCCTCTTGTGACCCTGTCATTCCCGACAGCGATTAGCAGGAATCTCTTTCCAACATGGCGCTCATCCTTCCATTCAACTTTCCCCCTTCTCTGCAGATCATGGAACAGGTCGAAGGCTGTGTGCATGATGGTGGCGTGCTGGCCGTCCCAACCGATAGTTTTTATGCCTTAGCGGTTGGAGTCTTTCAGCCGACCGCATTGAAGCGGTTGCTAGCGATTAAAGGCGATCGCGACCACAAACCCTTTCCAGTCTTAATTGGCGACCCGTCCCAGCTTGAACAATTGATCGAGGATCCCCCGGAAATGGCCACAAAGCTCATCACGCAATTTTGGCCAGGCCTCCTAACGCTGGTCCTCTTGGCTAAACCCCATGTCGCGTCGGAATTAACGAATGAATTAGGTGCTATCGGCCTCAGACAACCCAATGATTTGCGAGTCTGCGCACTTTTAAAACACACGGGTCCCTTAACGGGAACCAGCGCCAATCGCTCAGGTCACCTGCCAGCTCAATCCGCCGAAGAAGTCAGACAACAGGTCGGATCAGCAATTGATCTGATTTTGGATGGTGGGCCAACGCCAGGTGGTCACCCGTCCACGGTGCTACAACTCCAACCAGCACCTCACATCATTCGCCAGGGAAAAATTTCACTGGCAGCCATTCAGAATGTGTTGAGAGATGAGATGGTCTCAGGTGGATCCTCGGACGTGAAGCGGTGAGATGAAACGTTCTTTTCGTCCCGCAAGTCCTTTCTATTTCGATGATGCCTTGTCGAGTGCAGGAGGCAGAACAGAGGAATGCCTGATTGCACAACCTGTCTCCAACTTCAACGACGGGTGTGAACGATTCTCCTGGCTGAGGACCAACGGTTGGCGAGAGGACCAGTGAGAGAGGAAGCGCCGATCGATCTGCTTAAATGGCAGCAAGGGGCTATGGAAAATACCCTGGGAGCGTGGCTCCTTCGTTTTTTGCCGCGCCAATGGATAGGACATAGGCATCAAGGGTTGTTCTTGAACAAGGGTGTCCGCGAATAGAGCCATCTGTCCTTATTGGTGTAAGACGGTAGATTAATTAAGATAACCTGGAACCTTCGGCCAAGCACGATTTGAGATTTAAGGAAAAATCTTGATGTACAAAACGGTTATTGGGGTACCAGTCCAGACATCGAGGCGCCCCCTCCATTCCCCCGCGTCTTCCCGGTGCCATCCTCGGGGCCTTTCTACCGCAAGGATCACACAAAATCTTTCTCTGGAATGATAAAGGGGTGTATGTGGATTTCGCCTTCCCGAATCCTGTCCATGGCCATTTTTTGGGGGGCTCTCAAGTGAGTGGGGCCCGTCTGACAGACCTCTTTCCTCGTGGGGTCAGTCAATAAATCTTCAAAGCCTTGAGCAAGGCCTGCCTCCTCACGGGGGTTGGCTTTGGTGTTTCTCTTGGGTCCTAGCAGAGGAAACACTGCTCCCGGTTGTTTGGTTTTTCTTTTGAGGGAGGGTTGGATTATTTCGACGAATGGCCTAGTATACGGTCACGGATAAGCTATATCAGGAATGCACATGGGGCATTGACAAACCTTCTTGGCCGGAAGTGGTTAAGGAGGTATTTTGTTTTTGAGCCATTTCCTATCTTAAACATCAGTAATCTGTTCTATGAGGTTTCACCACGCAGTATTCCTCATCGTTTTTATGGCAATCAGTAATGGGGGCGTGAGCCTAGCGCCGGCTGCCCTCGCCGCCAACCAACCGCCAGTTGTGACGTTTGGGGGGCCTTTCACTGGCGCTCGTTCCCCTACTCAATACAGCGCCCTTTCCCGTTTTGCTGTCCTCGATGGCATGGTGACCGATGATGGCCTGCCGGACCCGCCAGGCGTGGTGACGACTCTGTGGAGTCAGGTGAGTGGGCCGGGGACGGTGACGTTTGACAAGGCCAGTGCGGTCGATACCACGGCCACGTTCAGTGAAGCCGGCATCTACAAGCTGCGACTCACTGCCAATGACGGGGAGCGTGAAGGCTTCAATGAATTAAGAATGGTGGTTCTGGCATCAGCGCCCACGCTTTATGCGTTAGATGGTCGCTTGACAGGAACGGTCTTAGCCGATTTCACGCTTCCCCACGGCTCACCCGCCATACTTGAATGGAACATAACAGGACCAGGACCAGGACAATCAGGGCATTCTTGGACTACCGCTGACGGGGCAACGGCCAATCAGCGCAGTTTTAGCGGCACATGTCCTGGGGGCGATTCTATAGGAGTGACGACGACTAATGCTTCCGACGCAGAATTGTCATTCCTTATGGCTAGTATCTGTAATAGCACCCCCACAACGCTAGGGGGGGGGCAGTACCGCGCCTTTTGCACAGGTGGTATCCCCGGCCGCTTCGGTTCCACAGACCCAGGATGCCCATCACTACCTTGGCGGGGCACCATTACCCCCGTTCTCGCCCCCACCGTGGCTCAAAGTGGCTGGACGCTGGTCTATGTGGATAGCCAAGAGGCGGTCGGGGAAGACTTTCGCGCCAGGAATGCGTTTGATGGAAATCCGAACACGATCTGGCACACGGAGTTTAGGCAAACAAGTCCGGGACATCCGCATGACCTGATCGTTGATTTGGGGGCACTCTATGCGCTGACGGGCTTCCGACAGGTGCCACGGCAAGATGAGGGGGTGAACGGGCGGATTGGGCAATATGAATTTTATGTGAAGACCGATTCGAGCACGCCGCCGCCGCTGGGCGTGCCGCCGGTGGTGGGAGGGTGGACGCAGGTCGCCACGGGCACATTTCCCAATAGGGCGGTTGAGCAGGAGAGACTCTTTTCGAGCATCGACAGTCGGTATGTGTGGTTGCGAGCAGTAGATGAGGCCCAAGGGACGGGGCTGCCGTATACGAGCCTCGCGGAATTCAATGTGCTGGGAACCCTGACGGATTCTCCCCCAACTGTACACGCTGGCCCGAATCAGACGATCACCCTCCCCAGCGTCGCTTCCCTCGATGGCACGGTGACCGATGATGGCCTGCCGGACCCGCCCGGCGTGGTGACGACCACATGGAGCAAGGTCAGTGGGCCGCCGGGCAGCGCCGTGACTTTTGGCAATCTCAGTGCGGTCGATACCACGGCCAGCTTCAGCCTCCTTGGCACGTATGTCTTGCGTCTTACCGCGAATGATAGTGCTCTGACTACCAGTGCCCAAGTCACGATCACCGTGAATCCTGCTCCTCCAGTCAACCAACCTCCCACGGTTCTGGCTGGTCCCAATCAAACGGTGAGTTTATCTAATGGTGCGGCCTTGGATGGGACGGTCATGGATGATGGGCTGCCACGTGGAATTCTAACCACTTCCTGGGTAAAGGTTGGTGGCCCTGGAAACGTGACTTTTGGGAATGTCGCTGCGGTTGATACTAGGGCCATGTTCAACATGTCGGGAACCTATGTGCTGCGGCTGACCGCCAACGATAGTGCCCTACTGGGGAGTGCCGAGGTCACCATTACGGTGAATCAACCCCCGTCGGTGGATGCGGGAGAGGACCAAAGGGTGACCTTGCCGAATGCGGTCGCGCTTGATGGCACGGTGATGGATGATGGACTTCCCAATGGCACGGTGACGACTACCTGGAGCCAGGTCAGTGGGACGGGCACCGTCATATTTGACAATGATCATGCCGTCGATACCACGGCCACGATCAATCAAGCCGGGAGCTATGTGCTGCGCCTGACCGCAACGGATGGGATGCTCTCCGCCTTCGATGAGATGGGTCTGACGGTCACCGTCGGGTCCCGGCAACAGCGGACCCCTTCTGACGTCAATGGCGACGGTCGAGCAGATCTGGTTTGGCGGAAGACGAACAATGGGGCCACAATGGTGTGGCAGATGACGGCGGGCGCCCTGCGCGGCCCGATCACCTTCCCGGGGGGTGTACCGGGGAGTTGGGTGATCGAGGACGTGGCGGATGTGAATGGCGATAGCCGGGCCGATCTGGTCTGGCGCGACACGACGAATGGGACGACGATGGTGTGGCAGATGACGGCGGCGGCTCAGCGGGGCCCCATCACCTTCCCCGGGCGCGTGCCGGGGAGTTGGAATCTCGAGAACGTGGCGGATGTGAATGGCGACGGCCGGGCCGATTTGGTGTGGCGCAACACGACGAATGGCGCGACGATGGTGTGGCAGATGACGGCGGCGGGCTTGCGGGGCCCGATCACTTTTCCTGGGGAGATGCCCGTGAGTTGGGCGTTAGAGAACGTCGCGGATGTGAATGGCGACGGCCGGGCCGATTTGGTGTGGCGCAACACGGCGAATGGGGCGACGATAGTGTGGCAGATGACGGCGGCGGGCCTGCGGGGGCCCATCACCTTCCCTAGCGGGATGTCCGTGGGTTGGAATCTCGAGGACGTGGCGGATGTGAATGGCGATGGCCGAGCGGATTTCGTGTGGCGCAACACGACGAATGGGGCGACGATGGTGTGGCAGATGACGGCAAGGGGTCTGCGGGGCCACATCACCTTTCCTGGGGGGGTGCCAGTGAACTGGGCACTCGAGGACGTGGTGGATGTGAATGGCGACGGCCGGGCCGATGTGGTGTGGCGCAACACGGCGAATGGGGCGACGATGGTGTGGCAGATGACGGCGGCGGGGCTGCGGGGCCCGATTACCTTTGCTGGCGGGCTGCCGCTGGTATGGGCGCTGCAGCCGTAGAGGCTTTCTCCCGGGTGCCCCAGTGTGGAGGGGATTGGGAAATTCCCTAGTTAGAGTGTGTGTGGCCTTTTTCGTGGAAAATCAATTCCATCTCTTTCCTCATCTGGCTGGTGTGATGGGTCCAACCCTTTCGGCGTTTGGGGGGCTTGTGAAAGTTCGATGGTATAGGAGTCATGCAACAGCATGTCGGTTACCTATTGAATGCTTCACCAGGAGTCGAAGAAGACCGGCGCCATATCGATGATGGTTCCACCATTGTGTATTGGCTTATGCATACTCGTTGGCCATGATGACTATCCTGCCGCCAGGGCAGGACAACCTTCATGCATATGAATTTTCTCAATAATTTCACTGAGCGTTTCATTGGCTTTTTCATTCTCAATCTGGCACGTTCCCGCATTCTGATGCCCGCCACCGCCATATGCCAGGCAGAATTCTCCGATATTGATTGTTGAGCTACGGTTGATGATCGACTTCCCAATCGCGAAAACCGTATTTTGGTTTTTCAATCCCCACATCACATGCATAGAAATATTGCAGCTTGGATACAGGGCATAGATCATAAAACGGTTGAC
>JAJDBF010000015.1 GCA_029261535.1 Nitrospinaceae bacterium | reverse complement strand
AATATTGATCGCCCGGACGGGCCTATCAGGTGTGCCGCTTCAAAACTTCCAACTTTGCCGGGCTTGGACCTGAAAAAAACGAGCCGCACAAAAAAACATCCCGACTCAACACTTCTCACAACCCTTCCGGCAACAGGCCCTAGTGGGTACTTCAGTGGACTTTTTTACCCCACCACTTACCCCACTTAACGGAAGCAATGTTTTGACTGAATTGTGGTGCCGAAGCAAAATAGGCTTCGTAGCCGCCATAACCATTTTGTGATTCACGGGAAACCCATTGGTTTGCTGGAATCGATTCGAGTTCGGTCAACCAGATTTCCTGGTCGTCAAGTTTACGGACGATCAGGAAACCGCGTTCTTTTTGGTAATCAACCTTCCCAAACAGGGTGACGGTCGACCCCGTCTTGCCACGCAGGGTAAACGTGTACCGTCCCTGACAGGAATTGTGACGATAATTGAAAAAATTAGGCTGATTTTTTCCTGCATGAACATCCAACAGACTTTCGCAAACTGGCGTACGATGCATAGTATCGAATTCAAGAAGAGGACCTTTATTGAGGATCAACTCCCCGCGCATTTCTACCGCCTGAACTGTTAGAGCCCAGGAAAATACCAGAAACAAAACGGCTATAATTCGGGATTTTTTTTTCACGACATTCTCCTTTTAAAGGGGTCCAAAAACTCCCGCAACCTCTGTTGTTTTTTTAATTGGGCCTCTTGGAATCCGACTCGATTTTTTGTCGGCCCTTGTTGCCCCTCCTTACAAAAACCATGGTTCTCGCTGGAAACCTTTTTCACGAAATTTATTCCCTGACATTTAGTATACACCGCAACAGCCCCTCGAAACACAGCATCTTGCGGCTGTTTTACAGAGGTCTTTTCCGCTCAAAATCTATTGAAAAAGGCCTTGATGATGACCTCCAGCACCACGAAAAGCCATACTTTATGCTAAGCTATTTAGCTATTTCCCTCCTTAAAAGTAGTCTATGAAACTCGCCTCCGAAAAACTTCAAAAAAATCCAAAACTGATTCTCTTCCTTTCCCTTGGAGTCGCCGGGTTTGTGATGATGATCGATTGGGTCAGCCCGTTGGGCATCTCGGATGGCGTTTTATACGTGGCACTGGTCCTTCTCGGTTTGCTTACCGGAAACCGAAACTATATTTTTGCTGAGGCGGGAGCAGGAACCGTTCTTTGTATTGTCGGGGTTTTTATTTCTCCGCCGGGGGGTGAACTATGGAAGGTTTTATTGAACCGTTTTCTGGCAGTTTTGGCGATTTGGTTCAGTGCCATGCTGTGCCTGCTTCAACTGCGCACTCAACATAAACTGCAAAAAGCCCATCAAGCCCTGGAAGCGAATGTGCAAAGCCGAACCCGGGAACTTCACTCCGCCCATGAAAAACTTCTGCGGGAAAAATCATTTCTGGAGCTCAACAAAAACCTGACGGCGGTGGCGAATATCAGTCTGTCCGTTGAAAACACCATGAAGGATGCGCTGAAACATCTTTGCCGCCATGCCAATTGGCCGGTGGGGCATTTTTATATGGTGGCGAAAGATGAAAACAAAAAACTGGTCTCGTCGAATATCTGGCACTTCTCTGAAGAAGGCCCCTTTGTGAATTTCAAGCGGGTGACGGAGTCGACCAATTTTGAATCGGGGATTGGCCTGCCGGGTCGTGTTCTTGAAAGCGGTAAACCTGCATGGATCACTGATGCCACTCTCGACGAAAATTTTCCGCGGGCTCAATTGGCCAGCGATATCGGTATTCGTGCCGGGTTCGCCTTTCCCGTGCTGATCGGAAAAGAGGTGGTTGGGGTGATGGAATTTTTTTCAACACTGGCGGTAGAACCCCAGACCGAAATGCTTGAGGTCATGTCGCAGGCAGGCCTCCACCTGGGGCGGGTCATGGAACGCGAACGTGCGGAATCCCATCAGAAAAAACTGCTGTCTACTCTAAAAGAGAGGGTCAAAGAACTGACCTGTCTGTATCAGGTCTCGCACTTGATCGGGACATCAAAATCCCTGGAGGTGCTATTCAATAAACTCGAGGTCAACGTCAAGTCAGGCTGGCAATATCCGGATTCCACACGAGTCAAGGTCCGGTTCGACGGTAACATTTACGGGTCGCCCCTGTTCAATGGATCACCATGGATAATCGCGGCTCCTCTCCTGGTTTCCGGCATTTGCCGGGGCACCCTGGAAGTTTATTACACTGAAGAGCAACCCCAGGCTCTCGAAGGTCCTTTCCTTAGAGAGGAGCGTCGCCTGATTGACACCCTGGCAAACCTGCTCGGAGTTGCCGCCGAGCGGATCACTGCTGAGAAAAATATTTTAAAATCCGAGGACCAACTGCGTAATCTATATCATCGACTACAGGGTATTCGTGAAGAGGAGCGTTCACGTATTGCCCGAGAATTTCATGATCAACTGGGACAGGTGTTGACCACTCTGAAACTGGAACTCGATCTGCTCGATAAAAAACTGGACCGGGTAGCTCCGGCCCTCCGCGACAATACGAAAAGGTTGCTGGAGCTTGTAGAAGGTACCTTGCCAGTAGTAAAACAATTGATCATGGACCTACGGCCTCCCGTACTGGACGACCTTGGGTTACAAGAAGCCATTGAGTGGCAGGCGCAGGATTTTGAGACACGCACTGGAATTGATTGCAGAGTGAGGGTCAACAACCTCGCAGAGTCACTCAACCCGGAACGCGCCACGGCCCTGTTCCGAATTTTCCAGGAAACTTTGACCAACATCATGCGCCACGCCCAAGCCTCAAAAGTCAGAGTCAACCTGAAACAGGAAAGCAAGCACATCATTCTGGAGGTTGCCGACAATGGTAAAGGAATTAAAACCTGTCAAGTTTCGGATTCGAAATCTCTCGGTATACTGGGTATGAAGGAGAGGGTATTGCCTTGGGGAGGCGAGGTTGACTTTCAGGGAGATGAAAACGAGGGAACCACAGTGACTATTAAAATTCATACGGAGAAACCATGAACGCTATCACAACCGGAAGAAAACCCATCACTCTGCTGGTGGTAGACGACCATCCCCTGTTTCGGCGCGGGTTAAAAAACGCCTTTTCAGAAACCAGCGACATTGAAGTGGTCGGAGAAGCTGATAACGGACGCGAGGTGGTGGGTCTGGTCAAAAAACACAAACCCAGCCTGGTCCTCCTCGATATAGCCCTGCCAGACAAACACGGGCTGGAAATTGTCAAGCAAGTCCAGGAGGAATTCCCGAAAACCCCCTTGCTGATTCTGAGCATGTACCCGGAAGACCAGTACGCGGTTCGATTTTTCAAGGCCGGCGTTGCCGGCTACCTGACCAAGGACAGCACCATGGACACCATCCTGGAGGCGGTACGCAAAGTAGCGGGCGGGGGCAAGTTCGCGACTCCAAAAGTGACCGAGAAACTGGCGTTCGACTTTCTTCAAACCGACAAACCCCTGCACGAATTGCTCTCGGACCGGGAGTATCAGGTGTTCCTTATGATCGCTTCTGGAAAAACCCTCACCGAAATCGGCGAAGAGTTGTCCCTCAGCGTGAAAACCATCAGCACCTACCGGACTCGCATCCTGGAAAAGCTGAAAATGAAGAAAAATGCCGAGATCATTTACTACGCTATCGAGAACAAACTGATCTAAAGAAAAAGGACTACAAAAGCACAAGCACATATTACCCAATCATGTAGGCTCAGCAGACCACATAGAAAGCATTTTTCCTACATAAAATAAAGCCAATCACTGATATCGCCTATTCTCATTCTTCACTAAAATCTGGCCTGTAGCATAAGTAAGAAGGCCTGTCTTCGGCAGTGTTATCGTCGGTTCATAAAGAGGCCTATGAATTGAGTGTTGGAGATGCAATGGGTTTATCAAAAGTTTCTGAAGGCTGGGCTGGATTGATTGCCTTGCCTGGTTTTATCTTTCTTTGCTTACTGATGTCGAATCCTGTTCTTGCTGAAAAACTGGAACACGTGATCGAACTCAATCAGGTAAGCTTTGATACTCCGGTAAGAGTTGTGCAGGATGCGCCGGTGACTCTCAGAAACGACTGGGGAATTCCACTGCATCAAACCTCCATTTCGCATTTGGACTCCGGAACAAGTCTGGCCCGGGTTCAAAAGGTCATGGCGGGTCAAACCCTAAGTCTTGAGTTTCCTCGAGAAGGTGCGTATTCGATTTGTTACTTCCTGACTCCGGAACAACAACCGGAACAGGAGCGATGTTTTTATCTAACCGTAGTGTCCTTAAAGACTGCGTGACGATGCAGGTGTCTCAAACAAACGATCGCATTATCTCGTTAAGAATTTTCTAAGAAGTACAGTTTCTTAACCCTTGCCTTTGGAAGGAGAGCAAGCAATGAAAAAAGTTCTCATCATCACGGCTCTGTTGGTTGCTGGTATGGCGGGTTCCGCTCAGGCGGGCACCATCAATCCCGGCGAATCTACCGAGTGTAACAATGCTAACACCATCACTGTTGAAGTTGCTAAAATCGCAAATACAACTGATGGAATTGGTTACACCACAAACGACCGCGGCACCGGCAATCTGGTTGTTTGGAAATCTCTCAGTGCAACCACAGTTCCGCTGACCCTCGGTCCTGCAGACAGCAACCACTCTGTTACTGGTGGTGATCATGGTAAAACCGGTCTGGCTCCTATGGGTTCCATGGGACGCAACAAAGTTGTTCTGACAAAACAAAACAATTTCAGCCGCGGTGACAGCATTGGTGATATTTCCGGCCTCGTTCGGTTCACCAACAATGGCACCAACCCTGTTTCTGTTACTTGTAACTAAGGTTTAAAAAGCTTTTTAACAGGGCAACCTTTTAAAAAGTTTTCGAAATAACGCAGTTCCTCACAACTGCGGGCAATACATCCCTTACCCAAGGGAGAAGGCCGACTCTTTTTGAGTCGGCCTTTTTTGTTTGTCCTTCGCTTAAGTGCTTGCGCACAGCTAACAAAAACCTCACTCTGGAAAACACAGGAAAAGCACGTTGCCGGAATAGAAGTTTTCTAATTATCAGAAGCCCCCTTAAAGTCCAGCCCTTAATTTGTTAAGCTGTTCCTCCCCATTCACCGGAGTTTGTTCATGAGCGAAAAAGTACGAGTGCGGTTTGCCCCCAGCCCGACAGGGTTCCTCCATATTGGAGGAGTGCGAACCGCCCTGTTCAATTGGCTGTATGCCCGTAATCAGAGCGGCACCTTCGTCCTGCGCATCGAAGACACCGATGCCTCGCGCTCGACCGATGAATCCATAGAGGAAATCCTGTCTGCCATGGATTGGCTGGGTATGAATCACGATGAAGGCCCGCACCGGCAAACCGAGCGTCAAGACTTGTACAACGAAAAAATTCAGGCTCTGCTTGATGCCGGTCAGGCGTACCGTTGCTACTGCTCCCAGGAAAGAATCGATCAGTTGCGCAAGGAATTGCAGGCCGAGGGCAAGAACCCCAAATATGACGGCCTGTGCCGAAACCGCAAAGACCAGCCGGAGGAGCCGCATGTCATCCGCCTGAAAGTTCCGCTGGAAGGAACGACCGTGTTCAATGACCTGCTACGCGGCAACGTCAGTTGGGACAACAGCGAACTCGACGACTTCATCCTGCAACGCACCGATGGCACACCGACCTACAATTTCGTGGTGGTGGTCGACGATGCCGACATGAAAATATCGCACGTCATTCGCGGCGACGATCATCTATCAAACACGCCGAAGCAGGTGTTGATCTTCGATGCATTAAGTTTGCCACGCCCGAAATTCGCCCACATCTCGATGATCCTCGGTGCCGACAAAACACGGCTGTCGAAACGCCACGGGGCAACGTCCACCCTCGCCTATCGCGACATGGGGTATCTGCCAGAGGCCGTCGTCAACTATCTCGCCCGACTCGGCTGGTCGCATGGCGATCAGGAAATTTTCTCGCGCGAAGAGTTGATAGAATATTTCTCGATGGACTCCATCACCACTTCCCCGGCCGTGTTCAATCCGGAAAAATTATTGTGGGTGAACGAGCAGACCATTCAGGCAACACCGGATGCGGAGCTCGCTAAACTTGTCGAACCGTTTCTGGTGAAAGAAAAAATTCTGGAGGAAGGCCACGACTGGTCGCCAGCCGACATCGAACGCGCCATGCCCGCGCTCAAAACAAGAGGCAAGACGTTGATCGAAGTTGCACAAGCGGGAGAATTTTATTTTAAAGACGCGATTGAGTACGAAGAAAAAGCTGTCACTAAATTTTTAAAAGCCGAGACCAAACCCCTGCTGGAAGCTGTCATTGCTGGCATCGAAGGGATGAATGATCCGCTGGAAAGCGAGGCACTTGAGACGTTGTTCAAAAAAACGGTGGAGGATGCCGGACTCAAACTCGGCAAACTGGCGCAACCCGTGCGGGTCGCCCTCACCGGCAAAACCGCCAGCCCCGGCATCTATGATGTGGTGATCCTGCTCGGGAAAGAACGAAGCCTCGCACGTTTAAAACACGCCGTCGGTTTGTGCTAAACAAAACTCTGCATTAACTAAAAAGAGTATTAATCCCTGCGCCCCTCATTGACTTCTATCAGATCGAAGATGGTAATAATATCGGTACGGTTTGCGAGGCCGTCATCGTGTTTGTAATCTTCGAGGCGTTTGCTGATACCGTTGTCGTCGTCGCGCCAGCCGAGTTTTTCCAGGAACTTGTTGAACAAGGTTCGGTCGAACTCTGAACGGGGTGTGCCGTTTTCAAAACACCATTCCAGGATTTTTTCATCGGCTTTGCCTGCTTTCACCTGCGTCACAATCTCGCTGTATTCCACACCCAAAAACTTGCAGAGGAACCCGTCCATGCCCTTGCCCAGACGCTCCTTGTAATCGTCGGGCAGGTCGCCACTGAAATTCAACCAGACTTTATCGACCATGCGAGCGAAATGATACAAACCACCAATCGTGTCCTGGGGACTGCGCGGGTACGCCATGAAACACCTCCTTTATTCAACCAACTTTTCCCTTTTTAACCATTTTACCCCAAGTGTCCTTCAGGGTCACGGTGCGATTGAACACCAGTGCGTCGGGGCGGGAATCCGGGTCAACGCTGAAATATCCCATGCGCAAAAACTGGAAACGCTCGCCAAGTTTCGCACTGGCAAGTGAGGGCTCCAGCTTGACGTTTTTTAACACAGTCAACGACTCTGGATTGATCCCGTCTTTCGGCTCGGGAACGATTTTGCTGTCCCAGGGCGTTTCATGGGTAAACAAATGATCGTACAACCGCACCTCGCCATCAATGGCATGCTTTGCCGACACCCATTGCAGGGTGCCTTTGATCTTGCGCCCGTCTTTAGGGTTCGCCCCGCCGCGCGTTTCGGGGTCATAGGTGCAGTGCAGTTCGACGATATCTCCCGCGTCGTTTTTGATGACCTCATCGCAACGAACAATGTACGCGCTCTTGAGCCGCACTTCTTTACCCGGTGAGAGGCGGAAGAATTTTTTAGGCGCGTCTTCTTTAAAGTCGTCGGCCTCGATATACACTTCACGGCTGAACGGAACTTTGCGGTGCCCGGCAGTTTCATCTTCCGGATTATTTTCGACTTCAAATTCATCGACCTTGCCTTCCGGAAAATTCGTGATGACCAGCTTCAAAGGATTGAGCACCGCCATCACGCGCCGGGCCGTCTTGTTTAGTTCTTCACGCAGACAATGTTCGAGGAGCGCGATATCCACCGTGCTATTGGCCTTGGCGACACCGATGCGTTCACAAAATTCACGAATGGATTCTGGCGTATAACCGCGCCGCTTGAGCCCGGTAATCGTCGGCATGCGTGGGTCGTCCCACCCGTTCACGATGCCATCGTTCACCAGTTGGATGAGCACACGTTTACTGAGCAACGTATAAGACAATTGCAAACGCGCAAACTCGTACTGTTGCGGATGAAACACGCCGAGCTTGTCCAGGCACCAGTCGTAGAGCGGGCGGTGGTCTTCAAACTCCAGCGTGCAGATGGAATGCGTGATGCCCTCGACCGAATCGCTTTGCCCGTGGGCCCAGTCATACATCGGGTAAATCGACCAGGTGTCGCCGGTGCGCGGGTGCGTGGCTTTCAAAATGCGATACAGCACCGGGTCGCGCATATTCAGATTGCCCGATGCCATGTCGATTTTGGCGCGCAGAACTTTTTCTCCGCTACCAAATTCCCCCTGCCTCATGCGGGCAAACAAGTCGAGGTTTTCCTCTGCCTCGCGATTGCGGTACGGGCTGTCTTGACCCGGCTCCTTCAAGGTGCCGCGCGTTTCGCGGATTTCATCAGCGGTCTGGTCATCGACATAGGCATCACCCTGCTCGATCAACTGCACCGCCCAGTTATAGAGCTGTTCAAAATAATCGGAGGTGTAACACTCTGGCTGATCCCACTCAAACCCCAGCCAGCGCACATCCTGCTTGATCGCATCGATATACTTTTGCTCTTCCTTAATCGGATTGGTGTCATCGAAACGCAGGTTGCATTTGCCGCCAAATTCGCGTGCCAGTCCAAAGTTGAGGCAAATTGATTTGGCGTGGCCGATGTGAAGAAAACCATTGGGCTCCGGCGGAAACCGGGTGTGGACGCGGCCCTCGTGCTTGCCCTGTTTCTTGTCTTCCTCAATTATTTTTTGAATAAAGTGCGCCGGGGTGGCAGATTCGTTGTCCTGTTCAGTCGATTCGTTCATCAATATCTCTTTAAATTTTTAGTTGAATGTTGGCGCATTGTAGCAGATCGCCATTTAAAAATTGTGCGCTATTGACTATCGATAATCATCTCAGATATATCGCGCACTTTAACGGTTTGCCCGCGCGATTTTACCGCGTCCTCCAGCATGAGCACGCAAAAGGGGCAAGAGACCGCGATGGTGTCCGGTTCGCTCACCATCAATTCATCGAGACGCTGATAGCTCATGCGAGTGCCGGTATTTTCTTCCAGCAAAAACCGCGCTCCGCCGGCTCCGCAACAGGTGCCGCGCTCGCGATTGTTCTCCACTTCAAGGACAGCCCCATCGGCGGGTATCAGGGCATGACGCACCGCATCGTATTCGTCATTATGCCGCCCCATGTAACAGGAGTCGTGGATCACCGTTTTGCCTTCCGCCTTTGCTTTAGAAATTTTTCCTTTCGCTACAAGAGACTCCAGCAGTTGCGAATGATGAATCACTTCCAGGCGTGCACCAAATTCCGGATATTCATTTTTCAGTGAATTGAAACAGTGTGGGCAATGCGTCACAATTTTGAGTACGCTTTCCTGCTTGAAAGTTTCCGCGTTTTTTGTTGCCAGCATGTCGAACAGATATTCGTTACCTAACCGGCGCGCCGGGTCGCCCGTGCACCCTTCCCGGTTGCCCAGCACAGAGAAAGACACGCCGGCAGTTTGAAGTGCGCGCGCCACCGATTCTGCAATCGCTTTGCCACGTTTATCGAAGGACCCATTACAGCCTACGAAGTAGAGATATTCTGTCGGGTTATTTTTATCCCATTGCGGGAGATCGGCCTGCCTTGCCCAACCGGCCCGTTGGTCAGCAGGGAATCCCCAGGGATTCGAGTGTGTCTCCAGAGAGCGAAACGCCTGCCCCAGTTCCTGCGGGTAGCGGTCTTCCCCCATCACCAGTCCGCGACGCAGGTCGATCACCTTGTCAACGTACTCGATCATCACCGGGCATTCCTCTTCGCACGCGCCGCAGGTGGTGCAGGACCAGAGGGTTTCATCATCGATGACCCCGCCCAGCAATTGAGGCCGCGTAATTGTTTCGCGTTGATCGGCTGTGGTGCCGAGCAAGGCGGGCGATACCGTATTCAGGTGGTCACGCAAATTGACCGTGAGTATTTTTGGCGATAGCGGCTTGCCGCTGTTGAGTGCCGGACAAAACACATCACAGCGTCCGCATTCCGTGCAGGTGTGCATATCCAGCATCTGCTTCCAGGTGAAGTCTTCAATGCGGTTGACACCAAAAGCAGAATCATCCTCGCTTTCAAAGTCGAGCCGCTTTAAGCCGTTGCCGGAACCTCCGGCCCTCGAGAAAAAAACATTGGGGATGGAAGTGACAATATGAAAATGTTTGGAGCGCGGCAGAAGGTTGATGAAAAGCAAAATCGTCAGGATGTGTGCCCACCATGCGCAAGCTTTGATTGCAGGCGACAGCGCCCGGTCAAACACAAGGTCCGAGACCATGATGATAAGGATCAAAACAAGAATCAGCAGACCCTCGCCGGACAAGGTCAGCCGTTTGGGTTTGACAATCAGGCGACGGTACAGGCCAAACAAACAGGCCAGCGCGATCAACACCACCACAACATCTTTCAGGTGATGATAAGCGGTGATGAAAATGTTACTGCCTGCCGCGCTGTCAGGTGAATATGAAGCCGGAAAAAATCCCCAGAGGAAGAACTCCACAGCCCGCAAAAGCAGAATGAGGAATCCCCAGAAAATCAGGGCATGCATCCAGCCCGGCCCCCTGTCCTTGAACATTTTGGACTGACCGAAGGCGATTTTTAAAACCGCCGCGATTCTTTGCGGAATATTATCCAACCGATTGTCGGAGGCCGCCAGTTTCAGTACCTGCCATTTAGGCCAAAGTCCCCACAAAAACCCGGCCGATGCGATAAGGACCACCACGCCAAGCACCAAGGGCAGAATGTCAGAGGGCACACCCCCAACCTGCGGAAGACTTGTCTTTAAGTTATCCATGAGGGTACCTAAAAGAGGAGCGCCTGGACCCCCAGATTAAAGGCTGGTTTTAAAAAAGGATGGGTGCCGGGACACTCGGATAAAGGCTGGTTTTAAAAGGGAACTCTTGCACGGGAGACTACGGGGAACCAGCGTCGGTTTCGTCCGATTGCCATTTTCATTCACTTTACCTTATGCTATCATTGTTTCAAAGTTTTAACGGGACCTGTCCTGTTTGAAAACCAGGTAACAGATGGCTTTCTAGGTCCTTAAATTGCAAGGGCCGATTCTGGTCAGCTCTATAAAAAGGTTGCGTCTCAGCTTCCCCTTGTCCTTTCCTTATCCCCATTAGATAAAATCGACTCTATGCAAACCAATCATACCTTGCGACAATCCCTGATACTCGGCTCACTTTTCCTGATGGCATCCATCTGGGGAACCCCCGCTTTTGGCGTTCCCATTGGTGACGCATTTGAAACAGACGATGGGTCGCGCCGACCCATCTACGATTCCCATACGTACAACCCATCCAACCAATCATCCGAGCCGATGCTGAAGGAATTGAACCCGACGTTAAATCCAAAGCTCAACCTGGATCACCCCTACCCGGAATATCTGGAAAAATTTATGAAGGGTGATCGGTATCCGGACTACTACCGGCAACTGCTGGATGTGCACCCGAAGGATCAGGTGCAGAGCAAGGTATTTAATCCGAAGGCTTTCCGGGGGGTGCGACGGATCGGGGTCATCCATTTTGAAAATAAAACAAAAGGTATCGATAAGGATGGAGAAGCCGGAAACCTGGTAGCGGAGCATGTATCCTCTGAATTGGATTCCGTGGGTCAGTTTGCTGTCATCCATCCCAAAAAGATGGTTGAAGAATATCAGATGAAAATGATGACAACTCCGGAATCGCGGCGCCATTCAGGAGCCACCCGCGCCGCCAGTGCTCCGCAATCACGGGTCGCCGGCAACGTCAGTGCGCAAACCATGACCACCTACGATCTGCCCTATTCTGCGGACAAAATTGACGCGGTGATGATTGGTGCTGTGACCCGCTACGGCAACACGTTTTACGATCAGGAGGGTAAACGGTCACGCAGTCCGGGTGTAGCTCTGGAGTTCGGGGCCTATCTGATCAGCACTCAAACAGGCGAAGCGATATGGGGTGCGCGGTTTGTCGGCTCACAGAAACCGTCCATCCGCAATATCCAGTTTGGAAAGCTGGGCTGGCTCAACAAGCGGGAATTCACCCAGATGGTTGTCAGCAAGGTGCTCAAGGATTTTTCAGATTCAAAATTATCCTCTTCCAGGAAGAAAAAATAAAGTCTTCCCGCAATTGCATACTTTCTGTTTCGGCAACCTGCAAGCCATGAGACAATAGATCTCAACCTGAGACCAGAACATTTTCTAGTAAAAATTTCACAAGAACGTTAACCATGACCGAACCCATTCAGCAGTCGAGCCCCGCAACCGGGCCTCACAATCCGGACAAGGAGAAGAAGCGCAAAATGTGGCGCAATCTTTTCCTGCTGAACCTCTGCATCTCCCTCGTGCTGATGGGATTATTCTGGTTGCCTCACAAGTTTGTTCAGCTCAACGATTTCCTTGGGTCTTCCAGTGTTGAACCCAAGCGCAAGGCACCGAGCTTCATGGATGTCAATGAGGAAGCCAAACCGCTGGCACCTTCCCATCTCAAGGAATCCCGGTTTGCCATGGTCAACGCTACCTCGGAAGAGCAGTGGACGTATTTTGATTTCTCACGAGGCAAGCAGGTCAAAATTTTTGACAAGAGTTCGCGCGAATGGGATATGGCGTTTCGCCGCGGCAATGTGATAACCAATGGCGGCGCGACCAATAAATTCGGCAAAGGCGGTGTGCTGGACCTCGGAGCAGTCGATTTTGATTCTGTCGACCAGGTGCCGAATCGACCTTTTGTTGAAGACGAGGCCACAAGTACGGGGACCAAAAACGAGTCTCTGGTTTCATGGTACAAATACAATTACATCACTCATAAACTGACGGCACGCAAACATGTCTACATTATTCAGTCAGCCGACGGCAAATATGCCAAGGTTCAGTTTTTGGGATTTTACTGCGCCAACAAGGAACCCGGTTGCGTCCATATCCGCTATACCTTTCAAGACAATGGTGCCCCCAATTTCATCAAGCCGGAAGAAAGTGAAGTCGCGGACGAGACTGAGCAGGAAACTCCTGAACAGGAAACTCCTGTAAAAGAGGCCTCGATCCCGTCTGACCAGGAAACATCCGACCTTTAATTCCACTGACAGCGTCCTCCCGGCTCAACAAGGGGTTTTCCTGGCGACTGTTTTGGGCCATAATGCAGGTTTGGCGTAATCAATTTTAATTTCCCCGGTCTTTCTGCATGAGAGACCGTCACTCTGATTTTATCGATACGATAGTCGTTTAGGAGGCGTTCATGTCAACATTGAAAGGCATTTTATTCAACCAGGCCGCAAGTGATGCTATTAACGGACTGATTGAAACCTTGCAAACCAAGTACACCAAGAAGAAAGGTCGGCGCTTCAACAACGCAAATATCACCTATGAAATCAGCCGACCGCATCTGAAGGGAAACGCACTGGAGTTTGAAATCAGTTCAAAAATTCCGGAGGACGAAATCAAAGATGAAAAGGCTATGAAAACCTTTTTCCAGGAAATAAAAAAGAAAGTGAATTCTGGAAAGAACAAACCCATTTCAATCGAGATGGAAAATATTGTCTGGGACTCCAAGAAGGACAGCGAAAAAGAACGCGATTACGTCAAGTTGCTTTACAGCTACCCGCTTGATGACCTGTTCGACAACAAAAAGGTGCAGGAAGCCTACGAGAATATGCGCAGTTCTCCCAAGGAAGAAGACCTGCCGCCGGCCACCGGAGCCATGACAGTGGCGGGTGGGATTGTGCTCAAACAGGTTCGGGAAACCATCCACGATATCGGCATGAATAATATTGACCAGCTCATGGAAGCGAACAAAACCATTCGCGCCAAACTGAAAAAATAATTCCGACAATGAACTCCGTTCGCTACTTTTTTGGTCGCGCCCTGCAACTGCTTGGAATGGCCACCATCACTCTGGTTGTGTTTCAGTTTTTCACCACGATGGGGATGGAGACTTTGCTCTACTGGACTATTCTAGGCATTGGAGAGTTTTACGGCGGAACACTTATCCTCGGAAAAAGCGACGGCTGACCAAACAGCCTCCTCCCCCATTTCATGAATGAATTGCTAAAGAGCCCAGGGTTTATGGTCAGCACCGGAACCATCGGTGCCGACATCAGCTACCTGCTCGCCGTTGTGTTCACCTTGCTGTTTCTCGTCGCTTGGGGAATGGCAAAAAAAGGCTATGGCACACGTCATCACAAGCTCATCCTGGTCTCCATGGTGTCGATGGTCCTCTATTTCGTGGGCTATTATTACGCCCGCTCCCTGGGGGCTCTGGCCTTTGAAGGTAAAGAGGGTTTTGGCGGACCGGTGGAAACTTATGAGGGCGTTTTTCTCCCTATATTGAACACTCACCTCCTGCTGGTACTGTTCGGGTTCATCCTCACCTTTTATATGATCTGGGAGGGATTTCGGGCAAGCGAACAGAAAAACGGCGACTGGGCCCTGAAAGAAGGCCCGATGCAGGTCTCCCCGCAAAAATTCCGGCGGCTCATTTTGTGGATTCTGGGCATCGGGGTGGTCAACCATATCCTGCAAATGGTCGGTCGCGACCAGTTCCCCTGGCAGGCACAATTAGCCTACGGCCTTATCTTTCTGACCTTTATACTCATCGTCAGTATTGAAAAACTGATTGAAAAACTACTGCCGGATGGAGCCGCACGGCACCGTATCCTGGGACGGGTGACCATGATCGTTTTTGCACTCATTTTATGCACGAGTACTGCCACCTATTTGATGCTTTACGTTTTTTATCCGGCAAATCCGGCAGGCAGTTAAAACAGTCTAAACGGGGGAGTTAGGGAATACTTTCGGGAGGGACAACTGTTTATTTTTACCCTTGACCTATCACCGGGGCAATGATAAATTACGCCCGTTCAGATGACTTCGAAATACATGAGCAGGAGGTAGAGCGCAGTCAGGCCGTTGACACCTAAACCGATCAAAACAATGGTATCAAACAGTTTTCCGTCTTTGCTGGCCATAAGCTCCTCTATCGAATTAAAAAGTTAGCGTAACCTATCACCCGTCAACGCGGGGTGTCAAGAATAAAGGGCTGTTTTCACAACCGATCTCGCAGAGGCGAGCAGAGGGAAGATAATTGGCCCGAAACGATTTCCATAGAATTGCGAAACTGCTGAATCATTAATCTAAATCAAGGAAAACCGAATGATTGAAAAATTAAAGGAAAAATCCGGGCCGTATATTTATATCGCCACCATACTTTTTTGTCTCTGGTTTTTCTACTGGTTTGCTTCCGTTTGGCGGTAACCGCACAGTCATCCAAAAGAATTTTTTAACTTTAAGTGGAGAATATCTTTCCATGGCACAAGACGAAACTTCTGAAGATCCACCAAAAACAGGAAACATGGGCTTGACCATTTTCTGGTATTTGCTCGCTCAATCGGTCATGTTCCTTTACTTTTTCGGAATCAATAACGCGCTCATGAAAGTTCAGGGGCTGAAGTATTGCTACCTCGGATGTTTCTGGCCGTTCACCTCGGGTGGTTGATCCGCAAATTTTCTACCCCCTTCCATCTCACATGGTTTTGTAATTGATTGAAGGGTTAAGAATCGCATTCTAAAAAAGATGACAGAAATTTTCTGTCATCTTTTTTTATTGGCTTAAGGCCTCATTCATCGTGTCCTATATTCCTGCCCCAGATACAAAACCGGACCCCTCTGTTTGCACGCTGTACCTCGTGCGCCATGGAGAAGTCGCCAATGCCCATAAAATTTGCCTGAACGGGCATTTCGATATCGAGCTGTCCGGTAACGGACTCGCCCAATCCCAGCTGATAGCAGACCGTCTTTCTGCACATCCGGTCAACGCTGTTTATTCCAGCGACCTTAAGCGGACCGGTGACGGCGCAGACCTCATCGCCAAACCTCATGAACTGACACCGACCGCCTGCCCGGAGCTGAGGGAACTTTCCTTTGGTAAATGGGAAGGCCTGTCGGTCAAAGAACTGAACGAGCAACAGCCCGGCATGCTCGACCATCGGTTTCAAAATCCCCATACATTTCAGGCAGACGGTGGCGAATCTTTTCAGGATCTGACCGACCGCGTCCTGCCCCGGTTCCACCAAATCGCTGAGGCGCATCTGGGAGAAACGATTGTCATCGTGGCCCACGGCGGGGTCAACCGGGTGATCCTTTGTGACCTGCTTGGGTTCCCACTGAAAAACCTGTTTCGTATCAGTCAGGAATACGCCGCCGTGAATCGCATCCTCTATCGTCCAGGCTCCCCCCTGGTCGACTTTGTCAACGGCACCGCCGAACAACTCACCTGACTATCGAGCCATGTCACGTTTTCTAATCAACATTGAAAACGCCACCGTCGTACTGAAAAACCACACGGCGCTGAAAAATATTTCCTGGACGCATCGCCCGAAAGAAAACTGGGTTCTGTTCGGCAACAATGGATCGGGAAAAACCACCCTGCTGAAGCTGATTTTCGGGGAACTACTCCCGCTTGAAGGCGGTCGGGTCTCCTGGTTCGGGTCCCACACCTGGCACGGCCTGGCAGACATCCGGGAGCGCATCGGTTTTGTCTCCGCCGAGTTTCAACAATCCTACGATCAAAACCCGACAGCGTTAGAGGTTGTGGTTTCGGGTTTTTTCTCCAGCATCGGTCTGTGGCAAAAAGAGACCGCCGAGCAGACTCAGTCTGCAAAAAAAATGATGCGGTTTCTGGACATTTCCTCCCTCGCCCACAAACATTATTATTCGCTTTCCTATGGAGAGCAGAGGCGGGTTCTGCTGGCGCGGGCTCTGGTGTTTGAGCCGGAATTGCTGGTGCTGGATGAGCCCTGCGCCGGGCTCGATATTCCCACACGCGAAGGCTTCCTTTCTGCGCTCGAAAAATTAACATCGAGCGGCACACGGTTGATCTATGTCACGCATCATGTCGAAGAAATTTTACCCGCCATCAGCCACGTCCTCTACTTGAGACAGGGCGAGGTGTTTGCCCAGGGCCGTAAAGAGGACATGCTGACCGACTTTTCAATTTCCCGTGCTCTCGGGTGCGCGATCAAACTAACCCGGCACGAAGACCGCTACTGGGTGTCCGCCTGCAACTCCAAAAAGCTCGCGTAACCCCCGGCCTCAGGCTTGCGAGGTGGTCGAAGTTGCGTTAAAATTTTAGTAAATACCACCAGCTTTAGAAGGGTTTGTTAGAGTATGAAACGATTCCTGTGTTCCCTGTTTCTGGTCTTTACCTTAACAACAGGTGCCTCACACTGCCTGGCGGACGAGGCTTTGGACTGGTACCTCAAAGGCAATACGCTCAGTCGTGATGGCAATTATGATGCGGCAGTTGATGCTTATCTGAAGGCGATCCAGATCAATCCGTCTGCCACTGGCCCATTTTACAATATGGGAATCGCCTACAAATATCTCGGGCAATACCCGCAGGCTGTGGGTGCTTTCGAGGCCGCGCACCGGCTTGAACCGGACAACCTGAATATTCGTTTCAGCCTGGGCAATGTTTACAACCTCATGGAGAAATGGGAATCAGCGATCGGTCATCTCAACTATGTGGTCCACCGTGACCGCGACAACGCTGAGGCGCATGGCAACCTGGGCTGGGCCTTCCTCAATTTTGACAAGGAACCACCTTTCAAACTGCTGGTTATCCAGAACCTGGAACGGGCCATCGACCTGTTTGAAGCCAAAGGCCAGAAAGGCCCGGCCCTCGCCACACGGGAAACACTGCAACAGGCGCGGAAAAAATTTGGGCTTGCCAACAAATAATCCGAGGCAATAGAATTTTTCGACTAATTAAAGTTCCGCGTTTAAATTTCGGTTAGAATAAGAGCACTTTTTCACAACCCCTGAAACAGAAGGCGCAATCATGACTGTAGACGTGACACTGGAACCCACTCGAAACATCGACTCTGTCGTATTCAAATTGAATCGCGAACTCCTGCCGCCGGGCATCGGAGGCTCCTTCCCTGATTCCGATCTGGCGAAAGACGACCCACTGGCCTCCGCGCTATTTAAAATCAAAGGGGTCATCAGCGTGTGGATCATCGGCAGTGAAGTGCAGGTCTCCAAGGATGAACGCGTGAGCTGGGGCCGGATCAATTCCCGCATCATTGAAACCATCAAGCAGACCCTGGCCTAACCACCTTCCAAAGGAGAACTTTGCAGAAGTGCTTTTTGAGGGACTGAAAAGTGAAGGTCGCACTTCGACAGGTTGAGGGCAGGTTCTCCTTTTCAAGAGCCGCTACTCGCGTTCTTGAATGTGACACATAAAATCAACGAACTGTCATTCTGAGCGAAGCGAAGAATCTCGCCTTTGCTTTTGATTTTTGGGTTATGCAAAGCTTTCCTTTAAAAGAGGGCATATCAAAGCTTGCTAAAAATATTTCCTTTTTAGCCCACCGCAAGGAGCGCATCGCACCACCTTGCGGTGGGACTAACCAGCTTACCGTTTATGCGCTCGCAAAATTCCAGGAGCGCATGACTTAAGGGATTTACGTCCACCGACCGCAAGGTCTACGGTCTATAGCCCGAATCAACTAAAAAATTCCCTGAATACCCGGATCAATGCCGGGTGGTCCTTGGCACCTGCCATCTCGCGGATAGAATGCATCGACAGCATGGGGTTGCCAATGTCCACCGTCTTGATACCCAGGTTGGCGGCGGTGATGGGGCCTATGGTACTGCCACAGCGCAAGTCGGACCGCATGGCAAATTGTTGCACAGGCACTCCCGCTTTCTGACATAGCATAGCAAAGCGCGCACCGGTTTCACCGTCGGTGGCATAACGCTGACTGGCGTTGGTTTTGATCACCGGTCCCGAGTTGATCATCGGCCAATGCTGAAGGTCGTGCATATCCGAATAATTGGGATGTACGGCGTGAGCCATATCCGCCGAGATGAACAACGACCGCGCAATGGCCCGCATATAAGCTGACCGGGAATCCTCTGCATTCTGGGTCAACCGCTCCAGCGTGTCTCTTAAAAAAGGAGAAGCTCCCCCTTGCGCCGTTTCACTGCCGACCTCTTCGTTGTCGTAGAAAGCCAGAACGCGGGTGGTCGCCGTTTTTCGGGGCGACTCGATCAAAGCCTGAGTCGCCGCATGGCAGGAGGCCAGATTGTCCAGCCGCGGGGCAAACACAAACGTCTCATCGGCCCCACCGAAAACCGAAGGCTGTGTATCGTGAAGCATCAGGTCCATCCCCATAATCGCCGCAGACTTGACATTGGCTTCCCTGGCGATGAATTCCCGAAACCTCTGCTCGGGATTTTTTTCCGACCCGGTAACAGCAAAAACCGGCGGCAGATGTTTCTGCGCATTGAGTAGCAGACCCTTTTCGTTCACGTTGCGATTGAGATGAATCGCCAGTTGCGGAATCCGCAAAATGGGCTGATCGATTTTGAGCAACCGTGATTCGGTCCGGTTATTTTTCGATTTCAATATCAGACGTCCGGCGATGCCAAGGTCGCGGTCGGTCCAGGTCCCAAGCAGGGCACCCCCATAGGCTTCGACACCCAGTTGTGTGTATCCAGCTTTTTGGTAAACCGCGTTGGGCTTGAGCCTTAAGTTCGGGCTGTCGGTATGAGCCCCGATGATACAAAATCCGTTTTCCTCAACAGGTTGAGTCCCGATAACAAATGCAATCAGCGAAGAATCGTTTCGTGTCAGAAAAAAACGCCCCCCCTTTTTTAAATTCCAGGAGTCTTCCTCCCGGATGCGTTCGAACCCGGCTTTTGCAAGCATTCCTTCGAGTTCATCGACCGCATGAAACGGAGTCGGGCTACGATCAATAAATCTCAGCAAGTCGCCGGTTTTTTTTAAATCACTTTTGGTTATTTTCATTGTAAATCTCTCTAATTAAAAAATCAGATGAGCAGAGGTTCGACCTCACCTGTTCCTTCAGAAAAACAGGCAAACATTGCACCGGACATTTCAGGGTAAAACTTGAGGTCGCCTGATTTTATAAGGACTTACAGTCAACCCAGGTCATAGCCCGCGGGAAGATAAATGCTTCAGGCAAAATTTTTCTTGCCCTGCTTCCATGGCATCCCTCAAAATGAAACAGGTCAACCTCGCACTGGAGGGTACTGTGGGAGTCGTCATAAAAGCCGAGTTTAATTTAAAACTTTCACCTCGGCTGAAAAAATTCAATCCTGACAACCATGATGAGAACTATCACGTAGAGATATTTTGCGAATTGTATCCCAAATTCCCACAGTTCAAGGCCCATGTCGCGGCCTTTGTCGAGCGCAACTATTGCACGATGATCAATGACGAAGACCACCCCACCCCGGAGCACGTCCTCTATTTTTTGAAACCCCACGAAATCAGCTGGCTGAATAACTGGATTGTCACCAGGGGAAAACCGCAAGCGAGAAAATTAACCTGACTCCGCCTTTCAATGTTCCCAGGCAGTGCTCCCGCCGGGCTATTTGGTCGCAACCCCGATATCAACAATTTTAGCGTTCTGTAAAATACCCATCACTTCTACAATATTGCCGAAATCCAGATTCTTGTCGGCGCGAATCAGGACATTCAATTTTCCGGGACGCTTGAGAGCGGTCAGTTTTTTTTCAAGTTCAATAATGGTGATTAGTTTTCCGTCCAGAAAAATCTGTTTGTTGACGGTCATTTCAATTTCCATTTTGGTGGGCTGTTTATCTTCAGAGGCAGACTTGGAAGTGGGTAAAGCGATTTCCATGCGCCGGGGGAAGTCGACAAAGGCGGTGGACACCATGAAAAAGATAAGCAACAAAAACACCACATCGATCAACGGTGTGAGTTCGAGTGCAAAACTGTCCTCTTCATCTCTTCGAAAATGCATAGCGGTTGGTTACCGTGACTTTTATTGAACGCGGGATTTTGTGGTGCGAACTTCAGCTTCTTTTTGTTGTCCCAGTTTTCTGTTTCGAACCTTTTCGTAATTCAGTTCTTCCACCAGTTGGACGGAAATTTCTTCCATCTCAAATATGAAGCTGTCAATGCGTCCACGGAAATAATGGTACAAGGCCAATGCTGTGACACCCACCAGCATTCCTGCGGCGGTGGTGATCAACGCTTCGGAGATACCGCTGGCCACCAGCCCAGGATTGCCCGTACCACTTTGCGAAATCACGTTGAACGCCTTGATCATCCCGAACACCGTCCCCAGAAGGCCCAGCATGGGAGTGATATTCGCCACGGCACCGAGCAAACGCAGGTTGGAATTCAGCAGGGACGCTTCATGCTGTCCCGCGCCTTCAATCGCCCGCTCGATTTCATCGACCTTGCCGCCAAAGCGCAGAAGTCCGGCTTTGAGTATTCGAGACAGGGCATTGTCATAACTTTTACATAACTGCAGGCCCAGTTGTGTGTCCTTCCAGTTCCAATGCGTGCGCACTTTCCTCAGAAAATCCGGATTGATTATATTTTTCCGCCGAAGAGTGTAGGCCCTCTCGATGCCGATGCTGACCATGAGCACGGAGCAAAACATGATCGGCCACATCATCCAGCCGCCTTTTTGAAAAAGGGACAGAACCCCCCAATCGTTGGTGACCACCGGAGCCTTTTGTTGAGCAAAGACTAACGCAGGGGTTATGAACAGGGTGAAAATCAGAGTGGGAATTGAAATCCGGAGGATCCGGTTGTTCATTTATTTCCTTTCGCGAGGACTTGCAAGAGGGTTACTTTCGAGAAGAAACCTAAAGGGTGAAGGCTCTCGGAAAAACAATTTCAAATCCAGTAATCTAAAGAAATCTCGCAGTACAATTCGCTTGCCAAACCATGGTAAACTAAAACCTGTTGAAAACCAAACACCTCCACGCAAGATGATCCTACAACAAAAAAAAAACCGCATTTGGCTGAGTGCTTTTTTAATCCTCTGGGTCGCAGGTTCCGGATGCACCAGCACCAAAAGACAATTTATTGAACCTCAGGTGTTGCTTAAAAAAGCCCAACACCAAATCAAAAGCGACAATTTTGAAGAGGCTGAGGAAAGCCTGACCCAACTGATGGAGGATTCTCCTGACAGTAAGGAGCGCATCCTCTCCCAACTGCTACTGGCCGAAGTCCATTATAGACAAGAGCAATGGGAGGAGGCAAAGTTTAATTTCAATCGATTCGTGGAGCTGTACCCGGCTCACAAGCTGGCGGCCCGTGCCCAATACCTCAAAGGGATGACGGAATTCAGACAAATCGACATCTCCATCCGGGACCAGAGTTTCACTCATGCCGCCAAGTCTGAGTTTGAAAATCTGGTGAAAATTTATCCCAAAACCCCTTATGCTAGCAGGGGCAAGAGAAAGATTCAGGAATGTATCGATCATCTCGCTCAAAATGAACTCGAGGTCGGGAAATTTTATTTTAGAACCAACGCCTATCAGTCGGCGATTCGCCGCTTCAAAACTCTTCTGGAGGAATTTCCGAAGCAGACATTTCTGGATGAGGTGATATATTTGCTGGGTGAGTCGTACTATGAAGAAGAAAGTTACGAGTCAGCCAAAATTTTTTACAAAAAACTTTTAAAGGAACATCCTCGAAGCGAGTTCCGGCAAGATGCCCGGGCACGCTTGCGACAGTTAAAATAAATCGAAACTTAGGTAACGCCCTATGGTCCGCAAAAAGAAATCCCGATCAAAAGTAACCCGCAGTGCAAAACAGTCGAAAAAAAACGAGGACAGCCTGTCGGGCGATACCCTCAACCAATACTTGTCCGACATCAGCCAGTTGAAACCGCTGTCGCGTGAAGAGGAAGCTGACCTTGCAATCCAGATCCGCGCCGGGCATACCCAATCCATGCAGGAGCTGGTCAAGCGCAACCTGAAATATGTGGTGACCGTGGCCAATCGATACCGGGGATGTGGCGTTCCCATGCAGGACCTGATTGAGGAAGGCAACATTGGGCTTATTCAGGCCGCCAAGCGTTTCGATGAAAGCCATCATGTCAAGTTCATCACCTACGCGGTCTGGTGGATTCGTCAGGCCATCCTGCATTTTCTGGCGGAACAATCGGGCACAGTAAAACTTCCCGTCAAACAAGCCGGCAAACTTTATAAAATCGAGCGCAAGTTCACCAGCATGGCGCAGGACCTGGAACGCGAACCGACCTCCGCTGAAGTTGCGCAAGATATGGGGCTTAGCGTTGAAGAAATCGAAAACATCATGCGCGCATACCGCACGCATCTGTCGCTAGACACACCGCTAAAAAAGGATGAAGTCACCGAGTACATCGACCTGCTGGAAAACCCGGAGTTCATTCCCTATGACGACCAGATGATGCGGGAGTCGCTGTCAGCCAAGGTTGACTCGTTGTTAAAGCACCTCAATGAACGTGAAGAAAAAATCCTCCGACTCCGCTTCGGTTTTAATGGAGATGCCAAAACGCTTGAGCAAATCGGCAAAGAACTGGGCCTGTCACGAGAGCGAGTCCGCCAAATTGAGAAACGTGCCAAAGCCCGTTTGCGCAGTCGCAGTGACGAAGAACATATGGAAGACCACCTGGTCTGATCCCAACGCGAGAACCTGCCCCCATGACCCTGCCCATCATCCTTGGTTGCGCTGGATACCTTCTGGGATCCATTCCTTTCGGCGTGATTTTAGCGCGTCTCAATAAAGTCGACCTGCGTCAGCATGGGAGTGGCAATATTGGAGCCACCAACGTAGCTCGCACCCTCGGTAAAAAACTGGGTGCTCTCACTCTAGTGGGTGACGCTCTCAAAGGTGTGGTCGCGGTCGCCCTCGCCGATGCCCTGTTGATCAATCCCTGGCACATCGCAGGGGTCGGATTGGTCGCCTTTCTCGGTCACCTGTTTCCTGTTTTCCTCAAATTCCGTGGAGGCAAAGGCGTGGCCACCGGCCTCGGCATATTCCTTTACCTTATGCCGCTTGCGACCGTGTCCTCCATGGCGGTGTTTGGCGCAAGCCTCTGGCTCTGGCACTACGTCTCGGCAAGTTCCCTTGTGGCGGCTGTCTGTATTCCCGTGCTGGCCTTTTTCTTTGCCAGTGACACCGCCTATATCGCACTGGCGAGTGTGGTGGCGGTGCTTGTTATTATCCGGCATCAGGCAAACATTTCGCGGCTGTTAAAAGGAACCGAAAACCGGTTCGCATCAAAACCCTGAGCGCAGGCCTGCTCCTTTGGGCAGGTTTCGCTTTGTTAAAATTAGGGTTTGACAATCGGGGGCGGCACCTTATAATTGAACCCGATCAAAGGAAGTAACAAGCAGTCTGCGGGAGTAACTCAGTGGTAGAGTGCAACCTTGCCAAGGTTGAGGTCGAGGGTTCAAATCCCTTCTCCCGCTCCTTCCTTTCCTTATATTCCCCCCAAAAAAACATACCCAAGCGGCGCCGTGGCCAAGTGGCTAAGGCAGAGGTCTGCAAAACCTTTATCGGCGGTTCGAATCCGCCCGGCGCCTCCATTTTCCGGATCTCAGAATTTTCCAAAGCAGTAAATTCAAGGTGGTCAGTTTTCGCTATCCCGACTTAAAAGAGCATCGACAAAATCAGAAGCGTTGAAGGGTTGCAGGTCATCCGGACTCTCCCCGACTCCGATATATTTTACCGGCAGGCCCATCGTGTCGGTGATGTTGAGCAGAACACCGCCCTTGGATGTCCCGTCCAGTTTGGTCATGATCAACCCGTCCACCCCGAGTGCTTCGTGAAACAGTTTGGCCTGGGAAATACTGTTTTGACCGATGCCGGCATCGAGCACCAGCCAGGTGGCCTCCGACAGCGCCGCCATTTCGTTCACCAGGGTGGTTACCAGCGAGGAGGGCCCGACCGGGAGGTTGGTGTTCAGCAACGTCAGGGTCGCCTCGCCGATGGGGCCCCAGCTGGTGCGCAGGGCCGCGACGACGTAGCGCAGCAGGGTGCGCGGATCATCATGGAGTTCCCCCAGGCTGAGCCAGCTCACGCGCCCGCCGGCCGCCCGCGCGCGCCGCGCCCAGTCGGCGACCAGGGTGGTCTTGCCGTAACCGGCCGGGGCGCGGACAAAGCACAGGCGGCTGCCCGCCGCGGTGTCCAGGACGCCGGCCAGGGCATCGCGCTCGACGAACCACGGCGGCGCCGGCGGTACCGCCAGCAGCGTGCCGATGACCTGCGGCGTCTCGCTGTGCATGCACCCCTCCCCCCGACGTTCGCGTCCACCCTGTGACAGGGCACCCTAGCCGAAAGTATGGGGTCGGGCCAGCCGCAGCCTGCCGGGGCCCGCCCCGGGGGATGGGACGCCGGCGGCCCCGCCCGGCCAATACTGCACCCTGGCCCGCCGGCCCGGCTGCTATGAAGGCCCGGCGCAGCGCGGGTGACGGACGCAGACACGGCATTGGCAAGTACCGGGCCAGTGCGCCAACGCAGCAGGGGGGATGGACCAATGAGCACAGCGGCCCAGGATTTCGAACCAGTATCGTCGCCAGCCGGCGATGCCGATGCGAGCCCGTTCAACGCGGTGCTCACCGGCCTGACAGCCGACGAGCAGACCCTGGCCCGGCATCTGCCGGCGGCGGATCTGCCCGCGCTGCTGATGACGGTCGCCCACCTGACCGGCGATGCCGGCGTGCTTCGCCCGGAGTGGAAACCGCGCATCGAGCTGGCCGGGGTGGCGCGCTGCGATGTCGATGCCGGCACCGAGGATCGGATCCGCGCCGAATGCCTGCA
>JAJDBF010000014.1 GCA_029261535.1 Nitrospinaceae bacterium | reverse complement strand
AATCAACGTGTCTCTAACTTAAATCCACATCCGGTACACATTCGTCTGACGACATACACCAAGGCCCTTCGGGTGGTGTTGAGTGCCCCTCGGCTTTCAATTCGACGCAAAACTGCTAGTAAGTCTGTTGCCGTAATGGCTTTGATGGGTTTATCCCCTATGTAGGGGAAAAAATTCTTTTCCAGACGGCGAATAATACGGGTGGCATGGTCTGACGCAATGCTTTTTGAATGTTTGGCAAACCATTCTCTGGCGATTAATTCAAAGGTGTTTTCCGCATTTTCTTTTCCTACCGCCTTTATCGCTTTCCTATTTTCACTGGGGTCAATTTCATTGGCGACCAACTTGCGGGCATCATCTCGCCGTTCCCTGGCATCCTTCAGGCTTACGTCGGGATAAACGCCGAGGGATAACTGCTTTTCCTTGCCATCAAACCGGTACTTGAATCGCCACCACTTTCCGCCTTTTGGACTCACCAGCAGGAACAGTCCGCGTTCATCGTACAGTTTGACGGATTTGGATTCAGGTTTGGCTTTGCGAATGGTGGTATCAGTCAGAGGCATGAGGTCTCCTTAGGGATATTTTTACGGGAAGCACCAAGGGGGAGGAGCGAGTCTCAATAGTTGCCAGCAGGGGTTGGCAAGGTAACGTCTGCTCAGTCTTAGGGATGGTCAGCCATCGCTTTAGAGAGTGAACCGGGACGCGGCCAATTGCCGCTCCTCCTCTGCAAAGGCTTATCCGTCGAGTTGCCCATGCTAATACTGGGTTGAGCACCTTCAATGATTTCCTTGTTTGATGGTATTGGGGGTAACTTAATTGGAGGTTTTTTGAGCCCTTATAGTTGCCCCCATGAGTTGCCGGATTTCATTAAACAATATTACCCCTCTCTGGACCCAATAACAAGAAAACCCCCATGTTTTCATGGGGGTTTGGACCTCTTTGGATTTTATTGGATGTTGAGTTGGTGACCCCAGGGGGAATCGAACCCCCGTTACCGGCGTGAGAGGCCGGTGTCCTAACCGCTAGACGATGGGGCCTTGAGGAATAAAGCCAACTATACCAATCTTTTAAAGAAAAGCTATCCCGTTCTCATTTTGAGAATGGCCCGAATTTCTAGGGATGGGCAAGGGATGGAAATCGAAGGCCGTTTGCGGTCCCCGTTGGGGCTCCGTGGGCGGTTTTTTTTGTTCATCTAATGAGGGGGAGTTATGAGTGACAAGGAGAGACTGGTGTTAATGAATCATTTCAGAAGACTTACCGATCCTCTTAAAACCCGTCCTTTTCCATAATAGGCGGGCCGCTTTTTTTTCTTTTTTTGCGTTTTTCCATCCGTTCCCGATGCTCACCTTCAAGGTCCCGTTTGTTCACTGCGGCAATCCTCCAGGCGCAAACCAAATAACCGGGGATGGCGGTCATCAGCCAGATGGCGGCTAAATGTCTGTCGCCAGAGAGAGCACCACCGGTGTCGGTGCCTTCGTCCACACCTGTCAGGGCGCGGATACCGATGCCGATCAAGAGTCCCAAGGCGATACCAAGCAGGGAAGACACGGCCACTTTGTGGACCACTTCGTTGGCGTACAATCCCGGTATGATCTCGAACTCGGTCACATAGGCGAACAGGAGCCCAAGGGTCATAATAAGAAATAGCACGGACCAAAGCATACCCGTCGCGGTGCAAATGGAAAACCCGAGCAGATAAAGCGGAGTCCACAAGGCGATCAAAAACGGGTTACGCAAGTTCTTCTTTTTGTTTTCCGGGCTGGCGGATTGAGTGTCGCTCATTGAGTGAAACGTCCTGCAAAAAAAATGGCTCGGGAACAGGGATTCGAACCCCAACCTTCAGGTCCAGAACCTGTCGTCCTACCGTTAGACGATTCCCGAGCGCTATTTTTATTAAATTTTGACGGTGGGCCGTGGACCCACTAAACTTGTCTAAATTTTAGAGTTTACTGGGCGATTTTGTCAAGGTCAAAGTCCTGCCCACCATCTTGTCAAGGTCAGAAAACATGCGCATTATCGCCGGCAGTGCAAAAGGAACACGGCTCACCTCGCTTAGAAAAGCGAAACTCCGCCCCACCCTCGATAGGGTGCGTGAATCTATATTCAATATACTGAGTTCCCGAATTCATAATACAAGCTGGCTTGACCTGTTTGCCGGGACGGGTGCCATCTCCCTTGAGGCGTTGAGCCGGGGCGCTGATTGCGCGGTGATGGTCGAGCCCGATCAGGCGGCTCAGGAGATCATCCAAAAGAACCAGTTGCATTGCAAAATGGAGGGTTCCACGTGCGTTCTTCTCGCGCTGGAGGCCACCCGCGCCATGCAGAAACTGGAAGCTGAAAGCGCATCGTTCGATTTCGTGTATGTCGATCCCCCCTTTGCTGATGGGCTGTATGAAGCGACCCTGAACGATCTTGGGCGTGGGCCGCTTTTGAAGAAAGATGCCTGGGTGCTGGTCGAGCACTTCCACAAGCAAGAACTGGCAGGCCAATATGGTAAACTGACCCGGTTCGATGAGAGACGCATGGGTGACACCACCGTATCTTTTTTTGCTCAATAATGGATTATTTCCTCAATCAAAATGTCATTAACCAAAACCCATAAAATTGTTGTTGCGATGAGTGGTGGGGTCGATAGCTCCGTTGCCGCGGCCATGCTCAAAAACGATGGTCATGATCTCATCGGGATTTCCCTGCAACTCTGGAATTACAGTTTCGATACGGATCAGCGTTTCGGCACCTGTTGTTCTCTGGACGATCTTGCCGATGCCAGAAGGGTCTCCGACAAAATTGATATCCCGTTTTATATCCTCAATATGGAACAGCAATTCAAGGAGAAGGTGGTCGACTATTTCGTCGGTGAATACCTGGAAGGTCGCACGCCCATTCCCTGTACGGCCTGCAACAAGAAACTCAAGTTTGATGAGCTGATGAAGAAGGCCGAGGAATACGGTTACGATTATATTGCGACCGGGCATTACGCTTCTATCGTGCGGGATGATTCCGGACGCTACACCGTCAAGCGTGGGCGAGACCGATGGAAGGACCAGAGTTATTTTCTGTTCGATCTGTCGCAAGAGCAGTTGGCGCGTATTCAGTTTCCTCTGGGTGATATGGAAAAGGCCGAGGTGCGTCAACTGGCAGAGACCCTCAACCTGAATGTGGCAGGAAAAAAAGAATCGCATGAAATCTGTTTTATTCCGGACAACAATTATGCCGGGTTCATCGAGGGTTATGTCGAGGAGACGGTTTTCCAGACGGGCAATATCGTCAAACGTGACGGCACTGTTTTAGGTGAACATCGCGGCTATCCGGCCTACACGATTGGTCAGCGCAAGGGCCTTAATCTCGGCGGATTATCTGAACCCTACTATGTGACCGGGATTGACCCGGTAGAAAACCTGGTGGTGGTCGGTCCCAAGAGCGATTTGTTTCGTCAGGAATTCACGGTGGACAATGTCACCTGGAGTTTGAACTTCTGTGAACCTTTTGAAGCCGAAATTCAGATTCGCTATCGTCATCAGGCTGTGCCCGGCCTAGTGACCCCGCTTCCCGGAGGCCGTGCCAGCGTTGAGCTGGAATATCCGCAACCGGCGATCACCCCCGGTCAGTCTGCCGTGTTTTACCGCGATGACTGCATCGCCGGTGGGGGCTGGATTGAATGACTTCAGCATTACAAGTCGCTATTGAGTCCGCTCGGTCTGCCGGTCAAATCCAGAAAGAACACGTCCACAAGATTTCTAAAATCGACTATAAGGGTGATATCAACCCGGTCACCGAAGTCGATCTCATGTGTGAACAGGAAATCATTTCCCGCATCCACAAACAATTTCCCGATCACGAAATTTTAGCAGAAGAATCCGGGCAGTCCCAGGAGCGTAACACTTGGCGCTGGGTGATCGACCCGCTGGACGGCACCGTCAACTATGCTCACGGCTATCCCTGCTATTGCGTGTCCATTGCGCTTGAACAGGCAGGGCAAGTGGAGCTTGGAGTGATTTACAATCCAAATTTAGATGAACTGTTTGTTGCCGAACGTGGAAAAGGCGCGACCCTGAATGGAGAAACCATTCGGGTGTCTTCCACCGAAACGCTGATCCGCAGTCTGCTGGTGACCGGGTTCGCTTATAACGTGGCGGAGACGGAGCACAACAATCTCGATCATTTTGAAAATTTTGCGATGGAGTGTCAGGCGGTTCGAAGGCCAGGGTCAGCGGCGATGGATCTGGCTTACGTTGCCTGCGGACGTTTTGACGGTTTCTGGGAATTGAACCTTCACCCTTGGGATTACGGTGCCGGTTGGTTGCTCGTGACCGAGGCAGGAGGGCAGGTGAGCCGTTTTGATGGCGAACCGTTCAGCATGGGCGACCGCGAAATTTTGGCGACCAATAAAATTGTACACCAACCGATGATCGATGTTCTCATGCGCGGTCACAGTAGAGGATGATGAGAAACAATAGCTTTAAAGATGTTTATTATTTGATCAGGTAGGTGTAGCCGGAGAGGGAGTCGCGATAAAATTTCAGAAACCAGTCGGATTCCTTTTGCGTGATCGAGCCATTTTGTACGGCATGAATGAGAAACCCGGCCATACGTCCTGCCAGTTCATCCGAACGAAACGATACATAGTTCAATACATCCGTGACATCTTCGCCTTCGATAATCTGTTCGTAATTCCAACCGCCGTCCTCTTTCAGGGAAACGTGAAAGGCGTGGGTGTCGCCAAACAGGTTGTGCAGGTCGCCCAGAATTTCCTGATAAGCGCCCGTGAGAAATATGCCGATGCGATAGGGTTCCCCAGGGATGACAGGGTGAACCGGCAGGGTGCGCCGGGTGTTACGGTCGCCGATGAACTCGTCAATAACGCCATCGGAGTCGCAGGTCAAATCCATCAACTGGGCATCGCGAGTTGGTTTCTCGTTCAGCCGTTGCAGGGGCAGGATAGGAAACACCTGATCGATGGCCCAGGAATCCGGCACCGACTGAAACACGGAAAAATTGCAAAAATATTTATCCGCCAGATTTTGATGCAATCCTTTTAATTCTTCCGGCAGGTATTTGAGGCGTGTGGTCAGCTCCTGCACCTTTCTGCTGATGCCCCAGAAAATGCGGTCACACAGAGCTTTGTCCGGCAGACTGATCAGCCCCATCAAAAACTGGTTCTGCGCCTGTTCCTTCAGGTCGAGGGCATCGTGCCAGGATTCTGTCAGTGTTTTGTTGGACGTTTGTTCCAGAACGTAGTGCAATTCCTGAACAACGGACGGCGCGTCATCATGAACTTCAATACCGCCATCCCATTCAGGAAATGAAGAAACATCGAGCACGTTGAAAACCAGAATCGCGTGATGCGCGGTGAGGGCTCGCCCGGACTCTGAAATCAGATGAGGATGCGGCAAGTTTTCTTTCTCGCAGATCTCCCACAGGTGATAGACCACATCGTTGGCGTACTCCTGCACTGAGTAGTTTGTGCTGGAGGCGAATGTCGAGCGCGTTCCATCGTAATCGACCCCGAGTCCGCCGCCGACATCGATGTACTGTATGGTGCAACCCATTTTGCTGAGCTCCGAATAAAACCGCCCGACCTCGTTCAGGCTCCGCTTGATTTGGCGAATATTTGTGATCTGACTTCCGAGGTGAAAATGAATCAGTTGAATGCAATCGAGCAGACCTTCCTCTTTGGCATGGTCGATGGCCTGCACCAGCTCCAGCGGTCCCAGACCAAATTTTGAATGTTCTCCACCCGAGGCGGCCCATCGACCGGAGCCCGGCGAAACCAGTTTGATGCGCAGGCCAATATTGGGGCGCACGTTCAGTTCCTGCGCGACCTTGGCGATGATGTTCAGTTCGTTCAGCCGCTCAACCACAATGAAAACTTTTTTGCCAAGCTTCTGCCCCATGAGAGCCATGCGGATGAAGGTTTCATCTTTATAACCATTGCAGATCAGCAACGCTTCCGGGTTGTCCATGATGGCGAGTATGGTTTGTAGTTCGGGCTTGGACCCCGCTTCCAGACCAAAGTTATGCTTTCTGCCGAAGCGCACGATTTCCTCTACCACCTGCCTCTGCTGGTTGACCTTGATGGGATAGACGCCGTGGTAACTGCCGGTATAATTGTGATCGGCAATGGCTTTTTCAAAGGCCTGGGACAACTGCGCCAGACTGGATTTCAAAATGTCCGAAAAACGGATCAGTGCGGGCAGGGCATAGCCCTTCGATTGAATATCGTCAATCAATGATTTCAGGTCGATGGTGTCTGCCCGGGTTTTATCCGGTTTCACATAGACGTGGCCTTCGCTGTTGATACCAAAATAGCCCGCACTCCAGCCATCGACGTTATAAAGTTCTCTTGAATTTTCAGTGGTCCATTTATCCACTAAATGCACGCCTCAAATAGATTGTTGATGCCGATTCCCCGACGACGCTTAAAATATGCGGTAACTGGAATTTAAAAAGAACTGCTTGAAATGTCAAACTAAAACCGAGACAATTCAACCGCTTGACCCCCATTGCCCCGAAAACGGTATTCAGGGCTGAACACACCAGCACACACTTTGGAGTTGTGATGAAAATTGAACAAGTGGATGTCCGGGACATTGCCCGTGAATATGGCACCCCGGTGTATGTATATAGTCTCGATATATTGCGCAAGTTCATTGCCGAACTCAAGCCGCTGGCCCCGGTGGTCCGGTACGCAATGAAAGCCTGCTCCAATGCCAGAGTGTTGAAAGAAATGCTGGCGCAGGGGATCAAGATCGATGCGGTGAGCGTGCTGGAAGTTCAGCGGGCACTACGCGCCGGATTCGCCGTCTCCGATATCTGTTTCACCAGCGATGTTTTTTTTCATGCGGAAGAGGCGGAGTATTGCCTCAATCAGGATATCTACACCAACTGCGGCACCCTCGGTATGCTGGAGGAATATGGACAGACGTTGCAACGGCTGGGTCGCGGACGCAAAGGGGTTTCGATTCGGATCAATCCCGGTGAGGGCGCGGGGCATTCCAAAAAGACCAACACGGGAGGCCCCTACAGCAAGCATGGCATCTGGCATGAGAATCTCGACGATGTGCGAAAAATCTGCGATCAATATGGAATGAAAATCACCGGGGTGCACACTCATATCGGGTCCGGTGGAGATATGGAACACCTCAAGCGTATCACCGGCAAACTGGTCGAATACGCTAAAGAATTCCCGGATGTGGAAATCGTGAATTTCGGCGGTGGCCTGCCATATCAGTACCGGACCGATCTGCCGCAGGCGGATGTATCAGAATACCAGCCGATCCTGGCTGAAAGAATGAAAGTGCTGGAGGAACATTTTGGTCGATCACTCACCTGTGAGATTGAACCCGGCAGGCGTTTCCTTGCCGGATGCGGTTATCTCGTCGGTGAAGTGAGAGCGCTCAATCACACCTTCGATGAATCCGGCAAACGTCTTGATTACGTGCTGACCAATATTGGCTTCTGTCATTTGTTGCGACCGATGGCCTACGGCTCTTATCATCCTATCTGGCTTGTCGGAGACGACCTTGGTGATGAGCAGGATTTAATCATTGCCGGCCCGGTTTGTGAGTCTGGCGATGTCCTCACTCAGGAGAACGAAGAGCCTCTGCCGCGCAAACTGCCTTTGCCGAAAGCGGGCGATATTATTGTGGTAGGGGGTGCTGGAGCTTACGGGCATGTGATGTCGTCCAACTATAACACCCAGCCCCTTCTGCCAGAGGTGATGGTGGATGGCGACCAGTGTTACCTGACGCGTAGAAGGCAGACGCTCGATGACATATTGTCGGAAGAGTGCGGCTGAGCAGGCCTTCGCAGACCTTGCGGGTGCTCCGCGCACGGCGGACTTTGTAGCCAGCCAACAGAAAATATTTTGCAATGCGCTTTGGAATGGTCGACTGCACAAAAAAAAGGGTCAGCCTGTTGGCTCTCCGCTAGGAGCGCGAGAACAAGACGTATAAAAACACCCGTATTATTGCCTGTCGAGTTGCCCGTTGGCTCTCCGCGAGGAGCGCGAGGTGGAGCGGATGGTTTTTTTCAGATAATCCATTGAATGGTCGGCCAGTTTGCGGTGCCCGGCTTCATTGAAGTGAATGTCGTCGGGGACGTAGTGCGCGTGCAACTCCGACTCTGACATTTTAAAGAAGACCGGGTTGGGGTCGATCACGCCAATATTATTTTTCTTTAAAAATGTGTTGAACTTTTTCAGTGGCAGGTCATGCCGCTCGAGATATTGTTGTTCGCCTAGAAAATGCATGACGATCAGTTTCCCACCATCGGCCTCCACCTCCTGCTTGAGTTTTAACAGAATTTTTTGGACCAACTGCCAGGCATTTGAATCGAAAAACCAGGGGTCGTCGAGAGAAGTCGGTTCATTTATTTTGGGTGTCGCTTTGGGGGCAATGCCGGGAAGCGCGGGGTATTGCTTCAACAGGTCGTTGTTACCCCTCCCCGGGTTGACCGGTGAATCAGAGGTTTCGGGTGCCTTTTGCTGAGTGGGGTTTTGTCGCCATTCCGGGCGGAACATCTGATGCAGTTTGTGCTCGAGCAGGTGATAACGGGTGTGGGTGAACTGGTACAGGGCGACGTTATTCCACAGCCATTGATTAAAACGCTTCCGCAAAACTTGTGCGTGCTCGCGCAACGACTCGGTCGGGTATTCCTCGTTCAAGGGATTGGGACCGCCGCGCTTGAGTTCCGAAAAAGCGTTGTCAAAATCATTGGCCCAGTACAACGCCAGTAGCGTGAGGTCTGGTTTATAGAATCGGGCTCTTAAATGATAGGTCTGAAGTTCCTTCCAGGTGCCGATGCCATTGACCCCGAAGTTGAGAAACTCGACAGGTCGTTTGAGCCGCCGGGTTAATTCGTCTTCCCAGAGCGCATGAAATTCATACCCATCCTTGACCACTTCTCCAGCAACAAAAGAATCGCCCAGAACCGCAACACGAAAACTGTCGGGCGGCGGCAATTTCTCGTACTCTTTATCCAGCAAGCCATCGGAGTTTGACCGGATGGTCTCACCATTTTTGTCTTTGATGGCAACAATATTCGGGCAGTACTGGTTGTCCAGAATGGGATAGTGGCATTTGTAGCGGATTTGCCGGAGGCCGACAGTCATTCGCAGGACACCTTCGAGTCCTGCCAGAAAAAGCAGGATGGGAATCAGAATGAAGGCGATTTTTTTCTTCAGGGTCAGGCGTTCATTTGAGAGTCTTTTTTTTTGGGAATTGGAAAGGGCCATGGTCCGGGCAGGGGAGTGGGTGTTATGGAGAGTTTGTGCGAGCCAGGCGAGGGTTAAAACAGAGAGTCTATTTTCTGGGCCATCTGCACATCTGCCAGAGTCACACCGGCGACGGTGTGAGTCCAGTAGCGGACGGTGATGCGTTTATAGTTGATGAAAATGTCCGGGTGATGGTTGTTGTCCTCCGCCATGCGGGCGACCTTTTCCACAAATTTAATGCCCTCCATAAACGCACGCGCGTGATGCACCCGGTAGATAAAGGGCAGGCCTTTTTCACTGGTGTCACGTTTCCATTCAGGGGCCATTTCCTTGAGGGACGTTTCCAGTTCATTTTCAGTCAATGCTTTTTTTTCAACCATTCTATTTATTTTACCCTTTTATGGTTTATCATATTTTGTTGGTACGATTGGCTTTTTACAAAATTCATTTTTCATTATATAAGAGAATATGGCAGAAAAACTCACGTCCGAGGAAGTTTCTTTTCTCATGCAGGCCTTGAAGGAAGTGGAAATGTTTACCTTTCTCACGGTCGCCGAGATGGACACCCTCATTGGTCAGATGCACAAGGTGGTTATCCCCAAGGACAAAGTGATATTTAGCGAAGGTGACGAGGGCACAGCCATGTTTATTATATTCAAAGGGCGGGTTCAGATTGCCCTTAGAAAGTGGTTTGGACGAAAGCACGAGATCACCCAGCTCACGCCGGGGGAATTATTCGGGGAGATGTCGCTGGCTACGTTTCGACCGAGAATGGCCTCTGCCGTCTCCATGGAAAAATCCGAATGCTTCGTCCTGTTCAAGTCCAGTTTTCAGTTTGCCATAGCCAACAACCCGGCATTTATCGTGCACCTTAAAGAATTGATTGACCGGCGCGGACTGGAAAATCGAAAAATTTAGGTGGGGGAATTCTCCGTTCTTTCTTTTAGTGCCCGCTCCATTTTGTGTCTCAGGGTGATTTCATGGACCTTGTAGACAAAGCTCTCCTTGCCTTCGATCAATAACACCGGAATTTTCTCGCCATAGCGTTGCATTAGCTCAGAACTTCCTTCGATATCCGTCAATGTCAATTCAGCCGGGAATTTCCGGATCACCCGGTCGATCACTTCCTTGGCGATCTCGCACAGGTGACAGTCTTTTTTTGTCATTAATTCGAGGGAGAGCATGGCGTTACATGCTGTGGGTCATGGTGGTGACCGAACCCCAGATGATGAGTCCTGCAAAAAACAATACGGTCAGAATGAGCAGGGTGGTGGCGACGGGGCGTTTTTTCCAATGGGTCTCGGGCGAACGGTCGACAAAGGGAACAGCCGCGAGGATCAGCAGAAATATGGGGGGAGCCACGATAAGGAATGGAACCCATAGATTTTCGAGGGCATAGATCCAGACAAACTGCCACGGCGGCTTAGTCACTTCCATGCCCAGCACAGGTTCTTCACCGAGCGGCGGCATGAACAGCAGAGCCAGCAGGCAAATGATAGTGAACGCGCCCACTCCCGATCGTTTCAGATAGGCCAGATGCTGGGAGAAGCGAATGCTTTTTGCCTCGCCTTCCTTTTGACCGGGTTTGGGGGATAGCTTGTGATGTTTGATGTAAAAAAGGTGCAACCCGATAAACGCTCCACTAATGAGGGGTAGCAGGGAAATGTGCCACATGTAGATACGAGACAAAAGCGGCACGCCCTGGGCAAATCCCTCGGTCAAGGGCGCACCCAGTGGACCAAATTTTTCCACCGTCCACAAAAAATGCGCGAGGGCTTCGTAAGCTTCCTGATCCCATTTGAGCACGGTGCCGGTGAACAGGAGACCGGACATCAATATCAGCAAAACCACCCCGATGAGCCAGTTGATCTCGCGCGGTTTTTTGTAGCCAGCGGTTAAAAACACGCGGATCATGTGAAGCACCATGGTGACCGATAATAAATCAGCGGCCCAGAAGTGGACACCGCGTAGAAACCAGCCCAGGTAAACCTGGTCGACCAGGTAATGTATGCTGGCGTTAGCTCGCTCCGGTGTCGGCACAAAAAACTGGGAGAGCAGGAAGCCGCTCAGCGCCAGAACGACAAAGGCACCGAGAGTGATGCCACCCAGGGAATAGAGCAGGGTGTTGGAATGCTCCGGCACTTCATACTCAATGGCACTTAAGCCGAGGCGGTCTTTTAAAGTCTGGAGGAGGCTGTTGGCCATAATTTTTCCGAGTGGAATATTTTAACGATTATTCAAAAGGACGGATCAGGGATAGCAGTCCGAAAGTGAGCCCTGCCAGAACAGTCAGTCCTATCGCCATCCCTCGCCCCGGTGCATCGGCGGGCACGCGTTCAAACGATGTCGGTTCAACATGTTGCTCGCTGGAACCCATGGTGTGGCCTGCCATAGAATGTTCAGATTCCTGCTTGGAAGATACGGCTGGAGGTTCCATTTCCATCAGGGGATCATCAAATAATTGTGGTTCGGAGGCAGATAAACCGCTTTCATGCTCGGCATGATCCTCTCTTTCGCCCTCCGTCTCAACTCCGTAGGTTCCTTCACCTCCAAATCCCTCGTCACCCCCATCCATGTCGTAAGTTGAAGGCTTGTTTTCTGCTGGCGCGTCGTGATTCATGCCCGAGTGGTCCTCCTGCATTATCTCAGGCTTTGGTGGGGAGGTGATGGCAGGGCCATGACCTCCATCACCATGAGCCCACACAGAACCCGCCGCGAAAATCATTAGCAGGAGGGTGGCGATTTGAAATAGGTGCTCGCTATATTTCTTCATTGATCAGCATTTCAAAGGACTGAATAATTTCATCGGTCGCCCAGTCACGCGGACCCACCGCCTTGTGGCGGATGATCCCCCGTTGATCCAGAATGAATGTTTCGGGAACGCCGGTGGTCTTGTATGATTTTTTGGCTGTATCTTCATCCGGGTCGAGAAGGACTGGAAAGTTCAGATTATATTTTTTCATGAATGCCGGAATTTTTTCTGGATCTTTATCGACACTGATTGTCAGCATTTCGAAGCCTCTGCCCTTGAACTTGTCATAGAGCTTTTGCATAGAGGGCATTTCGACTTCACAGGTGGCGCACCAAGTGGCCCAGAAATTGATGAACACCACTTTTCCCCGGTAGTCAGTGAGCTTCACCTTACTGCCGTGCAGGGTGGGCAGTTCAAACTGAGGCGAGATAAACGATTCCTCCGGATATTCCGTTTCCCCAGGGACGGGGTCGACCCGCTGAACAAACTGGACGAACACCCACATGAGAGAGATCGCCAGCAAGGCGTATGGGATAAAAATTGAAACGGGTTTTTCTTCTATTGCGTAATCCATAATTGATTTAGATTTTATGACCCCGGTAGGGACGGTAGAATTTTTTATCCATCTCCCTGATGATATCGTCCAGGCTCAATTGCTCCTTGTAAAGTTCGTAAGCGTAAATCACTTCACCCATGCAGATCCCGCATTTGGAGCCGTGCGTGTTGGTGAAGCAGGTCAGTAATGTTTTGTGTCCGTGGTCGCGCTTGCAGTAACAATAGCAGAACTGACTGTCGACCACCTTTGGAATTTCAGCGGCCATCTTGTAAGCCATGGCGGCCTTGCCACTGAACATTTTGTGAGTCAGTACCGGACGGGTTTCCAGCAGTTTTCCGGTCGCCTGTGCCGGTGGGCCAGTTCGTTTCCTTTTGCCGGAAAGAAGCGTGAACCCGGCGATGGCAACGGCCAGTGCTCCAAGAGAAACCGACGCAGTTTTTATCTTTTTACTTTTGGCGGAAACTTTAGCTGTGCCGGAATTTTTAGATTTTTTTTTCGACATGTTCTTTTTTTGAGGCGGCTGACAGGGTGAGGGTGAAAAATATTATTAAATTCATTATATCGAAGCGGTAAAGGCCAATGCAAGGAATGAAACTTGGCCCTGGCTAACGTCTTGGCGGGTACCAACGGCTCAATATCCGGGGAGAACAGCCCAAAAGGAAGGCTCCGGCGATCAGTGTGTTGCGCAGGGTGCAGAAAAAAACTCCATCATGCTCCCAACGCCGGGCCGAGGTGTTGGCTTTGTGGCGTAACAGAAGAACCTTGCCTTCGGATTGCAGGCGTTTATAAAAATCAAGGTCTTCGCAAATGGGGAGCGGCTGAAACCCGTCCAGTTGGTTGAAGGTTTTAGCGGTCACAAAAATTGCCTGATCACCATAGGCCAGCTTGAGGGCCCGCGCTCGGAAATTGGCCAGGTGAGAAATGAGACGCAGGGATTTTTGCGGAGAAACGATTCTAAGGCTGAACGCGCCGCCGACCCAGGAACCCTCGCGCATGGAGGCTTTCATTTGACAATAACCGGCCCGGTCGAGAACGGTGTCCGCATGCAGAAACAGGAGCAATTCTCCGGTAGCTTCACTGGCCCCGGTATTCATCTGGCAGGCCCTGCCGGAAGGGCCAGTGACCCAGTGGACCGGATACCGCTCGGCGATTTCCCGGGTGTCGTCACTGCTACCGCCATCGGAAATGATGATTTCCTCCGGCTCCAAAAGGAGCAGGTGGTCCAGTGTCCGGGCGAGGCTGGAAGCTTCATTTAATGTCGGGATTATGACCGATACTTTCAATCGACGGGTCCGGGAGCACCCCTCCTGGGGCGGGTGAATGGTTGCGGTTGAAGTTAAGCATAAATTGACACATCGATCAATTTTTTGAGGAGGTTCGATTGAAGGTGGTCTAATGGCCTGTGGCCTATTAGAATGGTTTATAATAGAACAGTTTTGGATATTGATTCGGGCGTGCGAGTTGCCGGGTCTGAAAATCTTGAAATATTGGTATTACTTGATTTACCCATAAACAGTTTTCCTGCCCTTTATCAGGGTTCCCTTTAAAAAATATGCTGGCTCATTTTATTGATTCAAAACCTTTCCAGTGCGGGTACTTCAACGACCGCAATTCTGTTTTCGAGGAATATCTCCTGGAAGACCTGTCGGAAGTGGAGTTCGAATACCTGCTGGCTCACGGTATGCGGCATTTTGGCGAATATTTTTTTCGGCCAAATTGTGGGGCTTGTCATGCCTGCGTGCCTATCCGGGTGCGCACCTTCGATTACAAACTCAATCGAAGTCAAAAACGAGCGGTGTCAGCCTGCGCTGATATCCGGATAAAAATCGATACGCCCCGGTTCACCACAGAAAAATTCGACCTCTATCTGGCGCATAAAACCAGATTCAAATCTTTGCAGGACGATGTGGAGGATTTACAAAATTTCAAGTTGTCCTTTTACGGCAAAGGGGCTTTCGGGGTCGAATTTGAATATTATCTTGGCGGTGAGCTCATCGGTGCCGCTCTTGGCGATGTGACGCGCAAAACCTTTTCTTGTATTTATACCTTTTATCGACCGGACCTTGATAAGTTTCCGATTGGAACCTTCAGTGTGGTCAAGCAAATTGAATATTCCCGTGGTCGCGGCATCCCGTTTGCCTATCTTGGGTATTACATCGCGGAGAACCCGTCGCTTTCGTACAAGGCCAACTTCCGACCGAACGAACTTTACATCGATCATGAATGGCGACCGTTCCGAAATGCAGAAGGGGATTACCTTGTTTCTATGGACAAGGTGGCCTGGAAGAATACCGACACGCTGGTGAAATCCACAAGCCGCCAGAGTATTTGACAACGGTTTGCCAGCCTGGGGGGTGCGGCTAGATGACCTCAAAGAAGAACAGAAAAATCCAGATCACCAGGCAAACATTGAAGATCACGCCAGTGTGGAACAGGATGTTGAACAAGCGTCCGTAGCCGTATTGGTAGCTCTCTTTTTCTTCGTCCATGGTTCAGTTCCTAATCCATGACCAGAGTGTTAAGTCGTTTGGCAAGGTCAGATCCTCTGATTTTTTTTCGCACCGGACGCTCGATTAAATTGAGGCTCATGTACAGTCGCTCAAGATTATCAAAGGTAGAAGAGACGATCATGGCCTCTCCCGCCTCATCCCGGATTTCGTTTCGCCAGATGCTGAGGACGCGCAGGGTTTTGAGGTTCTCAGATTTGGCAAGTGCCAGCGCACCGACATTGCCGATTTTATTCGAGCATAAATAAAGTCGCTCAAGCCCCACCAGCGTTTTGGAATTGGCAAGTGCGATCACTCCACCATCACCCATGCCCGTACTGTCCAGATGAAGTGCTTTTAAGTTAGGCAAATTTCCTGACCTGGACAAACTGAGAACCCCGTCGGCTCCAATCGGGTTGGAATCGAGAAACAATTCCTCCAACTGCTGAAGGTAGGGAGACTCTGCAAGAGCCTGGGCACCCTCCGGCCCGACACAGTTGCCTTCCAGCATCATACATTTTATGGAACTCGTTCCCGGCGACCGGGCAAGGGTCCCGGCTCCGGCATCCCCAATGAGGTTGTTGTTCAGATAAAGGGAATGCAGGTTTTCACACAGTTGGCTAAGGGGAGCCAGGGTGTCGTCGGTCAGCTCGTTATTGCCGAGATAGAGCTTCCGCACCTGAGAGAAGCTCTCAACCTGCCCCAAGAGTTCCAGTTCCTTCAGACCGATGGCCTGATTTTCGAGGTCCAGCAGGGTCTCGCCGTTGACCAACTGCTCCTGCACTCTCTGTTCAAATGTGGTGTCGGTAATATTTTGCACGGTTATTTTTTCAATGGTGATTTTATTAACTTCAATGTATCGGATTTATCCCGCAAGATCAATGTGGTTAAGGAGATCACGAGGAGTTCTGTGAGAGACTGCGGATATACCGTACCAGCGATTTGATCTGCCGCCCTGTCAACCTTGGGTAAGCTGGCATAACCTTGCCCTTGCCGCTTCGGATGGCCTGCTCAAGGTCCCGATCATTTTTTGGATTCATTTTTGTCATGGATGTGAAATCCGGTGGTGACGTGGCCAGCCCTTCAGCCAGAAACCCATTGCCCGCTCCCTGATGTCCGTGACATACGGTGCACTGAATATCGACAAACAGGAGTTCACCCTCGGATTCCGGCAGTGCTTCGGGCAGGTTGCCATAACTTTTGACAGACGATGTGGTGGGAGCCGCACAGCCGGACATCACTATGAGAATGAGAAAAAAGAGAAAAGCACGCCGCATGATGGTTCCCCCGGAAGATGAGATAAAGAAAATGGATGGTTGTCTGCAAGTGATTATATGATGGTTAAGCCAAACTTGCAGAGCAAATATTTCTTAATCATTCCTTGGATAAAAAGTGACCGGTCACGATGAATTTACTGGACCCAAAAGTTTCGGGTCGACTTCTATTCCCAAGCCCGGTTTTCGCAGAGCATCAACAGCAGTCAAAATTCCTTTAGACCCAAACATCAAGGGTTTGTGAATGATATCGTGTTCGAGTAGATACGTTCCAAAAGCACCCTCCTGCCCGACAACCGTTTCACGATAAGCATTGCACACCGTCAACGCGGCCCGCGTTAGTAAACTTGTTTCTCCCACCTGCGCTCCCGTGATCACTGGAATTTTCAGGCGTTTAGCTTGGCTAATGATGTCGAGAGAGCGGAGCAGTCCCCCCATTTTGGAGACGCGCAGGTTGATGATGAATCCCTCCGGTGCAGATGCCAATTCCCGAAACTGTGAGAGGTTGCAAAAACTTTCATCGAGTATGACCGGCAGTCCGAGAGCCTTGAAAATTTCACGATGACCGGCAAAATCATTTTTGCCAATGGGATCTTCAACGGCAAAAATGGGCAGGTCCAATTGCTCCAAAAACTGAATAGCAGAATCGGGGCGCGACCACGCATTGTTTGCGTCCAACCGGATTTTTGAATCAGTAGGCAAGATGGAGGCGACCGATGCGATACGCTCTTGGTCTTCTTCAAGCTTGCCGCATATTTTTATTTTGTAATCGCAAAAGCCAATGTCCTGATACTGCTTCAATTGCTTATTGAACGCGGAAATATTATTGAGTCCCATGACCGCTGTGTATTCAAATGAGCCGTTGATTTCCGGGAGAGATAACAGGGCTTCTACCGTGCAGTTTTCTTCTTGTGCGAACAGGTCGAGTAGTGCAAGTTCGATAGAGCAGAAGGCGGAAGGGTTTGCATCGATAGCTGTTTGGTTTTTAAAAATCCAGTGCTTCAGGCAGTCGAGTCCGGTAAATGCTTGCCATTCCGACCGATACTTTTCAAAAAACTGAAAACAGGATTCGGTCGTCTCTCCAGTGACGTAAGGGCGGGGGCATCCCTCGCCATAACCTGTGTGCCCAGACTCCGATTCCGCGATCGCAATGACCGCATCCGTTTTCAACCGAATGGCAGACGCGTGTTGGAATGCGGCCTTGAAAGGGATGTTGAGTTTTTGGAGGACGAGGTTTTTAATTTTCATGCTGAAGAAATAATATAGGGTTGAAAGTCAAAATCGCAATCGGATAAATATTGAAGTCGCACTGTCTTGAACTGAGCTTCACGTTGTCCTCTGGCAAGGAAATGTTGTTTGTAAGTTTCTCCGCAACCAGGTGCGAGGAAAAACACTTTTGTTGGATGCAGGCGACCGCTTTCCTGTTTGGCAGAAAACTCCAGGTTCAGTTCGGAAACGGCTTTGTCGAAACGGGCGGACAGGGCATTGTCTTGTGGTGCTTCGATAAAAAGCCGGTATTGCAGGGGGTGGGCATCCCCCAGTAATAAAAAGAAACAATCGTCCACAAGATTTTGGCTCATGATGGATTGCATTGCTTTTACCACCTGAAACTCTGTTAACTTTTCCCCGGTCAGGTTGGTGATGCCCTTGCCCTTTTGGATAAAACGGATGGTGGGGGTTTGGTTGAAGTGCCCGGTGACCTCAATGATATCGTTTATAAAGTAACGGTAAAGGCCGCTTGCGGTGGTGGCGATGACATAATATTGTTTCCCCACTTCAACCTGATTCAGTGTTCGAGTCTCTTTACTGCCAGAGTCCCAACGGTCGGGCTCAATGAATTCAAAAAAGTTTTCATTGAAGGCGGGCACGCAGGCGTTGTCTGTTGTGTCCACAATTAGGCTTCCCCGAAACTCACTTGCGATATAACCCAGCTCGGTAATCGTGGTTTCACGGGCCAGCAGGTTTCTCAGTTTTGGGGTGAGGAGCCCACAACTGCCGCCTGTCCAGGTGGTGACAGCTTTCAAGTTGGGCCAGATTCTACTAAAGCCGAAACCTGTTTTCCGAGACAAGGTTTTTAATTCCTGAACCCGGTTCGGACTGGCTTTAAATTGTCGGGCAGAAAATTCACCAAAACCTTCCGGCAGGCCTGACATGTCACCTGTGTCCAGCAACTTTATTAAGGCCTCAAAATGACTTTCCATCACCTCGATCAATTTTAAAAATGTGGAAGGATTGGCACTGACCAGCCATGTCACATCGCGTTCCTTGAGTCCCATAGCGGCAAATAAAAGATATTTTAGTGGGTAGTCGGCAACGCGAGCCATGGCGGGCGGAATCAGGAATTTAGTTTTTAATAGAAACGGCATGCAATCGCTGATCATGCCGGACATGGAGCCGTAGGGCAGGCCGTTGTCCAGCTTTCCTTCGATGCTCGAGCCTGAAATAGTGAATAGCTTGCCCTTGAAGATGTCGCGGATGCCGAGGTGATGCGCGTAGGCGAACAGAGCCTGACTTTGTTTTAATTTTTCTATGGCGAAACGGGTCAGCGGAATGTTCTTGGGCTGATCGGTGGTGCCGCTGGTTTGCATGTACAGGGCAGGTCGCTCTTCGGTGAGGCCGGTTTCAGTTGGCGTTTCGGGTTGCTCAATATAGGGTCGGAGTTCTTCAAATTGATTAATGGGAACCCGAGACCTGAACTGGTCATAATTTTTTACTTCTGAAAAACAGTGTTCTTTTCCGTAGCGGGTAATTTTGTTTTGCGCCAGCAGGATTCGTAAAAATTTGAGTTGGGTTGATTGAGGGTCGCATGTTTGTTTAATGAAAGCCTTCCACGGCCCCCGGCGGATCAGCTTCATCTGAAACTTTATGAGTGAATTGGTGAGTGCGTTTTTCATAAGAGTTCACGCGTCATTGTTGATCCGTTGCCTTGTCCAGCCCCTTTTTAAATGGTGTGGACAGTTGCGGCCAGAATTTCAGGGGATAGTTTCTGTTTATCAAGCCCAACGCCCCGACCTCGCGAGATGGCGGCAGAAACCAGGTGCCAAATATTAAATCCCAGACAATCAAATTGTTGCCATAGTTTTGATTGGATTCCTTCACCAGCCGGGAATGGTGCCAGCGGTGAAGCTCGGGTCCACTGATTAAATAATTCAGCGGCCCCAGTGTCAGGTGAATATTGCAATGCTGAAAAAAACCGTTGATGGAATAAATCACCAGGTACAGGGCGAGCACTTCCCCGCCGACTCCCAAGGCAATAAAGGGCAACGTATCGAAAGCCATCTGTAAACATTTTTCCAGCGGATGAAACCGGCCCACATTGAACCAGTAAAGTTTGTGAGGGGAATGATGGACCGCGTGGAACCGCCAGAGGAGGGGCCATTCGTGGCTTGCCCGGTGGAGCCAGTATCTTAAAAAGTCGCCGGATACCAGCATGAGGAGCACTTGAGCAGTTATGCTCCAGCCGTGCGGCCAATAATGGGAGATGCTGGATTGACTGTCTTTAAAGGTTTCGAGCAGAGTTAATGCAATGCCTACCGTTACCAGTTTTGGAAGAATGACCTGCACCAACAGCATATAGAGTCCGTCTTGAGCAACATCGCTCTTTTTCCCCGACCATTCTTTTCGATAATAAAACGAATGCTCCATCCCGGTGATGATGACAGCTCCAGTAAGTATTGGAACGTATGTAGCCATAAGTATACTGGCACCGGATGTTGAGAGAAGGGTATGGAGGACTATTCCCAGTAGCATGACAAAAGGATAGGTGGTTCCTGCAACGATTCGTGTCATTTCAATGTTCACCTACTTTAAATTCCCTGTCGCCACGCCAGTGGAAATGTCCGTATAGTAAAATGAATGAAGCCAGAACCAGATGGAAAACAGTTGGCAGGCGAACAGTGAACCAGGGCATGGAAGAGGCAAAAGTATAGCCCCCGACAAGCCGGACCAGCATGATGAAAAAATACAGACCGCCGACGATCAAAAAATGTTTGCCCTTTTTGGGATCAGGTTTTGCGTCGGGCCGACTCACCTCCCGGATTGCAAAAAGGCAGAGGGTGATGAAAATTATTTGAAACCCGACCAGCACCGGGTAGGGAAGAGTGCCGCTGTGCCAGTCTTCAAACGGAGGTAAAAAGGCCACCGGAAAAAATTTCTGTAGGAGTTGTGCGCCGACGCGGAAACAAAAAAGGCCGAAGAGACTCCAGAGTCCAGCAATATGAGGTTTGGGTTTCACAATAGGGACGCGGTCCTCCATAAAATATTCGTAAAACAATTCTAACAAATTCAAAAGCTTATAGGGAGGTTTGTGTTCTCCTGTTTTGGCGGAGAGAATTCCTGATAATTTAGATTTTCTCTTGCCTCTGAAAGTCGGTACTATGAAAACCAATTCAGGTTTTGTACTCCTCAAGTCACTCTGTGAAATAACTCATCATGATTGTTGGCATCCCTAAAGAGATCAAAGTGGATGAATACCGCGTTTCCCTGACCCCGGCGGGTGCGGCGGAACTCGTGCAGGATGGTCATACCGTTTTGATCGAAGACCATGCTGGCATAGGCAGTGGTATCGAAAATGCGGATTATGAATCGGTCGGTGCCGTCATCGCGGATCGCGACGAAGTTTTTCAAAAAGCTGAAATGATTATCAAGGTGAAGGAGCCGATTCCGGAAGAATATGATCGCCTGCGTGAAGATATTCTACTTTTCACCTATCTGCATTTGGCCCCGGCTCCGGAACTGACCACTGCGCTTTTAGATCGCAGGGTGGCGGGGCTGGCTTATGAAACGGTGCAATCGGAAAATGGATCCTTGCCACTTCTGGTGCCGATGAGTGAGGTCGCAGGCCGGATGTCGATCAACGAAGGCGGAAAATACCTCGAGCGTGAAACCGGCGGACGCGGTATTTTGCTGGGGGGCGTGCCGGGAGTGGATCCCGGACACATCGTCATCATTGGCGGCGGAGTGGTCGGGGTGAATGCCGCTAAAATGGCCATCGGTACCGGTGCCTATGTAACCTTGCTCGATATCAATCTGGACAGGTTGCGTTATATTGACGACATCTTTGGCGGGCGGGTCAAGACCATCATGTCGACCAAACTCAACCTCATGGAATTTCTTAAACTGGCGGATCTTGTCATAGGTGCCGTTCTGGTGGCGGGGGCCCGTGCGCCCCGACTGATCAAAAAAGAAATGTTGGCTCACATGAAATCCGGCTCCGTAATAGTCGATGTCGGCATAGATCAGGGCGGCATCATGGAAACGTCGAAACCGACGACTCACAGCGATCCAATATATGTGGTGGATGGAGTGGTTCACTATTGTGTGGCCAATATGCCGGGAGCCGTAGCGCGCACTTCAACTTACGCCCTCACCAATGCGACACTCAATTACGCGCGTCAACTGGCGGCAAAAGGATTAAGCCGGGCGTTACGTGAAAGTCAGGAGTTGAGGCACGGGCTCAATACTTTCGCGGGGCACATCACTCACCCTGCTGTTGCCGAAGCCTTGCAACGCGAGTATGTGCCTGTCGAAAAAGTTGCCCTATAATTCTCCGGAAATTAGCAGAATAAAAAATTTAAGAGGTTCTTCTTGAAACATTCTGATTTTGTTCATCTCCATGTGCACACGCATTTCAGCCTGCTCGATTCTTCGCTCAGGCATGGGGCGTTGTTCAAGCGCGCGGCGGAGTACAAAATGCCAGCGGTGGCAATGACGGATCACTCCAACCTGTTTGGAGCCCTCGAATTTTTTCAGGGAGCGAAAAAGCATGGTTTGAAACCGATCATCGGTTGTGAAATGTACGTTGCGCCGGAAAGTCGATTGAAGAAAGAAAAAGATGCTAATCACCAATTGCGCGATGCGTCTTACCATCTCCTCCTGCTGGCAAAAAACGATAAGGGTTATAAAAATTTATTGAAGCTGGTCACCAGTGCTTATCTCGAAGGGTTCTACTACAAACCGCGAATCGACAAGGAACTGTTGGCTGAGCATGCGGAGGGTCTCATCGCTCTCAGTTGTTGCAACCGTGGTGAGGTCGCGCACAATCTTGGAAAAGAAAACCTGCCGCGTGCGACCAAGGTCGCGCAACAGTACTCAGAGATCATGGGGCCGGATAATTTTTATCTGGAGTTGCAGGACCACGGCGAGGACTGGCAGAAAAAAATCAACCGCGAGTTGATCACTCTGGGCAAGAATCTTGGGTTACCGCTGGTCGCCACCAATAATTGTCATTACCTGGAGAAGTCGGATTTCCGCGCGCATGAAATATTGCTCTGTTTGCAGACGGGCAAAACGATGGACGATCAATACCGCATGCAGTACCCCTCGGACGAATATTATTTTAAATCTGCTGATGAAATGAAGGAGGTGTTTCACGATGCTCCGGAAGCGATCGAAAACACCATCAAAATCGCTGAGCGTTGCAACGTGGAAATCGAGACGGGTATTGATAACCTGCCTGAGTACCCGGTTCCGGAAGGATACACTCTTCACACTTTCCTGATAGAAATTTCACGCAAAGGTCTTGAAGAGCGATACGCCGAATTTGAATCACTGGGACTTGTGTTCGATAAAAAGCCTTATGAAGATCGGCTCGAAGAGGAACTGAAGATTATCGAGAGGATGGGGTATCCCGGCTATTTCCTCATCGTGTGGGATTTTATTCGCTACGCTAAAGAGAATGACATTCCGGTTGGCCCGGGGCGCGGATCTGCCGCCGGGAGCCTGGTTGCCTACAGTCTGCGCATCACGGACCTGGACCCTCTTCAATACGACCTGTTGTTTGAACGTTTTTTGAATCCCGAGCGGGTCAGCATGCCGGATATCGATATCGACTTCTGTATGGACCGGCGACAGGATGTTATCGATTACGTGTCGAAAAAATACGGTGGTAATCAATTTGTTACGCAGATCATCACGTTCGGTAGCATGAATGCCAAAGGAGTTTTGCGTGATGTGGGGCGGGTTCTGGGAATGCCCTATGGGGAAGTCGACAAGATCGCCAAGATGGTCCCCAATAAGTTGAACATCACGTTGGCTGAGGCTTTCAAGGAAGAGCCCAAGTTCAAATCAATGCGGAAGGAAAATAAACAGGTCGATGAATTGCTGAACATCGCCGTGAACCTTGAAGGTCTGCCACGGCATTGCTCCACCCACGCCGCCGGTGTGGTGATCTCTCCAAGACCCCTTACCGAATTCTGCGCCTTGTACAAGGGCGGCAACGATGAAATCACCACTCAGTTTTCAATGAACAACATTGAAAAACTTGGTTTGCTTAAAATGGACTTCCTCGGTCTGCGCACGTTGACGGTGATCGACAACGCGTTGAAGTTGTTGAAAAGCTCCACAGGTCTCGACCTCGACATCAGTGCTATCAAGAAGGACGATGCGGAGACATTCAAGCTGTTGGGGGAGGGGCGGACCCTCGGCGTTTTTCAGTTGGAAAGCTCCGGTATGCGCGACCTCCTCGTGAAAATGAAACCCGATTGTTTCGAGGACATTATCGCATTGCTGGCTCTGTATCGTCCGGGGCCTCTCGAAAGCGGAATGATCGACGACTACGTCAAACGTAAACACGGGACGATGGAGGAGAAGTACGACCTTCCTCAAATGGAAGCGATCCTGAAAGAAACGCACGGTGTTATTTTGTATCAGGAACAGGTGATGAAAATCGCCAACGTGCTGGCAGGTTTTACTCTCGGCGATGCCGATCTGTTGCGTCGCGCCATGGGAAAAAAGAAGGCGGAAGAAATGGCCCTGCAACGTGAAAAGTTCATGGAGGGGAGCCACACCAATAAAGTGCCAGAAAAAAAGGCAAAGAAAATTTTTGACCTGATGGAAAAATTCGCCGGTTATGGTTTCAATAAATCTCACAGTGCGGCCTATGCCCTGATTTCCTACCAGACAGCTTTTCTGAAAGCCCATCATCCGTTGCCATTTTTCGGGGCCTTGTTCACCAGTGAAATGGACAACACCGATAAAGTGATTCGCTACTTTAATGATTGCAGGGAAATGGAAATCAATATTCTTCCGCCGGATGTTAACGAAGGGCAATGCGATTTTTCAATTTCAGAAGACAAGCTCTTGTTTGGCCTGGGCGCGATCAAGAATGTTGGTGTGAAGGCCATCGACTCTATCATCGAGACCCGGCAGGAACAGGGTCGGTTCACTTCTGTAAAACAGTTTTGTGAAAATGTAGATCTTGGGCAGGTCAACCGGCGGGTGATCGAGAGCCTGGTGAAAAGTGGTGCTTGTGACTCCTTTGAAGAGAGCCGTGCCATCATGGTGAAAAACCTTTCAATATATATGGACCTGGGGCAGGCGCGTCAACGTGATCGGGAAATGGGTCAGGCCAGTTTATTCGATGCCATGCAGGACTCCGAAACCGATTTGATGTCCGCCAACATTGAAGCCGTGGAAGACTGGTCGGAACGTGATCGCTTGAAATTTGAAAAAGAGACGCTCGGTTTTTACGTCTCCGGACATCCACTGAACCGTTTCCAACGGGATATGGCCTGGTTTGCCAACGCCACCACGGCCTCCATTGCTGAAAGTAAAAACGGGTCCAAAGTCATCCTCGCTGGAATCTCAGCCCGCGTGATCACCAAGATGACCCGCAAGGGCGATAAGATGGCCCTCGCTACTCTGGAGGATTTACAGGGTACGGTTGAACTCACCATCTGGCCGGACATCTATGAAAGGTGCGCCACACTTCTGGATGAAGATCAGCCCATTCTGGTGAAGGGCAAGGTAGAGTCCGGGGATGCGCAGGGGGCGAAAGTGATTGTTGACGAAATATTTTTACTTGAGGATTACAAAAATCATTTTCAGGGCAAAGTGAGTATTGACATCCGCACGCCCGGCCTGGAATCCAATACCCTCAAGTCCTTGCATAAAGTTTTGGCGCATCATCGCGGGCAAAACCAGGTGAAAGTTCATTTTATTTTTCCCGATCAGGAACAGAACATTCGCACCTTATTGATGGACCTCACAGTGAATCCAACGGATGACCTCATCACGCAGGTGGAAGAGGTGGTGGGGAAAGGCGCGATTCGTTTTGAATGAAGATTACTGTTGTGAAGCGTTCAATCGATTCTCCAGGTCTGCCAGAAATTCCGGATTGGAAGGGGCGGGGAGGATGACCGATTGTCCATCTCTTGCCTGAACCTTGATTACGGGAAGCATGGGTTTAAATTTAAAAATTCCGGGCGGGAAAAATACCTGCGTCCGTTCAAAAGATTCCACTTGTTTCCAGAGTAACTCCTGACGTGGGTTGCATAACGGTAGCTGACACCGGGAAAAATGCATGGCGATACCCTTGGGTCCAAGAGTGGCAAAATACTTTCGGGGAAAAGTTTCGCGTTGACCGACCACCAGCAGGATCGCCCGCAGTAATCCCAATACAAGGATGGCGCAACCGGCGGTGATCGAAAGGGTGGTCAGGGATATTTTCCAGCTTCCGGTAAACCCGAATACCGGTATCAGAATTGCGCACAAAATAAAGAGGGGGAGCGGGGCCAGCATGATGAGTCCGTGCAGACGGAACCCCAGCCCCGGAACACCGAGAGGCAGGATGACCGTGACTCCCTGGTCGCAGTTGAGCACCGGGTTCTGCACAGCCTGTTCTTCATGATCTTCAATGTACTCACGGGCGATTCTATAATCGTTTTGCGCCCAGTCTGATTTTTCCATATCGACTTGTAGAGAAGAGTGGGTTGTTTTAAAATCCACGAATTATAACCCGATGTTTGGCTAAAAGGGGCAGGAGAAAATTTTTGAACACGATAAAACCCGATCCTCCATTTTCAACGATACAGGCTGAGAAAACCACTCTCGAAAACGGTTTGACGGTGGTGACTGTGGAAATGCCTCACTTGCATACGGTGGAGCTATCCCTCATGGTGCGGGCGGGCCTGCGTATGGAGACCAAAGCCAATAACGGCATTTCGCATTTTCTGGAGCACATGCTGTTTCGCGGTAATGCAAAATTCCCGGATTCCCTGTCGCTCAACCGCGAGTTTGAAACCATCGGGAGAGATCTCAGAGCGGAAACCCACAGCGAGTACACGTCCTACGGTTTCAGCCCACACCGGCCTTTTCTGGAGCGGGCCATGGAATTGTTCGGCAATTTCTTTGATGAGCCTACCTTCCCCGGCATGGAACTGGAGCGCGAGATCATTCTGGAAGAGTGTCTGGAGGACCTGAACGATAAGGGTGAAAATATCAACATCAACAATCTGGCCTGCCAGTTGATGTACGATGACTTTCCATTAGCCTGGCCCACCATTGGAACAGAAGAAACGATCAAAGCGATTGATACAGGCATGCTGAAAAGTTATTTTAAAAAATTTTATCATCCGGCAAATTCCATACTGGTGTCAGCAGGTGCCTTGACACACGAATCGTTTCTTGGACTTGCGCGTAAGTATTTTGGTGGATGGACGCGCCGAAGTCAGGTTGTATCCTCCGATTTTTTTAAATTGAAGGAAACGCAGGGCAAGCCTGCCATCCTGTTGAAGGAAGATCAAGACAGCCAGGTTCAACTGCAATTTTGTTTCCGCTCCCGTTCCTACAACCATCCGGATTACTTTGCCCTTTGCCTGATCAGTCGGATCTTTGACGACGGTATTTGTTCCCGTTTGCAACGCTCCCTTCGTGAAGACCGAGGGCTGGTGTATTCGGTGGAATGCCGGGCGACGAGTTGGTCCGATACCGGGACGTTTGATTTTGATGTGCAGGTTAGCCCGGAGAAAGCTCAGCAGGTCCTCAATATCCTGTATCAGGAAATAAAATTGTTTGCCAGTGAAGGCCCGACCGAAGTGGAACTGGCGCATGTGAAAAACCGTTATGACTTTGACCTGGAACTGGACCTGGACGATCCTTATAAACAAATTGATCGTTACGGTTTTCCGCTTTTGTATTCCAGCGTGATGTCAGTGGAGGAAGAGCGCGAATGTGTGCGGGCCGTAACTGTCGCCGATTGCAGGCAAGTGGCATCCGGGATTCTGGTGCGTGAAACCTTGAATATAGTGGCCGTCGGCCCCATCTCAAAGGAACTGAAACAGGAGGTAAAGAAAATCACCGATGCATTTTAATCCGTGCGATAAATTTCAAAAAACAAGCATTCGTCTTGCACTCACTTTATTGTTTATTCTTCTCGGACTTTCCGGTTGCGGAGGTGATGTCGTTGCTTTCACCAATTGTGATGGTGAGGGTATCTGTTCCTCCACGGTGGAGGTCGCGCGTTTTTCTGGGGAACTGCCTTCTTCGCCACGCTCCGGGTTTTGGAGTTCAGCGCAGGGGCCGAAAAAAGTGACCATTGAGCTTGGGCCGCAGTTGATCACTAATCCGCAATGGCCGAATCCTTCTGTGAAAGAGGTGACAGTGAGTGCCGCCCGCAATGAAAATGAAATCGCCCTGCGTATTGAATGGGAGGATAAAGACGTGGACTCCGGACAAGGGCAGACCCGCATGTACACCGATCAGGCGGCGATTCTGTTTCCCCTCAGTCGCAAAAAAGAATTGCCCTCCATCACCATGGGTAGTGAAGGCGAGACGGTCAATATCTGGATATGGAAAGCCAGTCGGGATTTATCTCTTCACGGCACCGCATCAAAGAATGCGCCCAGCCCGGTGGAAGATCTTAACGCCGAAGGGTACAGCACGCTGACAAGGCAAGATCAGCAGGATGTCGCAGGGCAGGGTTTTCACGATGGGAAGCGTTGGCAGGTAGTGTTAAAACGTAAACTTGTCGATGATCAGGAAGAAGACGCGCAGTTTGTCGGCTCCACGCCGATGGCGATAGCCGTCTGGAACGGGGGAAATCGTGAGACCAACGGCCAGAAAGGCCTCTCCGATTGGATATTCCTCAAGTTTCTTTAAGTAGATCAATTGTTGATTAATATAGCTTTTACTAATGTATTTCTGTTGTTGACCTAGGTGGGGGGAAGTGTGAACATATATAAGACAAACTTAATCAGAAGTTTTGATATTGACAAAGGGCTTATATTAATTAGGACTAGTTGTCAAATTAATACTACGCCTCTGTAGTGGTCGGGTATTTGAAAAACCAATTTAGGAAGCCAACTTTCAATGGATATGAAGACAGGCAAAAAAAAGGAATTATGTCTTGGACAGGATTCAAAGGAAGGGCGTTCGTATACCCAACCCTATGGAGATTTATCAGAGCTAAACAGCGGTGGTTTGATAGCGAATTCGATAGAAAAGGAAACTTTGTCTGATATCGTGTCGACCTATCTTGACTTGCTAGGCAGTTCTGCTGCGGTATATGAGAACAATGGAGATTATGCTTTTGGCATGTTTTCTTCAGGTTGGTGCCGGTTCATGGATCAACAATCCCGTCAATTATGCGACACAGATGACAATGCGGAAGCTTTAAGTTGTGGAAAATGGCACTGCCATGAATCTTGCTGGGAAATATCCAACGCGTCTATGGTTGAAGGGAAAGCAGTTGATAAAGAATGTTTGGGAGGGATTCGTATCTATGCGGAACCGATTTTTGCCAATGGAGAGATCGTCGGTAGCTTGAACTTAGGCTACGATGACCCATCCAGGGACATTGAAAAACTAAAAGGTCTCGTCCAAAAATATGAGGTGAATATTGACGAACTTTCAAAATTAGCTGATGAAGGAAAGCCGACCCCAGATTATTTAGTTGAAATAGCAAAATCGCATATGAATATTGCGGCGAAATTAATTGGGAAAACTGTTGAAAATAAATTAGTAAATCAAAATGTTAACAAGCTATCACAGATTATAGAACAGAGTCGCGCTTGTATCATCATTACAGATAAAAGCGGTGCTATCGAATATGTGAACCCTTATTTTGAAGAGTTAACGGGATATTCCCCCGATGAAGCTTTTGGCAAAAATCCACGGTTTCTTAAGTCAGGAGAAACGTCTCCCAAAGAGTATAAGAAACTATGGGACACCATCCTGGCGGGTAAGACTTGGCATGGGGAATTTCATAATATGAAAAAGAATGGTGAATTTTATTGGGAATCTACACTGATTTCGCCTGTTATGGACTCAGGGGAAATCACTCACTTTATAGCTATCAAGGAAAATATCACGGCGCAAAAGGAAGCTGACGCACGCCTGGACTTAGTAGAAAGGCACCTTATCGAATCTCAGAAATTAGCGGGGATCGGGCAATTGGCTGCGGGAGTCAGTCATGAAGTTTTGAATCCAGTTAACATCATATCGTTGCTTACCCAGATGTTGCAAAAAGACACAACGGATAATGCAAGCCTGCAAGGTTTTTGCGAAAAAGTGATGAGTGAGATTTCCCGAATCCAAAAAATTATGGGGACACTTTTAACCTTCTCCCGAGAAGGAAAATGCGAAAGAGAACCTGTTTTATTGGATGATCTTATTGATGAGATTTTGGACCTGGTTGAACAAGATTTTATCTCGACTGGTATTAAAATAATTCGCCAATGCGAGCGTGAAGAGAGCCCTAAGGCTATTCGATTAATAGCTGATAAAGATAAGTTGAGACAGGTTTTTCTGAATATTCTCAATAACGCAAAGTACGCAATGCCGAATGGTGGGAGTTTGACGATAGGCTGTGATGCTATAGAAAAAGATGCTAAGAATTATATGCGACTCAAAATTTCAGATACCGGAACGGGAATCAAAGAAGAGGATTTGGGGAAGGTATTTGATCATTTCTTCACCACCAAGCCAGAAGGTGAGGGCACCGGTTTGGGCCTCACGGTGATTCATAAAATTATTGAAGATCACGATGGAACCATCCGCGTTGAAAGTGAATGGGGAAAAGGCACGACATTTATTATTGATTTGCCTGTAGCTTGAAGCACTCAAGATGAAGCGGATCGCTCAAAAATTATGTCGCCGCTCAATAATGCCAACACGCCGTCCTTCCGCCCGATGCCTAATCACCACATTTAGCCATGCAAGATAATTCCTCCTACAGACTGATTGACAAGGAGTTTCTGAACAGGGCGGGCCGCCAGACTTTTTCTATTTACGTCATGGAAAAGATTGGCGACACGGAAAAGTTTGTTCTATTTGCGGGCCGTTCTGAAAAGCACCAGAATAAAGTCAAGATGCTTTTGAGTACCAAATGTCTAGAGCAGAATATCTATATTCATGTGGATGATCGAAGTGCATACTTTAAACAATTATCTGATCATTTGAGAGAGCTGTCCAGCCAAAAACTGATACCCCATAGAGTGGCGACTAAAAAGCTTTTCCTGGCGGCAAGGGAGCTGATCCGTGATATTTACGAAGAAGGAACTTCGAAAATAATGGTCAGTACAGCTGATGTGGTCGTAGACACCATAAGAGGTCTTTTTTCTGAAACTGATGTTAAGTTTGAGGCCATGGCCAAACTTGTCGCCAATGATATGAACTCTTACACTCACAGTATCAATGTGGCTTTTTATTGTCTGGCCTATGGTTCGCATGTTGGTCTAAAACCTTCTGATCTTCATTCACTGGGGGTAGGGGCTTTGTTTCACGACATTGGCCTATTTGATGTTCCCCAGGATGTGCTTCGCAAAGAAGGCTTGTTTCATGACTTTGGAGTCTTGCCGAATCCTTCAAGCCACAAAGACCTGACAGCGGAAGACGTGCTCTATTTAAAAAATCATCCAACAGAAGGAAAAAAAACATTAGATGCTTTGAACCGATACCCAGACTCGACCCTTAATGTTGTGGAACAACATCATGAAAGCTGGGATGGTAGCGGTTATCCAAAAAAGCTGGTGGGAGAACAGATTTCCTACCTGGCCAGAATTTGTAAGGTGGCAGATACGTTTGACACACTCAGAAACCCACGTGCTTACCGACCTGAAAATTACACGGCTTTCGAGGCCCTGAATATTATGGTCACAAAATTAAAGGGACAATTCGAACCTGAGATTCTGAAAATCTTCATAAATATTATGGGGTCTTCGTAATTGCTTGAGAGGTTCCCTGAGCGTGCGAATATTATAGCGTACAATAAGACCGTCAATTTCTCTGGTGAAATTCCGCGCCATTTTCATGCAACTCTTTTAGTGCGTTTACGACATCGCCATCGATTTTCTGCTCTTTCACCTCGCTAAACAAAATTTCAAAAGCTTTTTCGAGGCTGAGACCCTTCCTGTAGCAACGGGATGATGTCAGCGCATCAAATATATCGGCAACCGTCAGTATCCTTATTGGCAAGTTGATTTCGTCCCCACTCAAGCCTACAGGATAGCCACTGCCATCTAATTTTTCATGATGATGTAATATTAAATCCAGACCGTTTCCAATGGTTTTGAGTCCAAAGCATAAATCATATCCTTTTTTTGCATGTTTTTTTATTTCATCAAATTCGTCCGAGGTGAGTCTGCCCGGTTTTAGCAAGATACTATCCGGTGTGCCAATTTTGCCAATATCATGCAACCTCGCGCCTATTCGAATATCATCTAATTCTTGCTCCGGGAGGTTTAGCTTCTCGCCCAATGCAGTGGCCAATTTTGTCACGCGGTCAATATGAAACCCCGTGTACTCATCGCGGGCTTCCACTGCGGCGGCAAGAGAAATCAAAACTTTCTCGGCCGATTCCAAATGATCCGTCAAAGCCTTTACTTTTAACGATGCTTTGACCCGAGCATACAACTCATCCAGGTTATAGGGCTTCGTTATATATTCCAAAGCTCCCACGTCCAGCCCATCAATGCGGTCCTGCATTTTGGAGAGGGCCGAAATCATTATGATCGGGATCAGTTGAAACTCCGGGTCCGCCTTCAAGGTCTTGCAGACTTCAATTCCAGAAAGGATCGGCATTCTTACATCCAAAAGAATCAAATCCACCGTGCTTTTCTTAACAATATCGATAGCTTGCTGGCCATTTGTTGCGGTCAATACATTGTAGCCCTTCGGAGCCAAAAATGCTTCCAGGAGGCTGACGTTCAGCGGTTCATCATCGACGACTAAAATTGATGGCGAGCTGGTCATTTCTTGACACCTCTCGGTTAAACGGGTTGTAATTTAGACTTGATTAATGCCCCTTCTCCATTAGGCTAGAGGTTAGGTATACTTGGAGTCAAGGCAAAAAATTATTGGCAATTCACAGTTTCAATTCTTGCGGGAAAATATTGGACGGGAGTGATCCGTGGAAAAGAAAGAGGAACATTTACTTGCTGGAGACTCGAGGTTTCTGATCTCTTCTGCTCTTTTGGCCCTTTGTTTTTTAGGTGCTTTGGCTTACGGTTTGCTTGTTCAATTACAATATAAAGAGAAAGAAGAAATCAGTGATACTCTTGAAACAGTTCTCCATACGACCAAAAAGAGTTTGGCTATATGGAGTGACAATGCAAAGGCAGATGCCAAAAGCTGGGCTTCCCTTCCTTATATTCTCTCTGCTATAAAAGAGCAATTACGCGTCCCTAATCGGCCTGAATTGTTGAAAAATAGCGAAAGCATAAAAGAAATGGACCGGCTTCTTGAACCGGTTCTCAGGGCGCACGGGTTTGTAGGTTATATCCTGATTGACAAGAAATATAAAACCCGTGCTTCCTTCTTAAAAACCAACATAGGGCAGATAAATTTACTTAAAGACATAAAGGGATTCCTGCCTAAAGTTTTTCAAGGAGAAACCCTGATTTCCCCACCCGTTATAACAGATATTCCAATAATGGATTCATTCGGCAAACTCAACCCAAACGAACCCACCATGTTTGTCGTGACACCTGTTTACGATGAATCAAAAGATATTATTGCGGCACTGGCTTTTCGTCTAAAGCCTTCGAAGACATTCACCCAAGCCCTCCAGATGGGTCGTATGGGTAAAACGGGTGAAACGTATGCCTTGAGCCGGGAAGGTCAACTCTTGTCAGAAAGTCGTTTTAATTCCACCCTCCAGGAACTGGGATTGATTGAACACGGAAGTGGTGGGATTCTGTCTTTAGAAATTCGAGACCCAGGTGGTGATTTGCTGGAGGGATATAAGTCAGAAATTCCTCGTCGTGAACAACCTCTCACGTATATGGCGAATGAAATAAATAAGAAATTGTCAGGGGAAAACCTTGAAGGTTATAGGGATTATCGAGGTGTTTACGTTGTCGGAGCATGGCATTGGGAGGAAGAACTGGGCTTGGGCGTGACCACCGAGATAGATAAAAATGAAGCCTTTAAAGGCTTCACGTACACCTGTAATTTAATTTTAGTGAGTTTCGGCCTGTCCTGGGTTCTGTTTTTTGTTTTTTCATTTAGAGTGTGGATTCAAAGAGAGCGTTTGATACAGTCCTCTTTAAAAATCCGGAAACTGTCACAGGTGATAGAACAGAGTCGCGCATCTGTAGTTATTACAGATATAGACGGTGCTATTGAATACGTAAATCCTTACTTTGAAGAGTTAACAGGGTATTCCAGCGATGAAATTTTGGGCGAAAATCCCCGAATTCTTAAGGCCGAGAGGAAGTCTCCGGAGGAGTATAAGGAACTATGGGACACAATATTGTCGGGTAAGACCTGGCGCGGGGAGTTTCATAGTAGGAAAAAAAACGGGGAGCTTTATTGGGAATCTACACTGATTTCGCCTGTCATGGACTCAGGGGAAATCACTCACTTTATTGCCATCAAGGAAAATGTCACGAGCCGAAAGGAAACTGAGGCACGCCTGAACCTTACGGAAAAGAAGCTTCTGGAATCTCAGAAATTAGCGGGAATCGGACAATTAGCGGCTGGAGTCAGCCATGAAGTCTTGAACCCGGTTAACATTATCTCTTTGCTAACCCAGATGTTACAAAAGGACACAACGAATAATGCAAGCCTGCAAGAATTTTGTGAAAAGGTGATGAATGAGATTTCTCGAATCCAAAAAATTATGGGAACACTTTTAGCCTTCTCCCGAGAGGGAGAATCTAAAATAGAGCCTGTTTTATTGAAAAATATGATTGATGAGGTTTTAGAACTGATTGAAAAGGATTTTGCCTTGGATAGTATTAATATATTTTGCCAATGTGAGTGTAAAAGGGATATAGAGCCTATTCAATTATTTGCTGATAAAGACGAGTTGAGACAGGTTTTTCTGAATATTTTCAATAACGCAAAGTATGCAATGCCAAAGGGCGGGAGTTTGACCATAGACTGTGATGCTATAGAAAAGGATACTAAGAAGTATGTACGGCTTAAAATCTCAGATACCGGAACGGGAATAAAAGAAGAGGATCTGGGGAAGGTATTCGATCATTTCTTCACCACCAAGCCAGAAGGTGAGGGCACCGGTTTGGGCCTCTCGGTGATTCACAAAATTATTGAAGACCACGGTGGGGCCATCCACGTTGAAAGTGAATGGGGAAAGGGCACGACATTTATTATTGATTTGCCTATGGCTTGAGTCAGGACTGACGGTAAACTGAATAGAGAAGGGGAGTCGTAACCTTATTTCATTTGTTGTTGCAGATTTTTTTGAAACCAGCGGAACTTGGCTTCCAGAGCCGGTGCGAGGATGGTCTTGATAGATTCCGGTACGAAATTGATCCGATCCGCAGGCCAGTCTTCTATGCGTTGGATGTCGAGACCTTCTTTTTTGTAGGCCGGTGCCAGAGCTTCTTCGTATCCGTAAACAAGGGCGTTGGAATAAACCTGTAAAAATTGTTCCTGAACCAGATCAGGATCGTGCATGCCTTCAATAAATTTACTGAATAATTCCTGAACCGTGGGCTCGGCGTGTTCGACAAAATCTGGATTGAGCACGGGGCGAAGCGTGAAATAAATAATAAGGACATCCTGTAATAGAAATTTTAATTCCTGGGTCTCTTTGACCGGTGGTCGATGATCCAGATTTAATAGTTCCTTGATGACCTTGATATTCCGAATGGTGTCGTAGATGATCGACTCCGCCCAGGTGGCCTTGTTCCACACAAAAAATACCCGCATGAACTGAACCCTTTTACTGGCATCCCACATTTGCATGGCTGTTGTGGGGCGTGTTCGGTTGGTGTAGGGAATCGGCTCCCCCCACTTTGGGTCGATCAGTTCAAGTGAATATTGTTTGAAATTTTCCTGAAGAAGTTTGCGGTAGATGTCCATGAAGCGGTCCAGGTTTTCCTGTTTATCGAGACAGGAATTTTGCGGGACCGAGGTGATGCAGTACAGTCGGACGACATTAGACCTGGAAACACCGGTGTCGTCCGCAACCAGGTAAGAGCCGCCCCACATACCGGCAGTCAACGCAATGTCGGCATCCATCTCTTGCTGGACGGTGGACCGAACCATGGTCGCGGTGTGGCGAAACAGTTCGTGCAGGTAGCACAAATTGATTCTTTTCGGTCCGGCCAGAAGCCCGTCCGGCAGGCGGGTGTCGTTCAATGAACTTACCAGAGAAAAAAGAGTGAATGAGCGAAGGTGCCGAGGTGATTGTGATGAACGGCTCTGCGGCGGTTAATCAGTTACCGCACCTAACGATGCTGATGAAACCAGCTTGGCGTATTTGGCCAGAACTCCGTATTTATATTTAATGGGCGGTGCTTTCCAGCCCGCCTTTCTTTTGTTCAATTCTTCATCGCTGATCTCAACCTGAAGCAGGTTATGTTCTGCATCAATGGTGACGCGGTCGCCTTCGTTTACAAAAGCGATTGTACCTCCGACCTGGGCTTCCGGTGCAACATGACCGACCACCAGCCCAAAGGTTCCGCCGGAAAAGCGTCCGTCTGTGATGAGGCCGACTTGATCTCCCAGGCCTTTGCCGACGATGGCGGCTGTGGGGGCGAGCATCTCGCGCATGCCGGGCCCGCCTTGCGGCCCTTCGTAGCGGATAACAACAACATCACCCGCCTGTATTTTATCCTGCAGGATGGCGGTGAGACAGCCTTCTTCCGATTCAAAAACACGGGCCGGGCCAACGATGCGCTTCATCTTGATGCCAGAAATTTTAGCAACGGAACCCTCAGTCGCGAGATTCCCCCTGAGAATAGCAAGATGGCCTTCAGCAGATTTTGGCTGATCTATTGGCAGGATGACATCCTGCCCAGATGGTGGCGCGTCCGGAATATCCCTTAAATTTTCTTCGAGAGTCTTGCCGGTGCAGGTCATGCAGTCACCATGCAGGAGGCCTGCATTGAGCAATTGTTTCATGACTTGCGGGATGCCTCCCTGTTGGTGCAGATCGACCGTCACATATTTTCCTGACGGTTTAAGGTCGCAGAAAACCGGAACGCGTTTGCGGATATCTTCAAAATCATCGATGCTGAGTGGAACACCCATTGAATGAGCAATCGCCAGGAAATGCAGGACTGCGTTGGTCGATCCTCCAACCGCCATGATGACTGCGATCGCATTCTCCAGAGACTTGCGCGTGATGATGTCACTCGGGCGGATATTTTTTTCGAGCAGATTGAGCAGAGCGTCTGCCGCCTCACGGGTGCTGGTTTCTTTTTCCTTGTCTTCATTTGCCATGCTGGAACTGTAAGGCAGGCTCATGCCGATAGCTTCGAAGGCCGCTGACATGGTGTTGGCGGTGAACATGCCGCCACACGAACCCATTCCCGGGCAGGCATTTTTTTCGATAGCCGTCAATTCATCGTGATTAATTTTGCCACCGCTGAATTGCCCAACCGCTTCAAATGCGGAAACGACGGTCAGGTCGCGGTCACCAATGTGACCGGGCTTGATGGTTCCGCCATAAACAAACAGGCTGGGGATATCGAGTCGCGCCATGGCGATCATGGCACCGGGCATATTTTTATCGCAACCGCCGATGCAGATGAGGCCGTCCATACTGGCTCCCCGGCAGACGGTTTCGATGGAATCGGCGATGACTTCGCGGCTCACCAGTGAACATTTCATGCCTTCGGTGCCCATGGATATTCCGTCGCTGACGGTGATGGTCCCGAACATTTGCGGCATGCCGCCGAGGCGAGAAATTTCTTCAGACGCTACGTCGGCGAGTCGACCGAGGCCGGCGTTGCAGGGGGTGATGTTGCTCTGACCATTGGCGATACCCAAAATGGGTTTCTCAAAATCTTCGTCCTGAAAACCGACAGCACGCAACATGGCTCGGTTGGGGGAACGCTTATCGCCTTCCGTTATGGTGCGGCTCTTCCAATTCAATCCTTTTTTCATGGCATTTTTTCTGGTGACAGGTGAATTATTGACAAGTCTCCACTATATAACTTTCAGGTCGGAAATTGAACCCGTTTTTTAGGCGCGGGAATTGACCGGGGAGTTGGGAAAAACTTGATGAAGAGTCGGGCGGGTGAAATAGCCGGAATCATTTGCCGGGTGAACAATGGCGTAATATACCGGGTGCTCTGATGGGGTAAGCTGGGCACCGGTTTCAGACAGCTCAAGCTGATGTGTGAAGGTATGGATCGGTGTCTTGCGATCCCCTTCCCACGTGGTCCGCTCAAAGCGCGGCAATTGCCAAGAACCTTCACGCATGAAGGCGGGCAGGCGAAACTGTTTCCGGTGGTATAAAAAATCGAGTTTCAAACGATCGCGGCTTGTTGGATCATGATGCAACCCGAAGGTGTCCGAGAAGAGACGAAACTGATTGTCGAGGGATAAGTGCTCATCCATGGAATGTGTTTCCTGTTTACGATTGAGCAAACGTGTGAACAGGTCGACCGGCTGAATGGTTTGCAACAGGTGATCGAGAGAAAAGCGGAACCTCTTCGAGTTATAAAACAGATCAAAAATCTCATCAAAGTGTTTCAAGAAGATCATATCCTCTGAGGATAGATCGCGATTTGCGAGGACTTCATAGGGCGGCACCGAAAGGTAGCGATAATCAAATTCCTTGATCAGGCTTTTTATGGGTGCACCGGGAAGGAATTTTAAAAAACCCAGTTGCAATTCGTGCGGTCCTAAGCTCAGGACTTGTTCGAAGGAGGCAAGGGCATCTTTTCGGTTTTCTCCAGGCAGGCCGAAGATGAGGTCGCAATGGATATGAATGCGGTCTTCATGGATCAGGCGTTTGATTGCTGAAAATAATTTGATGTTGTTCTGCTGGCGGTCCATGCGCGAATTGACATCTTCATTCAGTGTTTGAACGCCAATTTCAAACTGGAAAACACCGGGAGGTACGTTGGACAGAAAGTCCAGCATGTCGTCTGATAGAATATCGCCAACCACCTCGAAATGAAATTCGCGATCCGGAAATCCCGAAAGCCATTCAATGAGCCGCTTCATGCGCTTCGGGTTCAAGTTGAAGGTGCGGTCAACGAATTTGAATTTACGTACTCCGGCATCGATGAGCAGGGTCAATTGTTCGCGAATAAGATTTTCATCAAAGTAGCGCACTTTTTCGTCGAGGGCTGACAGGCAGAACGAGCACAGGTACGGGCATCCCCGCGACGTTTCAATATAAGCGTAGCGGTTCTTCAGGTTGGGTAAATCCTCTTCCAGATACGGTGCGATGAGTTCCGGTAAATCGGTGCCGAATGATTTAAAACGATCGAGAACATTAGTCGGAGGAACGCTACCACCACTCGCGTATCCAAGATACTCGACCCATTTGGCTTCTCCCTCGCCTGCGATCAGGGTGCAACCCGGTGGCGGTACTTCATCGAAAGAAACTTCTGGTCCGCCAACTACAATTTTTAAATCCGGTTTTTGTTTTTGCAGTATTTCGATAAGTTCAAAACTTTTCTGTCGATTCCAGATGTAAATGCTGATGCCAAGGATATCCGGTTGGTGCTTCTGAATCTCTGCGGCAATTTTCCAAAGAGGCTGGTTGATGGTGAATTCCCGGATCCAGGTCAACGGGAAACCTCCTTGTCGGGCGGCATTACGCAAGGAGCGCAAGCTGAGCGACGAGTGGATAAATTTTGCATTGAGGGTGACAATACCGATGGAGGGTTGCATGGATCTATCTTAAAGAAGATGTGTTTAATGTTGAAACTATTTTTTCTGGCAGGTTCTGCAGAAGAAGGTGGAGCGCGCTGATTGGATGATTCTTTCTATAGTCGCGCCACAAAATTTACAGGGTTCACCTTCTTTTCCATAAACCGCCAGCTCGATGGAAAAATAGCCGGGTGTGCCGTTGGTGCTGAAAAAATCGCGCAGGGTGGTGCCCCCGGCGGCGATGCTTTTTTCGAGTATACGGCGAAGGCAGGTGAGAAGATGGTCCCAGTTTTTTTTCGACAAACGATGCGCTCCACGCCGTGGGCTGATCCCGGCTTCAAACAAAGCTTCGCAGGCGTAGATATTGCCCACACCAGACAAGCGTTGCGCGTTCATCAAAAAATGTTTCACCGGTCCTTTGCAGGTTTTGGCGCGATCAAAAAGAATTTGCCCCGTCGTGGTTGGGTCCAGAGGGTCCGGCCCGAGAGGGTCGAGCAGTTTGTGACCGCAACCTTTTGGGATCCAGAGGATGGCACCGAATCGGCGCGGGTCGATGAAATGCAGATGGATGTTTCGCTTGAAACTGAATATGGCGTGAGTGTGTGGTTCCTGTGGTTGATCGGATGGGTGATGCGTGACCCGACCGCTCATTCCCAAATGCCAGAGCATGGCTCCCGTCTTGATTTCCAGCAGGAGGTACTTGGCTTTTCTGGAGATGGTCTTTAACTTTTGGCCAGGCAATTGTGTGGTGAGGGTGTCGACCGGGATGGGGAAACGCAGGTTGGGCCTGAAAAATACCGCGCGTTCAAATTGTTTGTCCAAAACCAGAGGCAACAGCGCGCGCTTGAGGGTCTCGACTTCGGGGAGTTCGGGCATAGTCTACTGGAACGATCCAAATGGCCGTCCCGTTGGAAGAGGTGTTTCGACTAAGGTTACGATTTCTTGGAGGTGACGACTTTCGAAGGCATCAATACCCGGTCGTGGATAGTGTATCCCTTGCCGAATTCATCGAGGATGGTGTCTTCCTCATGCTCGTCCGATTCCATCTGACTGAGCACCTCGTGCAGATTGGGATCGAAGGTTTCACCCAGAGCATCGATAGGTTTGACGTGATGCTTTTCGAGAAAAGTGAGAAACTGTTTGCCGGTCATGTCCACGCCTTCTTTGAGGCTTTGGATGTTGATGTCCGGGGCTTCCAGCGCGCGTTTGAGGTTGTCGTATATTGGAACGAGGTCCTTGAACAGTTTCTCATTGGCATAGCGAACGGAATCTTCCTTTTCCTTGCTCAACCGTTTTCGGAAGTTGTCTGTCTCCGCTCTCAGCCGCATCATGTCTTCTTTTAGATCATTGAGTTCTTTTTCCTTTTGATCGAGCGGGTCCAGAGCCTCTTCAACAATTTCGACCACTTCTTCTTCAGAGAAAAATGTCTTTTCTGTAGTTTCATCGACATCATCGGAATCTTCAATATCGTCTACTGGCTCATTCTTATTCATGATTCTTATTATTCCTTACTCGGGTTTTCTGGATAAGTATTCTGACATGTTAGCCGCTGACGTGTTCACAATTTCAATCATCTTGGAGTAGTCCATTCGCTTGGGACCGACGATGGCGACCGTGCCAACGGTGGCATTGTCCATTTTATAACTCTGGGCGATGAGGCTACAGCCCTGCATTTCCTCCAGCGGATGTTCTTCGCCAATGATGATGCTTGGGCCGTCCTCCTGCATGCACAGGTCGAGCAATTCAATCAGTCTCTGTTTTTCTTCCACCGTTTTTAGCAAAGCCTTGATGCGATTTAAATCGCCCTGAAACTCTGGCTGATCCAGCAAATGATTGATTCCCTCAATTAACAGTTCGGCATGGTCCTCGGTAGTGAATACTTGCGCCCACAGATCAAAGGCGCGTTGCTTGAGTTTGTCGTATCGCTTCTGATCCTTTTCAACGCGGAACTGAAGTTCCCGGCGAATCGCCACTAGCGGCCGTCCGCCGTATTCCGAATTGAGGTAGTTGGCGATCGAGATCAGCCGGTCTTGCGACAGGTCTTCCTTGAGTCTCAGCATCCGGTTTTGCGCCGGACCCAAGCTGGAAACGAGAACCGCCAGCACCTGTTTTTCTTCGAGGCGGATAAACTCAATCCGCTTGAGATGAAGATTGCCAATGGTCGGTGCCATCACCAGACTGGTTTGATGAGTGTCCGCCGACAGCAGGTGGCACACGGAACCCAACATGTCCTGCAAGTTATTGTTATGACCTGCCCGGGGTTGAATCATTGGAAGCGGTGTCTGCAAGGCTTCCTTTTGCTGGTTGAGGAGCAGTTCATTGACAAAGTACCGGTAACCCCTGTCTGTTGGTACGCGACCAGCAGAGGTGTGCGGTTGTGCTAGAAAATCGAGTTCCTCCAGATCCGCCATCACATTGCGAACAGTTGCCGGGCTCAATTTTTCCTGGAGCTTGCGGGAAATACTGCGGGAGCTCACCGGTTCCGCTGTCAACACATACTCGTTGATTGTCTCCAGAAGAATGGAGCGGGTGCGGCGGTCGAGATCGGGTTGTGAAAAGTTAGTTTTCAAAGCGCATTGTCCTAAAGATTATCAGTCATCTCCAGCCTAAACTAGCAGTACGGGAAGGGCAATGTCAATATCCGACAGCTTGCTGAGTTTGCTGAACGATCACCCAGGGGAGGACGTTTTTCAAGTTGGGGTGATTTCTGTCCCGATGCCTTCTTTGGTGAGAATTTCCAGAAGGAGCGCGTGCTTGACCCGACCATCGATAATGTGGGTTTTTTGAACCCCGGCTTTCAGAGCATCCAGACAGCAGTTTACTTTGGGTAACATGCCATCGCGGATGACCTTGGTCTTGATCATTTGCTGGACCTTTTTTTGGGGCAGGGTGGATTGCAACTCCCCTTTTTTATTTTTGACTCCTTCAACATCGGTCATCAGCACCAGTTTTTCTGCCTTCAGAGCTTGCGCTACAGCAGAGGCTACAAAGTCCGCGTTGATGTTCAGGGTTTCGCCTTCCTCTCCCTGACCGATCGGTGCGATGACGGGAATAAACTCGGCTCCGTCCAAGGTTTCCAGTACCCGCACATTGACTTTCTGGATTTCACCGACCAGCCCGAGGTCTATGATCTCAGGTCGGTCTGTTTCGGCCGACTGCCGGACGCGGCGGTACCGCCTGGCTTGAATCAGGTCGCCGTCCTTTCCGGTGATGCCGACTGCGTTGCCGCCATGCCGGTTAATGAGCGAAACGATATCCTGATTTACTTTGCCACCGAGGACCATCTCGACCACATTGATCATTTCCTTGCTGGTGACTCGCTGACCATCGACAAACTCGGATTCAATGCCGAACAGTTCCAGCGTTTTTCCGATTTGCGGGCCACCGCCATGGACAATAACCGGGTTGATGCCAATGTACTTCATCAACACAACATCCAGCGCAAAGCTGTCTTTTAGTTTTTCGCTGACCATGGCGTTGCCGCCATATTTGATCACAATAGTTTTGTCGAAGAAAGTTTTGATGAACGGGAGTGCTTCGATCAGCGTTTCTGCTTTACTGATTAGTTTTTTCATAAGGCATCTCTGAAAAATGTTTCTGGCTCCGGACCTTGCGGGGCTCCGCGCACGGCGAACAGACCTGGCATTCAGCCAACGGGGACCCGGCGATCTCAAGTGCTCAGCCCGTTGGCCTCACCGCGAGTGGGTTACAGGATGTAACGACTGAGATCCTCGTTTTCGATGATGTTCTTGAGTCGCTCATTGACATAATCGTTATCAATGATGATATCTTTTTCTTCAAGGTCCGGTGCGTCAAAAGAAATTTCTTCAAGTAGTTTTTCCAGGACCGTTTGCAGACGACGCGCCCCGATATTTTCTGTGCGTTCATTGACTTTCGCTGACATCCGTGCGATTTCCCGGATAGCGTCTTCGTGAAACTCAAGCGTGATATTTTCGGTCTTTAACAGTGCAACGTACTGTTTGACCAGTGCATTGTCTGGCTCCGTCAGGATGCGAAAGAAGTCGTTCTCGTCCAGCGATTCGAGCTCCACACGAATCGGAAAGCGACCCTGAAATTCCGGAATCAGATCCGACGGCTTGGTGGAATGGAATGCACCCGCGGCGATGAACAGGATATGGTCAGTCTTCACGATGCCGTGCTTGGTGTTCACCGATGATCCCTCAACGAGCGGTAGCAGGTCGCGCTGTACCCCCTCGCGTGAGACATCCGGGCCTTGCATGCCATCGCGACCAGTGATCTTGTCGATTTCGTCGATGAAAATAATGCCGTTCTGCTGAGCCCGTTCCAATGCTTCCTGATTGACTTTTTCCTGGTCCACCAGTTTCTCCGCTTCTTCGCGGCAGAGCACGCGAAAAGCCTCCGGCACCTTCATCTTTTTTCGACGTGTCTTTTTCGGCATGAAGTTGCTGAGCATGTCCTTCAGGTTGTTGTCCATATCGTCCATGCCCTGCGGGGCCATGATATCGATCGAAGGGCCTGTTCTTTCCGAGACTTCAATTTCCACATCACGGTTGTCGAATTTTCCTTCGCGAATATAGCCACGGAATTTTTCGCGCGTTTCTTCGTATTGTTTTTTACCCAGGCTGTCGGCACCGAAATCCTTCTGCTCGCCTGTGGCATGGCCGGGATGCGGTGGGAGAAGTAAATCGAGCAGACGCTCTTCTGCATAGCCGCGCGCCTGATCCCGCATTTCGGATTCCATTTCCTCTTTGACCATGGTTCGGGTCAATTCCAGAAGATCGCGGATCATCGATTCGACATCGCGACCGACATAACCGACTTCGGTATATTTGGAAGCCTCGACCTTGATGAAGGGGGATTTCGCAAGTTTGGCGAGTCGGCGCGCGATCTCGGTTTTACCGACACCGGTGGGCCCGATCATCAGGATATTTTTTGGCGCGACTTCGTCCTTCAGGTTGTCCGGCAGTTTTTGTCGTCGCCACCGGTTGCGCAGGGCGATGGCCACGGCTTTCTTGGCTTTTTCCTGACCGACGATATAGCTGTCGAGCTGTTGGACAATGATCCGCGGGGTCATGGCCTCCATGCAATCGACCAGTTTATCTTTTTTCTCTGTATCCGTTTTGGAATCCATATATATGTGTTGTGCCATTTTGAGAGATTTTATAAATTGCTTCTGGCTGTGGGCCTTCCTTGTGAAACAAGAGAGGTGATCTGCCGGAGCTGAAAATTTTGATTCACGAATGTCTCGTTAAAGTTCTTCGATGGTGAAATGATCGTTTGTGTATATGCAAATGGATTGCGCCACTTTCAAGCTTTCTTCCACAATTTGCCGGGCCCCCAGTGGCGAATGGGCGGCAAGGGCCATGGCGGCAGACTGAGCGAAAGCTCCTCCTGAACCGATCCCGACAATGCCGTCATCGGGTTCGACCACATCGCCATTGCCTGAAATCAGGAACGTGTTGTCTACATCAGCCACCAACAGCATGGCTTCGAGTCGCCTGAGCAGTTTGTCTGTGCGCCAGTCCTTGGCAAGCTCTACTGCCGAGCGTGGCAGGTTGCCGTTGTATTTTTCCAGCTTCTCTTCAAATCGTGCAAATAATGAAAAAGCATCTGCCGTGCCACCGGCAAAGCCGGTCAGTATTTTTTCATCATACATTCGCCGTACTTTTTGCGCCGAATGTTTGACGACGGTACTGCCAAGGGTGACTTGTCCATCGCCGCCGAGGGCGACCTTGCCATTGTGACGGACCGAGAGAATAGTCGTGCCGTGCATGCCGTTTTCAGCCATTGTGTATTGTGTCCATTCTTATTGGAGATTCAGGCTCGTCGCGCACGCGGATGAGCCTTGTCATAAGTTTCCATTAATTTGTCGACAGTCAGGTGCGTGTATTTTTGCGTCGTCGACAAACTCGAGTGCCCCAGCATTTCCTGAATCGTCCTCAGATCGGCCCCGGCTTCCAGCATGTGGGTGGCAAAGCTGTGACGGATCGAGTGAGGCGATATGGTTCCAAAAAGAGGCGTCCCTTTCAAGTGTTTTTCCAGAATTTTTCTCACGCCGCGTGTGGTGAGCGGGCCACCGCGAAAATTCACAAATACCTGGGGGGTGCTTTCCACCAGTTTTTTCCGCTCAAGAAATTTTTTACGCCAGGGCAGATAGTGTTCCATAGTGTCCAGCACTCGCTTGCCGAGGGGCAACAACCTTTCTTTTTTACCTTTGCCCATCACCTTGACAGTTTTTTGGTCAACGCGAAGATGGTTCATGCTGATGGTCACGAGTTCGCTGATTCGCATGCCCGTGGTGTAAAACATCTCCAGTATAGCGCGGTCTCGTATCATCAGGAATGAGTCACCCTTCGGTTTTTCCAATAGCCGGAACATTTCATCGACTGAAAGAAAGGCGGGCAAACGCTCTTCCATTCCGGCAGAGGGGACCGATTGCACCACATTCGAAGTCAGGTAACCTTCCCGACACAGGAATTTAAAAAATGAACTGAGTGAGGCCCGCTTCCTGTTCATGGTCCTGCCTGAGCAACCGGCTTCATAAAGATGGCTCATGAAGGCGCGGACGGCCAGGCGGTCAACGCGATGCAAATCAATCTGTCCCTCATGGACTCCGTGACCGGACGTTTCGAGGAACGCCTGAAATTGCGACAGATCCGTCAGGTAATTTGAAAGCGTATGCTCGGAAGCATTTTTCTCGGCTTCCAGATATAATTGGAACTGGTCGATCAGGTTTTGCACCGGAGGGGCTCCTGTATCAGGTCATTCTTGGCTAAATTACTGTTATTTAATTGATTATATTAGCAAATATGGCCCCCGAACCAAAGTTCGTTTTTGCAGTTATTCCTGAAAAGGCGAGTTTTTTTTAAATCCCGGACGGCCTGTAGCATCTAATAAACAGGCATTCACTTTTTATCGAGGTTGTTTTAATGGATCATTTATCGCCGGATGACGCAAGCCAGGCCCGCGAATTACTCAAAACACTTTCGGAGTTGAAGAGCAAAGCGGAGGTGTTGAGCGAGCATGTCGAAAACCGGAAGGGTGCGTTGGAGGAAGAGATCGAGGAACACCTGCATCAAGCCATTGCTGATGCCAAAGACAGCCTGGAAAAGGTGTACGAGAACATCGAACCCAAGCTGGAGAAAACGATACGAAGCAAGCTCGATGAAATCAAAGTCCAGATGGATGTGTGGAAACAGGATGCCAAACGGATTGTGGGGCAGGAGATCGATGCCAAGTCAGATGAGATGGGGCAGATTTTATTGAATGGGCTGGAAACGCGGATTCAGGAACGCACCGAGGGATTCACTCAACTGATGAAAAAAAATGTTGAGGAACAGATCGCGGAGAAAATCGAGAGCCGCTTGAAAGCCGTTAAGGAAAAGAACGAGCAGGAACTGGAAAAGGTGCGGGGACTTGCCATCACAGGATTAGGAATCGCCGTGCTCGGCGTGATCGCCGCAGTCGTTGCAATGTTTTTTTAGTGGGGTAAATTTTAGTGAAATACAATCAGGTGATCAGCCAGAAAAGAGCTATCAGCAGGACGAACGTCAGGACCACTTGCAGGGCAAAGTTAAAATCCGGACCAGTGAAGAGGATACCGAAAGTGCAAAATGTAAGGATGCCGAAGGCGATTTTCAGGCGTGTTGGCTGACTCAGCTTGTCTTTGAAGGCCATTCAGGCTACCGCGCCTGCCATTTGTTTTGTAGCATCTTCTTGATTTCTTCAGCGAGATAGATGTCTTCCACTTCCGCCATCAAATCCTCGGCGGTGAGCTGCCCCGAATCCGAAATTTTCAGGGAATCAAAATTGAAAGTCAAGTCATCCTGCGGCGGATCGAGGCGCGGGTAGTTTTCAAGGAACTCAATGACATCCTGCTCCTCAAAGGCATCCCGGATTTCATCGATAAAATCTGCCGTGAGCCGTTCCAGGTGCTTGATCGCTTCGAGCTGTTCCTTGTAATTATTTTCCAGGGTCAACATGTAACCCAATCGAAAAGCCTGATCCTTTTGTGCGAGGGGTTCCACCATCGACCGATCTTTTTCACTGTACAGGAACTGCACCTGACGGCGGGCGTTCTTGAGTTCGCGCAGGAGCGGAGCAAACTTTTCACCGAGAAGATAAGACAACGCTTCTTCCACACCGTATTCATCGGCGATCTCCTGCGATTCCTGGCACCAAGCCTTGATTTGATTATAATCCGGTGTGTCCACGCGTCCTCCTGCTATAAAAATTCTCAGATGATAATTCTATTTGTATTGTCCTGAACCCACACCCAAAAAGCAATGGAATAATGCGATTCGCTTGAGACGAAGAGGGAAGGGCGTGAAGGGCCAGTAGATATTACCTTGCGTTCCCCGCCAGAGGTGTCTTTGAAAAACCTTGAAGAGGCATTTTATAAAATGTAACGGCAACGCCATGGATGGCTGCGGAAACTTTAAAGTAAGGTCTCTCTGTCCAGCGAACGATATTGAATGGCCTCGGCGATGTGCATGGATTGAATGTCCGGCTCACCGGCAAGGTCGGCGATGGTGCGTGCAACTTTCAGTATCCGGTCGTGCGCTCGCGCGCTCAGGCCGAGTCGGTCAATCGCCGTCTCCATCAGTTTCTTTGAAGCGGTATCCAGCACGCACAAGGTTTGAAGTTGTTTGGCGGACATATTGGCGTTGCAGAAAATTTTTGAATTGCTGAACCGTGTTTCTTGCACCCGCCGCGCAGTCTCAACTCTTTGCTGAACAATTTCAGACGACTCCCCGCCTTCTTTGGTCGACAGTTCCTTGTAGTTCAGCGTTGGCACTTCTACATGCAAATCGATACGGTCGAGCAAGGGGCCGGAAATTTTCGACAGGTATTTTTTGATTTCCATCAACGAACAATGGCATTCACGTTTGGGATCGGAGCGATAGCCGCAGGGGCAGGGGTTCATCGCCGCCACCAGCATGAAGCGGGTCGGGTAGGTGGTCGAGCCGGTAGCGCGCGAGATACACACTTCGCCATCTTCCAGTGGTTGACGCAGGACCTCCAGCACATTGCGCTTAAACTCCGGCAGTTCATCGAGGAACAACACGCCGTTGTGTGCCATCGACACTTCGCCCGGTAGCGGGATGCGCCCGCCGCCGATCAGCCCGGCATCTGAAATCGTATGATGCGGTGCGCGGAACGTGCGCTGGGTGAGGAGGCCGACACCATTTTTCTGAAGGCCCAGTATGCTGAAAATTTTGGTGGACTCGATGGCTTCATCGAGGCTGAGCCGAGGCAGGATGCTGGGCAGGCGTTTCGCCAGCATGGACTTGCCGCTACCCGGTGGACCGATGAGCAATATGTTATGACCACCAGATGCTGATACCTCCAACGCTCGTTTGACATGTTGCTGGCCCTTCACATCGGTGAAATCGTAATCGTGCAAAACATTGCGGGTGAATTCCTCCGGCGAATTCGGCGGGGAGGGTGCGATGTCTATTTCATCATTGAGGAAAGCCACCGCCTGCGGCAGGTTGTCCATCGCATAAATGGGAAGCTCTTTGACCCAGGCCGCTTCCGGCGCGTTGTCCCGTGGCAGGATAAGACCCTCAAGTTTTTCCCGCCAGGCGCAGGTAGCAAGACACAAAGTTCCCTTGATGGGTTTGATTCGCCCGTCGAGCGAAAGTTCGCCGAAGATCATGAATTTGTCGAGCCGGGATTTGTTGATCAAACCTCCAGCCGCCAGAATGCCGAGAGCAATCGGCAGATCGTAGGACGAGCCCTCCTTGCGGATGTCGGCGGGTGCGAGGTTGACCGTGATTTTTTTAAGGGGCAGGTCGAGGTTGGTGTTCTTGAACGCCGCCTGAATGCGGTTACTGCTTTCCTTGACGGCGGCATCGGGCAGGCCGACAATGGTCATCATGGGAATACCGGGCGCAAGATGAACTTCCACCTCGACCGGGTAGCCTTCGATACCGGATACGGCCCCACTTTGTATGCGTGCGATCATGCTTTTCCCCGTGTGGTAAAAAGAGGATTATAGCATGGCATCGGTATGCCAAAGGGAGGCGCGAGCGGATTCTTTAATCAATTGATGATTCAGCCGTTAAGATAGGGAGAACCCCTTCACCTATATAAGATGAAACTTCGCATCCTCATAATTTTTATCAGCCTTGCTCTGCTCCTGCCGTCATTGGTATGGGCCAAACCTCGGCACGTTGGCGGACACAAGAAATATTTCAAGCTGAGCGGGCTGGTATTCACTCCCATGGATTCCGATATCGGGCTGGAGCCACTGCCCAATGCCACGGTGGTGTCGCTTCCCAATCGCGAGTTTTCTTTTGATACGGGGACGGGTTTTTCTGCCGCCTATGGTTTTCAAACTGATCGGCACCTCAATACAGAAATCGAATTTTCCGGACGCTGGACCAGTCTCGATCAATTGAAAACCCCAGCGGGAAATTTTCCGGCGATGGGCGACCTGCGCTCGTTTTCGTTCATGCTCAATATTCCGTGGATGTTCCACAACCGGTCGCGCTGGACACCGTACGCTGGCGGCGGTATCGGTATGAACTGGATGCGTGGGGATTTGGGCGCATTGACCGATGGCAGTGTCGGTGCATCGAAAGGGGATGAGTTGACTCTGGCCTATCAACTGCTGGTCGGGGTGGGTTACGCCATCAATTCACGCTTTGAACTTTTACTGGGTTACCGTTTTTTCGGAGCCATCGACGCGCAACTTGGCGCCCTGTAACTGCAGAACAAGGGGCACAATATAGAGTTCGGTGTGCGCTGGTACCTGCCAGAGAAGAAAAAACGCTCGCCGAAGGTGAAGAGAAAATATCGCAGAAAATCCGGGAAAGGCCGTAAGCCGGGAAAGGTGAAGAAGGGACGGCGGTAGAGGGGTGGTATAATATTGCTAAGTGAGACAAGAGTCTGCCCCCGAGAAACCTTTGATAAGTGCTTATTGAGGGACTGCAAAGTGGAGGTCGCACTTCGACAGGCTCAGTGTGACACATGAAATCAACAAACTGTCATTCTGAGCGTCAGCGAAGAATCTCGCCTTTGCTGTTTATGTTTTCGAGATGATTTATGAAGAGAGAGATATTACTTAGGAGGCAAAAACCATGGCGATGAAAAAACCCGTTCATCCGGGCAAGATTATAAAGAATGCTGTAGAGGCTTCCGGGTTAAATGTGACCGAGGCCGCCAAAGGTCTGGGTATTACCCGGCAAACGCTGTCGCGTGTGATCAATACCAAAACATCCCTGTCGCCGGAAATGGCGATTCGTGTTTCCAAAGCATTTGGCAGTACGCCGGAGCATTGGCTCCGAATGCAGATGGCCTATGACATGGCTGGGATGCGGGACAAGGCCGCTCGTATAAAAGTCAAACGCTTCCCGGACGTTTCGGGGGAGATTGTCCTTGCCTAGGCCCCACCTTGTTATCCAAAGTATTCTGATTAAATAAAAAAATTAAAAATGAAATAAATCTTTCTTTTTTTTGGGCGGGGTTTTTTCTTTCGCGCTTTTCTTTGAAGTTTCTTCCGGCACCTCTACTTCCATTGCCGCATCCTCGCGGGCCGGTGCTTTCAAGCTGTTCTCAAATTGATGTTCCAGGGTTCGCGCTGTGTTTTCGTCTTTGTAAATCGTTTTCAAGTTGGCCTGCGCCAGTTTGAATTTTGGATCCAGCTTTAATACTTCCTTGTATTCCTTCTTCGCTTCCGGAAAATTTTTGAATACATAAAAGTAGAGGTGTCCCAGGCTGATATGGGATTTCAAATCCTCCGGCTTCAAGCCGATGGCGGTCTTGAAGTTTTTGGTTGCCGCCTGATATTCTTTGCGCAGAAGGTTGAGTGTCCCCAGGTTGGAATGCGCCCGGTGCAGGGCCGGGTTCAGCCGGATCGCTTCGCTGTATTCCGTTTTGGCTGAGTCCAATTTTTTCTGCTCGTTATAAACCAGACCCAGATTGAAATGCGCCAGCGCGTGATCGGGGTCGAGTTTTAATGTTTTTTTAAATTGATCTTCTGCGAGTTTCTTCTGCCCCTGTGTGAAAAAATAGATGCCAAGGTGCAGATGCGCCTCGGCTTCGTTCTGTTCCAGCAAACTCCAGGTGGACGTGGCTTCACCCGTGGAAGCGGAATTGTGAAAAGAAGTTAGATCCTCTGCGTACTTTTGTTCATCGAACTCTATGAGGGCTTGCGGGATGTTCCATTTATTCGCGGGCTCTACTGGGACGTTGCTAGGCTCTGCCGCCTCAGGGGTAGGTGGGAGAATTGAGGATAGCAGAATTGCGAGAAGGAAAAACCTTATGAGATTCCATTTCTGTCGCATTTTCCCGTTCCCTCCTGCGCGGTGGGCGAACGCAACTCCCATGGCGCAAAATTTTCCCGGTTTGGTTCGAAAACTTTCTCCAAACCTCCTGCGCGGAGTGCGAGCAAACTTTTTCCCCGCAATAAATTTTCGATCAGGTCCGAAAATTTTCTCCGAACCGTTCCGGGGAAAGGTACACTCTTCCAGAGTTTACCTCAAAATTGAGGAGCATTAAAACCGTCAATTTCGTCAAGGGTTTTTGTTAAAAGTCGCCTTTGCAAAGCTTTGTACTTAAAGGTTCAGGAGCCGCTATGCTGGAAAAAGCGTTGGAGGATCATGCTCTCTGGTTCAAGACCAAGGGACGCGAGGGTAGGCGCGCGGTGCTTCGCGGCGTAGATTTGTCCTGCGCTGTGTTGACCGGTTCCGTGTTGGTGGAGGCGGATTTAATCGGCGCGTGCTTTGATAATGCTGATCTCGAAAATGCGGACTTTCGTGGTGCTTTCCTAAATGAAGCCTCCTTCAAAAATGCGAAGATGAGAGGGGCTAATCTGGAGGAGGTCGACCTCAACTGGGGCAGTTTAAATGGTGCCGACCTCACCCATACCAGGATGGGAGGCGCGTATCTGCAGGGCACCGACCTACGCGAGGCCATCGGCCTCACCCGTCAGCAACTCGCGGAAACTTACACCGATGGCGAGACGCAGTTGCCAGATTCCCTGCCGGAATCGTGAAAGGAACCTGCGAGCAGGTTGCTAACGGCCCGAGGGGTGAATCAATTTGGCGAATAACAGTTAACTTGGTATAGAATAAGGCGTTAGTGCCTTTTTCCTGCGCCTCATGCGCTTAAGGTATTTTCTGGATACGCCGATAATATAATGATGAAGGCGTTGTCTTAATTCCCGCCCTAATTTCAATTTCAAGCGGAGTGCCTATGCCCGCCCGAAAAAAACAGCACCTCATGATTATTGGCGGAGGTGTGTTTCAGGTTCCAGCCATCAAGACGGCTCAGGAAATGGGTCTCAAAGTCGTGGTCACCGATTACAATCCCGATGCCGAAGGCATGCGGCTGGCCGACTTTCCCCTCGTGGTCAGCACTCGTAATATCAATCTCACGGTCAACGCGGCGCGTCAGTTTCACCGGACGATTCCCATCAACGGTGTGATGACGGTGGGCACCGATGCCTCGCTCACTGTTTCCGCAGTGGCGAGTGCGCTCAATCTGCCGGGGATCCCCACGGAAGTTGCCGAGCGATCAACCGATAAAATCAAGATGCGGCGGTGCCTCAAAAGTGCAGGGGTTCCTGTTCCGGAATTCACTGCGGTGACCACGCTTGAAGAGGCCCAACGAGTGGTCGATGAAACCACCTTGCCGTTGGTCATCAAGCCTTGCGACAATATGGGTGCTCGCGGCGTACGGAAAATCAATCAACCGGATGACTTGCCGGCGGCGTTTCAGGAAGCCAAGGAATCGTCCATCAGCGGCAATCTGATTCTGGAAGAATACATGGCAGGACCCGAGTTCAGTCTTGATGCCCTCATCTACAAGGGGGAGATTTGGATCACCGGCGTGGCGGACCGGCACATTTCACGCGAGCCGTGGTTTGTCGAAGAGGGCCACACCATGCCGTCCAACGCGCCGCGCAATATTCTGGATGATGTAGAGCAAACTTTTCTCTCCGCGATTCGTGCCCTCGGTATCAACCACGGTGCGGCGAAAGGCGATATCAAGTTAACGGCGGACGGTGCCAAAGTGGTCGAGGTTGCATCGCGCCTGAGCGGCGGCTGGATGTCGGCCCACACGTACCCGCTGTCCAGCGGAGTCAACCTCAATCGCGCTGGAATTGAAATCGCGCTCGGTCAAGCTCCCACCGACCTGAAGCCAAAGCATGAAATGGTGGCGGTCGAACGTTCGATCATTCCCCCTGCCGGAAAAATTCTTTCGATACGCGGTGTGGATGAAGCGATGAAGATTCGCGGTGTGCGCGAGATCATCCTGATGAAAGAACCGGGTGACATGGTGGACGAGCTTCGCAGTAACATGGGCAAAACCGGCTACGTTATCACCACGGCAAAAACCCGCGAAGAAGCCATCCGTATCAACGAACTGGCACGACAAACTTTGATCGTTGAAACAGGCAACGAGCAGGCCATCACCTGGGATATCATCCGCAACAACGCCCGCAGAAAATTTTACGTCGCCTGCAAAGCCTGTGTGGTGTGCGATGGCGTGGAGTGCTCCGGCAAGGTGCCGGGGATCGGTGGCATTGGCACCGGCGGATCGTTCCACGAAAACCTGACGGCACTGGCACGATACAAACTCAACCTGCGCACCATTCACAGTGTGAAGAACCCGGATATATCCATTGAACTGTTCGGGCAGAAACTGGCATCGCCCATCCTCGCCGCGCCCATCACTGGAATGGAAACCAACCTTGGCGGTGGCATGAGTGAAGAGGAATACGCCTCAGCGGTGCTCGACGGCTGTCTCAATTGCGGCACCCTCGGCATGGTTGGCGATGGTGCCAGCCCGACAAAATACCGGATTGGCCTTGAAGCGATTAAAAAACGCGGCGGCCTCGGAATCCCTATCTTCAAACCGCGTGCCTCGAACCTCGACATCCTGCAACGCCTACACGCCGCAACATCAGCGGGAGCGATTGCCGTCGGCATCGATATCGATGCGGCATCTTTCAAAACCATGACGCTGAAAGGCCAGAGCGTAGGCCCGAAAAGTATCGAAGAACTGCAGGACCTCAAAAAGCATCTGACGGTGCCTTTCATTTTGAAAGGCATCATGAATCCGGAATCGGCTCTGGCGGCAATGGAAGCTGGCGCGGATGCGATTGTGGTGTCGAATCACGGAGGTCGGGTGATGGACTACATGCCGGGCACGGCAGAAGTTCTGCCGGAGATCGCCGCCGTTGTGAATGGGCGCATTAAAGTATTGGTCGATGGTGGCATCCGCGATGGCTCGGACATTCTGAAAGTGCTGGCACTCGGAGCGGATGCTGTTTTGATAGGGCGACCCATCTGCATCGCCGCGTTCGGGGCAGGGCAGGAGGGGGTTTCGTTTTACCTGCATGAAAAAGAAAACGAACTCAAAAAGGCAATGCTCCTGACTGGATGCCCGAGTATCGATCGCATCGATCCTTCGGTGATTGTCCGTGAGAGAAAAAGGTGAGGTGGTTTAATGATGAATTATTTCAATGCGCAACATGAAGTCTGTTTTGCGGGGAATTATTGTAGAAAGATGTTTTGAAAATCCAAGGCGAGATTCTTCGTCCCGTTGGTCCTCAGAATGACAATAAATATTGTTTGTCATACTGAACATTAGCGAAGCAATTCACACTTGCTTTTGATTTTTGGATTTTGAAAATGCCACACTGAGCTTGTCGAAGTGGGGCCACCACTAATAAGGCATTGAAGATCATGAAAACACGTAGAGCGCAAATTCAAATACTGCCTTCCTTGAAGGGCGATCCGGCACTTGCGATATTGTCCCGCTTGAAAGAGGAGCATGGCGCGTCAGCCTTGAAACTCTCGACCGAAGACGCTGGCATGGGGTTCGATCAAATCGAATTCTGGGTTCAGCGTTGCAAGAACCTGCTCCCGATAATCGTTAAGATCGGCGGGCCCAACGCGCGCAACGATATTCGCGAGTTGATGGGACGCGGTGTGGATGGCCTGATCGCGCCGATGGTGGAATCGCCTTACGGCCTTGAAAATTTTATCGAGGCCTTGAGCGAGCAGTTAACGCCAAGCCAATACAAGAGCGTTAAAAAGCATATCAATATAGAAACCATTGTTTCAACGGAACAGCTCAATGCGATTCTTGCCATGCCGGAGTCCGGGGAACTGGATGAAATCACCATCGGATGCAGTGACCTTTCAAGCTCGATGAAACGCAAAGTGACCGACTTGGAGGTGACTGAACTGGTTTCGGTTTGTGCTGAAAAAATCCGGACCCACGGAATATGTGTTTCGATTGGCGGTGGTATCACCCCGTCCAATATCGGCGACCGGCTTGAACTTTTAAAACCCTCGCATTTCAACACGCGGGTGGTGACTTTTGCCAATCAGCCCGGAGTCTCTTTCGGCCCCGCAGTGCGGCTGGCATTGGAGTTTGAACTCGAAATGCTGGCCCTCGACCGCGCCGAAGGTTTTGTCAGCGCGGAGGAAGAGGACTCCCGCGCCGCCGAGTTAAAAAAACGCCTTGTCTAAAGGCCATAGGCTTCCTCCGTCTAAAGAACCCTTGGGTAGATGATATTGTTTTCCTCATGAATATGCCTGTGCAGGTCAAGCTCCAGTTGTTTTAATTTTCTGAGCATTAAGCGATAGGTCGGGCAGGCGTATTCCGGCACAACATAGCCGTTGGTTTGTTTTCTGATTTTTTCGATGAGGTTTATGATATCCCAATGGTCTTGTTTTAAAAATATTATCTGGCCCTCTGGTAAAACAATATCCATGTTTTTCGCTTCCACCCCAAGTTCAAATTGCCGGACCAGTTTGTAAAGCGTTTTTTCTTCCTCCAACATGTGACGACCCAGTTCTTCACAAAGAAGGGCGAATAAATTTTCCAGCTCTATCAAGTCCGGGTGAGATTTTCCGTGGCGGGTAATGACCTGCTTGATTAATCGAGTGAGCAAAGGCGCTGGGCCAAGAACAAAACCATAATGTTCCTCGGTTACATGGTCTAGCAGACGATGCGTGGGGGCTTTGGATAAATCTCTTTCCTGCCGGGGGAATATTTCTGGAGTGATGTTGTAAATTCCTTGCAGAACTTCATCAGGGTCAAAACCTGTCTCAGTGCAGACTTCAGCCAGAGAGCTATCGCCACGGCAATAGTAATCGACTCCCAACTCTTCCAGCACGGTAGACGAACCCGGTATTTTGTTGACCAGAGTTCCGATGGTGTTGTTCGAGTTTAGTTTGTCTTCCATGGTCCGGCCCTCCTGTTTCAGATTTTAAAAAGGGCGGAAATTTTTGGTGGCTCATTTTGGGATGTGTTCCACCCATCTACCAGTCAATATGGGTTGCAAAGTATAAAATTCAACCTTTTAAAGTTCGATGGCGACCAGCTTCTCTCGATAAAATAACTCCTCTTAATTGGTTGGAATAAATACCAGGCTCACAATATCTTGTTATTAGGGGGTGTTTACTCAACTCTTCCTTAGCTTGAGAATATTTTTGCTTTTGTCGCTTTTTTGTTTTTTAGATTCAAGCCCACCATTGATAAACCGGTTTTGCCTTCCCGAAAGTTGTGTTTTTGCAAGGTTATCAGCATCCTGAGAAACGGTTTAAATTAAACTGTTTTCAGGGCTTTCCACCTGTTGACAAAATCCTTGTTTTCAATAAAATGAACGTTTCTTTCCCTGCCTGATGTGTCGAGGGAAAACCTGTTGGAGCACTGCTGGAGCCTGTTTTCAGAGCACCTGGAACCCAAAATAAAACAAGGGTTTGCGAGTTATACGCTGGAGCCGGGTTGGCAGGAGTGTTTCGTTGTAAATTAATTCGAGTGGATGATTAAGGGATTCCCTGTGGCGGAGGATGTGCAAACCGCCCGGTGAGGGGGTCTCATTTTTTTGGAATAAGAGGAGAAAGCAATGCAAATCACCGGTATGCAATGGGGCCACAAGTTGCTGGACTTGGTGGAGTTTCCCCGGTCAGATGTACGCGGCGCGGAAATCAGCGTCGACGAAATCAAGGAAATGATCGCCAAGCACAAGCAGTTGTTCATCAAGCCTGTGTTCAAGGGTGGCGTGGGCAAGAAAGGCAAGTCCGGCCTGATCGGTCGCGTGGATAATTTCCACGATGCGCTCAAGGAAAAAGAGCGTCTGTATTTTGCGGAACATCGTGACGGCAACAGCGTGTTTAAATCCGATGGCGTTACCTTTGAAGGCGGCGTTCCGGCGGAGCACGAGATTTATTTTTCCATCAGTGATAACACGGAATTTCGCACACCGGCGATGACCATCACCCATCATGGCGGCGTTGACATTGAAGAATTGTCGGCAGATAAAATTGCCGTGGTGCCGTTCGATCCGCTCACCGGCTTGAAGGCGTTTCACGTTTCCAACGCATTGTCGGACCTTGGTGCTCCGCAGGAAATTATCAGTCCGCTGGTGCAAAACCTGCCCAAGCTGTGGGACCTGTACAACAACTATGGCATGCTGATGCTGGAGCTCAATCCCATCCGCATGAGCACGGCGGGCAAACGCCTCGCGCCTGTGGCCTGTGATTTTAAATGTTCATTCGATCAGGACGATCCAGCGTGGAAGCGTCTGCATCTGCCAACGCATTTGTTTGCATCGGATGATTCGGATTTCGAGCAGGAGATCAATCAGCTCCGCACCTATCAGGGGCAAAGCGATGTTTACGTCATCAATGATGAGGGCAACGTCACTGCGTTCACTTTCGGCGGCGGTGCCAACGCGATGGTCACCGAGCTTCTCGGTGTCGATGCAACGATCTCTTCTGATTTCGGTGGCAATCCTCCTTATGAAAAGATGAACGACATTACGCGAATCACGCTCAAGTTCTGGCTGGAGCAAAGTAACGTCCTGTTCATCATCGGCGGTAAGGCCAACAATACGGATATTTTTGAAACCTTCCGTGCCATGGCTGACGGCATCAAGGCGCATTTTCAGGTCCACGGTCCCTTGCCAATTTTTGTGGTGGTTGGCCGGGGCGGACCCAACCTGATCCGCGGCATGGCGTACTTGCGCGATACCCTTGATCAACTGGGCTTGCCGTACCGGTTCTTTGGTCACGACAGTGCCATGTCCGAGGTGATCAACTACGTGGGTGATGTCAATAAATGGATGGTCAACGGCGGCAAGGAAGAAATCAAAAAGAAACTCGGAATTAAATAAGGGAAGCTCACAAACGATATTGAGCTTTTGAAGTTTCGCCAAAAAATTGAACCCGGGATTCATAATAGTCACCGAATCCCAAGCGGAGGAAAAAACCAATGCATGCAAATGGTGTTGAGGGCTTCCCTTACTATGTAGGGGTCAACTCTCTTACTGAACTCGCAACTAAAGACGACCGTGTGGTCGTTCTCAATATTTTAGGGAAAGAAAGTTCCAGTGTGACGCCGGTCAGCCACGAATATTCCGGCGGCAATATTGTGTTCGGAACCGGGCCAGGAAAATCCGGCAAGTTTCTGCCGACCAAGAATGGCAAAATCCCGGTCTACAATTCCATCGCAGAAGGCATGGCGGCGGGTCACAAGTTCAATACGGTGGTGGTTTACCTGCCGCCTTCCGGAGTAAAAGACGGTGTGGCGGAAGCGGTCCGCACCAACCCGGATCTGGAAAAAGTGATCGTGTTGACAGAAAAAGTTTCTGTCAAGGATTCGCGTGTTATGCGTGCCATCTGTCAGACCAATGGCGTTGACCTGTTCGGCGGCAATTGCCTGGGGCTTGCAGATGCCTGGAACCATGTTCGACTGGGCGGTGCCCTGGGCGGTAGCAATCCGGAAGAATCGCTCATCAAGGGCTCGATTGCGTTGTTCTCCAATTCAGGGAATTTCACCACCACCATCGCCGTGTATCTTGCCACAGCCGGGTGGGGCACCACGACTTCCATCTCCAGTGGCAAGGATGTGTATATTCATTTTGGCCCGAAAGAATTCATTCATGGCTTCAACAATGATGACCGCTCTCAGGCGGCGGTTGTTTATGCCGAGCCGGGAGGGCTTTACGAGAAAGGTCTCGAATCAGACAAGCCGATAGTCGCGTGTGTGGTGGGCCGCTGGAAAGCCAAGCTGACCAAGGCTTGTGGTCATGCAGGGTCTCTTGCCGGTTCCGGCGATGATGCGCTGGCGAAAGAGAAATGGTTCATGGATTATTTTGGCGTGAACGATATCTTCACTCCGGAAAATCCGGTGTGTTCGAAAAAGGGTGCGATAGTCACAAACATCGCGCATATTCCGGAGGCCCTCACCAAGGTGATGGAAGCGAACGGTAAGAAACCTGATTTCGAGCCCAAAGGTAACCTCAATCTCAAATGCTGGTTCGGCAGTAACAATGGCATCAATGTTCCATCCGAACTCAACATTCAGGCGGAGTCCGCGATTGAGCCTTATTCCGAGCAGATCGATTTGCTCAAGCGAACAGTGGGTGCGCAAAATCGCCGCGAGACGTTGAAAGATGCTAGCGGTGCTTCCAAGATGGACCCGAAAACCCAGGTGTCACAGTTGCACGGCACATCGATCCTCGATGCTTCCGGGCATTCGTTGGAAGCTAATCTGGTTTTCGCGCTCACGCATCAGTACCCGTCCGAGTTTGGTGAGTCTTTGGTCAACATGGTGTTGAATTCAGCGGTGTTTCAGCACGGTTCGCCAGCGTTGGCGGCGGCGGAGGCTTCGCGCGAAGCGGGCAACTCGCCAAACACCTCACTGTCGGCATCGGTTGCACTGATTGGAAAGAAAACAGTTCAAGGTGCCATGGATTCAGCGACTGCTCTGCTGGATCTGTTCAAACTGACAGACATGGATGACCCGGAAGCCAGCTTCGACTATAAGGCCCAACTGGCCTCAGCCGATGCGCACAAGGGTGCGCTTTTGGCCTCGGGCGACGATGCTTGTGGTCCCAAAATGATAGCGGCCTCGAAAGCGCTTAAGGGAGAATCCGTTTTTATAAATTTCATTGACGAATTTGCATCCAAGCATGGTGGCACGCCTTCGATGGATGCCTGCATCGCGGCGGCATGGTTGACTGTTGCGTGGCCAAGTCTGAGAGTCAAGAAAATTTCAAGGCACACGATTGTCACCCTGCCATGGTTCAGTCGTATCTTCAGCACACTGGTGGGTTGCGCGGCTCCTGCAAAGAGGCACGGGGAAGGAACTTTTTGCGGAGTCAAAGGGGAAGACCTCATTCCCAACTACAGTTTCACCAAGACAGCGTTCATGGCACTTTTGGGTCGCGAACCCTCAAGCGACGAGTTGTTTGAGTTTCAGGTATTGCTGGGACTCATCATCACCAATGGCCCTGGCACGATTTCTGCGCAGGGTTCCAAGGGTGCTGTCAGTGCGGATGGTCCGGAGCAACCGGAGCGTGTTCAGATCAACAAGGGTTTTATCGGATTTATGACCCACACCGGATTCGCCCACGGCGGCAATGGTTACGAAGCGGCGGCTTTCCTGATCGAAAAATTCAAGGAAGCAGGCCTTAAGGATCCCGCTGACCCGAATCATGGTGTGGACCTGGCCAAAATTGCCAACGATTTTACCAGTGGTTATGCCGCCTATAAAAAGAAACAAAAGGAACTGGGCAATCTGGACTATGGCAAGATACCTTGCGTCAACCATCCCATTTTCAAAGGCAAGGATGTGAATATGGACCCACGCGAAGACTACGTTCGCAGTTTGTTCAAAGAGAAGGGGATCCACAATGCCTTTCTCGACTTTTATCACGAGTTGGTGGAAAGCATGTTCAAGACCAAGGTCAGTAAAAATGTTTACTGCGTGAATATTGATGCGGTTATTGCGGTCATTCTTTTGAAGACAGTCTGGAAGGATTATCAGGCGGGCAATGTAGGCGAGGAAGACATCGAGCTTGCCAGCTTCACGGCGTTTCTCTTTGGACGCATGATCGGTTGTGCGGCAGAGATCGACGATCATGCCAACCGCGGGAAGAACATGGACACGCGTACTGCGGCAAGCAAGTGTTCTTATGTCGGATAGTTTTTAAAAGTTTTGCAAAAGGCGTCGCCTACGGGCGGCGCCTTTTTTTTTGTCTGTGCCGGGGAGATGAGGTGAGTCGCCAAGAGTCGGTTTTAAAAATGTTGCTCGACCCGAAACCGAAAGTAGGTCACAGATTCGCTTGATTTAATTTTTCCTTTTGACCGGCAGATTTTAATCTGCTGTTCAACCGTATCCACTCCTTCGATTGCTGGCAGAAGAACGCCTTGCTTTTTTCCAGAGCGGACGATCAAACCGTCTACTTCCGGATCAAGAGTTGACAGGTCCTCGACAGGTTCCGAGGGCGTGATGGCTTCGATGTGGATATCCAGTTTTTCTATATCTTTCTTAGATACCGGGTCGTAGCGTGGGTCATTAAAGCCTGCGAGTACGGCGTTCCGCACCACTTCTTGTGCGAGGGTGTTGGTCTGGGGCTGGAGAGAGCCAACGCAACCCCGGAGTGCTTCATTTAAGAACAGGGTGACAAATACGCCGGTGGGAGCACTGAATTTTGATTTCAGATCTGATGAAACAACGAGGGATTTTCTAAATTCGAGATGGTATCTGATAGCATCTCGTGCTAGTTGGACCAGAGGGTGCGGGGGTGCCATGGTCTGCCTCGGTGGTGAAAGTGAGGAGCCGGTAATTATTGCAATTAGCGGATGGTCATTTAAGCATGCGGTGAGTCCGCAACAGTTTTAGCGACCGGAGGGGATGAGGCCTGCCGGTTGAAAGCGATCCACGATATGATTGGCGGTGGATTGCAGGGCGGGCAGGTAATCCTGATTGGTGAACGTCATTCCATTTAATTTATCTTTGGCCCGCTTCATGTGTTCGCGCGCAATCTCCAATGTATAGTCCACAGCTTTAACCTCCCGCATCCGCTCAAGAATGTAATCGAACTCTTTTTGAGTGAGGCGTTCATTTTGCAGAAAATCCTCAATTTCCCTTTTCAAAGACGAGTCTGATTGCTTGTACAGATGGAGCAGGGGAAGCGTAACATGACCCTCGCTAAAATCCGTGCCTGGAGATTTACCCAGTTGTTCTGGAGTGCCTTCGTAGTCCATGGCATCGTCGACCAGTTGAAATGCAATTCCAAAATCGCGACCAAATTCATACAGGGACTGGCCTACAGCAGGATCTGCCTGGCTCAGTTGTGCTCCCAATTGACAGGCCAGCGCCATAACGGATGCAGTTTTTCGAAAGGCAACATCAAGACAATGTTCTTCGGTGACATTTATTTCCCGGGCGTGGGTGAACTCTAGCAGTCCACCTTCGACCAGCGTTTTTGCACCTTCAGCAAATGAACGAAACACCGTTTCGTCGACATCGTTTGATAAGAGCAACAAGGCGCGGGCGATTAAAAAGTCGCCGACGAGAATGCTGGCATCGCTTCCCCATTTGGTGTTGACGGTGGGGCGTCCCCGGCGTACGGTGGTTTCGTCGACAACATCATCGTGTAGCAGGGAAGCGGCGTGCACGTATTCAATAGCCGTGGCATGACGAATGACCTTGGCATCGATCTCGTTCCCACATAGCCGGGTGCAGATCAAAAGCAAAAGCGGACGGACCCGTTTGCCTCCGCCGTTCATGATGTAATCACCGATTCCGGGAACCAGAGGGATATCGGAAAAGTAGTTGTCTCTAAGACTTTTTTCGACCTCGGTCAGGTCGTCTTTAAAAACTGTGCTGACTTCTTTAAAATCCATCAATTTTTCCTGTTGGGACGAATTTCCAGGAGCCGGAATCAAGTGACAAGCTCATGTGAAACTTGTACTCTAAAAACATTCGCGAAATCCTGACTATCATGGGAAAACCGTTAGATTGTCAATGATTTTGTGCATTATACAGGATTCCAGTCATCTAATAAAGTCTCCTTCTACTGAAATGGGTTGAATGCAGGAAAAGATTTGCAAACCTCCGCGAGTGTCAATAATCATCCCCACTTACAATAGATGTGGCTTTCTTAAATCAGCCATCGAATCGGTTTTTCAGCAGACTCTGGACGACTGGGAGCTGATTGTTGTCGACGATGGATCGAAGGATGAGACTTGGGATTACCTTGATAATTGTTCCGGGTTGACCGGGCTTCGGCTCGAAAAAAACAAGGGCGTTTCTTTTGCCCGGAATCGTGGCATCGAACGGGCGCAAGGTGAATTGATCTGCTTCCTGGATTCGGATGACTGCTGGCAACCAGAAAAGCTGGCGACCCAGGTTGCCTTTATGGACGAGCATCCGGAATGCTCCGCTTGCTATACGGATGAAATCTGGATTCGCAATGGGGTACGGGTCAACCCCATGAAGAAGCATCGGAAATATTCCGGGCAAGTGTTTCGGAAGTGTTTGCCGCTGTGTATTATCAGTCCATCCTCCATCATGATGACGCGCCAAGTTCTCAATGACATTGGATTATTCGATGAATCTCTCCCGGCTTGTGAGGATTACGATATGTGGCTACGATTGACTCTTCGTCATTCGGTTCATTTCATCGAAGAAAAATTAATCGTGAAAACCGGCGGTCACAGCGATCAGTTGTCTCGTAAGTTCTGGGGAATGGATCGGTTTCGTGTTCAGGCGATGGAAAAAATTCTGGAAATGCCTGCGCTCCCTGCAAAAGAAAAGGGCTGGGTTCTGGAAACTCTGGTCGAGAAATGTCGTATCCTCAGTTACGGGTATAATAATAATGACAAGCCAAACGATGCGGCAAAATTTTCAGGAAAAGCCGAGCATTATGAAAATCAACTGACCGCGATCTCCAACGTTTCTGGATAATAATTTTTGATGAAGAAATTTTTAAATTTCATACGACTCAAACCTTTTTTATCACTGACCGTTCTGTCCATCGCGCTGGTACTGGCGATGGTAGCAGGTTTGAAGGCCGAGCCTTCCGTTACGGTATCCTTGGAAAAGGTGCGCAAACATTGCCTCGAAATTCTGCAAAAAGCTTTGGCCAGCGATGAGGCGTTCATCCGGAGCGGTGCTGTGCGTGCCGCTGGTGAATCCGGAGATCGAATAGGCCTGCCTCTACTGTTAAAGGGGACTCGTGATTTTTTCCCGACGACACGGCAGTTTGCACTCCAGGGAATGCGCAAGGTCTCGAAAAAAGAAGCTGTCAATCATGCGCTGAAACTTCTTGCTGATTCCAATGTCTGGGTGCAGGCGACTGCTCTGGAAATTATTGCGGAACTGGGAAGTCGAAATATGATGCCGGCCATTCGTCCCCTATTAAAAGCCCCCGATCCGATGGTACGGCTTGGCAGTTCTTACGCTTTATATTCCCTGGGCGATTCGTCTCAACTAGATGTTCTGCTCAAAGCGGTGGAAAGCGGCGATGCAATAGTCAGATATCAGGCGATCACCTATCTGGGGAAAATAAATATTCCAATAACACGTTCGCATCTTTTTACTTTGCTTGAAGAAGAGCAGGATTCAGATATTATTATTTACAGTCTCAAGGCCCTCGATGAACAGGTGGATATGGAACAATTGCGGGTATTGGAAAAGTTGCTACAGCATCAAAACCCGAGAGTGCGCAAGCAGGCGGTCATGGTGATGCGGCACCTTCCGGTTCAGGTGGCACTCAGTCGGGTGATACCTCTTTGTGTGGACAAGGACCCGATGGTGCAGGTCGTGTCTGCCATGACAGCGGTCCGTCTGGAATCCACTCAATGCGACGAGGTGTTCAAGATGTCGGTGCAACATGGCGACTATGGTGTGCGCAGTGTTGGGGCGAGAATTTTAGGTGAGTTGAAACGGCCGGACAGCATCGCGCTGTTAACTTATGGACTCAACGACCCCAACTCAAGGGTCAGAACTGCCGCAGTGCGGGCTGTGGGAAAAATTGGGAGCCCGGAAACATTTTCTTTGCTTTTACAAATGCTGGATGATTCGGCGGAGGTGATCCGCGCGTATTCTGCGGGGTATTTATTGAAAATGTTGCGACCAAAATCGGAACACATAATGACACTGGATTCCTCAACCAAGTGAAAAACTCGTCGTCTTTTTCCTTTTTAAAAATTAGATGATCCCTTCGCGATTAAAACCATTTCTGCCCTTTCTAAGAACCTACCGAAAAGAAATTAGCATAGGTTTATTATCCCTTGTGGTGACGGATATCCTCACCATGGTCATCCCCTGGTGGATAAAAACTTTTATCGACACACTTTCTGCAAATCCCTCTGCGATTGTTCTGACAACGTATGCCGGAGGTTTGTTGCTCACGGCGCTTTTCCTCGGTGCCGGTCGTTATGGTTGGCGACAATACTTGTTCGGACCCACCCGCCGGATGGAAGTGGATATTCAGAACCGGTTGTTCACGCATTTCCTCACATTGGATCGAAGCTATTATCAAGGGCAGAAAATTGGCGATTTGATTTCTCGCGCCACCAATGATCTACGCGCGGTCAAAGAATTCCTTGGTCTCGGGTTGCTGGTTTTCATTGATGCCGTGGTGGTGATCGTTTCCAGTATCGCGCTGATGTTTTCGCTAAACCCTGAATTGACTTTGTACTGTCTGTTGCCACTCCCTTTGGTTTCCATTTTATTTTTTGGATTCATACGGATCATCAGTGTTCGCCATAAGGCCATTCAGGAAAACCTGTCGCGTATCACCGATCGGGTTCAGGAAAATCTTGCGGGCATTCGGGTTTTGCATGCCTATGTTCGCGAGGCGTATGAAAAATCCCGGTTCGAGGAAATCAACCACGAACATATCAAACGCAACATGGCTCTTGCAAAGTTGTTTGCTTTTTTTACACCTTCCTTGGGATTGACCATTGGTGTATCCGCCTTGATATCCCTGTGGTTGGGCGGTAAGGCGGTGGTGGCGGGTGATTTTTCACTGGGCTCATTCGTGGCTTTCAACGGATACCTGATGCTGTTGTCTTGGCCGATGATGGCGATTGGCTTCATCATTAATCTTTCTCAAAAAGGATTGACCGCGATGGCCCGCCTTCAGGAAATTTTTGATGCAAAACCCACGGTGATTCCGGTTGCGGGTGAGGGAAAACTTGCTCGCCTGAACGGTGCTGTGGAGTTTCAGAAAGTTTCGTTTCGATACCCGTCTGCCAAGCAATCGAATCTCTCTAACTTCAATTTGAAGATTGAATCCGGACAGAGCATTGCTGTTATCGGGCCGGTTGGTGCGGGCAAATCGACTTTGCTGAATTTGATTCTTCGCCATTACGACCTTGAAGATGGAGCGTTATTGTTTGATGGCGTCTCTGTTAAGGAAATAAGGCTTGAGGTTTTGCGACAGGGGATTGGTGTGGTGGAGCAGGACTCCTTTCTTTTTTCAACGTCGGTGCGGCAAAACATTACGTTCGGCTTCCCCTCTGCCAGCGAGGCGGAAATCAACGACATCATTCAATGTGTTCATCTGGGCGATGATGTGAAAAACTGGCCGGATGGGCTCGATACCATTGTCGGGGATCGCGGGGTTTCTCTTTCCGGTGGGCAAAAGCAACGCATTGCCCTGGCGCGAGCCCTTATAAAAAAACCGCGTATCCTTTTATTGGACGATGCTTTTTCAAGTCTTGACGTGGAGACAGAAAGAATTGTTTTTTCAAATATCAGAAAGCGACTTGAAGGTGTGACCACGGTTTTGGTTACGCACAGGTTGGCCCTGGGCCGCAGTATGGATCGCATCATCATTGTTGAAAATGGAACTCTTGCCGGAGAGGGGTCGCATGACCAGTTGATGGCAGAGCGCGGTTACTATCACCGGGTGTTCGAGGGTCAGGCCCTTGCGCAGGAAATGGAGATCCTTCTCCAATGAGGCAATTCACCGAAGAAAACCTTGAAGATGTTTATTACGACTGGGGACTTTTTCGCCGCATTCTAGGCTACTTGCGACCTTACCTGGGTCTTGTGATTCTCTCCATCTTTTTACTGTTTCTGGTTTCATTGTTGAATCTTGCCGGCCCCTACCTCACCAAAATTGTGATCGATGATTACATTCAAGTGTCCGACCTTGCGGGCCTGGATCAAATTGCCCTTCTTTATGGTGCCGTCCTGATCGGGTCATTCGTCTGTCAGTTTTTTCAGTATCTTCTGATGCAGACCATCGGACAAAAGGTGATGTTTGATATTCGGACCGAAGTGTTCGCGCATCTGCACAAGATGTCTTTTCGCTTTTTTGATCGTAATCCGATTGGGAAACTGATTACCCGGACGGTGAACGATGTCGAGGTGCTGAACGAAATGCTCACCTCGGGATTGATCCTGGTGTTCAGTGATCTGTTCACTCTGGTTGGGGTTTTTGTGATGCTGGCCTGGCTGGACTGGCGATTGTTGCTGGTCGTGTGCGCCGTATTTCCTTTGCTGGCCTGGGCTACCCGCGCCTATCGTGTTCGAGCGCGGGATGCTTTGAGAAAAAACCGGGCATATCAGACGACACTCAACTCCCATTTGGAAGAGACGCTTGCCGGGATGTCGACCATCCAGATGTTTAATCAGGAAGACAAGCGAAACGCTGAGTTTCGGGAAACGAACCAAAAAAAACTTCGAGAAGACCTGCGCTCACTTTTTTACAACTCCGTTTATCTGCCTTCGATTGATGTGTTCAGTGCCGCCGGGATTGGATTGGTGATCTGGTACGGAGGCGGGCGCTATGTCCAGAATGAAATCCAATTGGGAGTGCTGGTGGCATTTCTGCAATACATCCAGAAATTTTTTGAGCCCATTCGTGACCTCGCAGAAAAGTTCAATATCATTCAGACCGCCATGGCATCTTCAGAAAGAGTCTTCGAACTTCTCGACACACCTGAGGAGTTGCCCAACCCTGCCGACTCAAAATCTCTGGGGCGGTTCAAGGGGCGGGTTGAATTTAAAAATGTTAATTTTGCATACAAGGAAAACGAATGGGTTTTGAAGGACATTTCTTTTACTCTGGAAGAGGGGGAAAGCCTGGCCGTTGTTGGGGCAACGGGGTCCGGAAAGTCTACCTTGATCAATCTTCTGTGCCGGTTTTATGACGTTCAACAGGGAGAGATTCACATTGACGGTCTTCCCATAAGGGAAATGAATAAGCAGGAACTTCGGCGACAAATCGCGCTGGTGCAACAGGACGTGTTTCTTTTTTCCGGTAATGTGGTGGATAACATTCGACTGGGAAATCCGGACTTGAGTCAGGAGCAGGTTCATGCAGTGGCGCAGGCGGTGAACTCACATCATTTTATCGATGAACTTCCTATGAGATATGAGCAGGAAGTTAATGAGCGTGGCAGTCGGCTTTCTCAGGGGCAACGCCAACTGTTATCTTTTGCCCGCGCCTGGGCTTCCGACCCGCGTATCCTGGTTTTGGATGAGGCCACTTCCAGCGTGGACACTGAGACTGAACAACAACTGCAAACTGCCATGAAAAAATTGATCAAGGGGCGTACCTCGATCATCATCGCGCATCGGCTATCAACGCTTAAGGATGTGGATAAAGTGCTGGTGTTGAAACAAGGACGTGTTGCTGAATTTGGTACTCGGGAGGACCTGATACGAAAGAAGGGGATCTACTATCGATTACTTAAACTAAACAGCGAATCGTTTTCCGGGAAATCGGGAGAGGTGGGTGACCAGAGTCCAGGTGAACATTAGTGCCGGGGGATTATTTTCTGGGCGGGAACTGACTTTGCAATCGTTCGACCACTCGACCGTGCTTTATATGTTCCAGGAAAATTTCTTCCATGTCCTCTTCGGATGTTGCGGTGTACCAGACTTCTTCCGGATAGATGACCATCGCCGGACCCTGAGCGCAGGCATCGAGGCACCCGGCTTTATTCACCCGCACCTTGCCTTTTAATCCGGCCTCGTGCACCCGTTTTTTCATATAGTCTAGCAATTTGACCGACCCGCGCGAAGTACAGCAACCACGGGGATCGTCTCCGCTACGTTCATTCACGCAGATGAAAAGATGTCGTTCGAATCGGCTCATTTGTTTTTGAGGCGGGAGTGAAATGACAGGGTCAGGAACTTTCTGGTTTGGGCAAGGTCGTTTGATCGTGTGATTCGTAGTATTCCTTGAATTTTCCGAAGCTCACATAGCAGGTGTCGCAACTATCCGGGAACACGGTAACGATGACACCTTTTTTGATTCTTCGAGCGAGGTCGAGCGCGCCCACCATGGCGGCGGCACTGGAGTGCCCGACCAGAATACCTTCTTCCTTCTCCAGCGTTTCGACCATATCGTAGGATGTCTCTGTGCTGACACTGATTTTTCCGTCGAGAAAAGATTCATCGTAAATTCCGGGAACGATGGAGGAGCCCATGTGTTTCAGTCCTTCGAGTCCGTGCAACTCCTCAGCAGGTTCGATGGCATAGCATTTGATGTCGGAGTTGAGCTCGCGCAGTCCGCGTGTATTGCCCATGATGGTTCCGCCGGTTCCGATGCCAGCGCAAAAATGAGTGACGCGTCCTTCAGTCTGCTTCCAGATTTCCTGTGCCGTGTGCAGGTAGTGAGCTCGCCAGTTGGAATCGTTGTTGTACTGGTCGGGCATGTAATACTTTTCCTTGTCGGATTCGTATATTGCCTGCGCCATCAGGATGGCACCGTCCGAGCCTTCAAAAGGACTCGATGTTACGATCTCGGCACCGTAATAATCTGCCATCAAGCCTTTACGTTCCTTGCAAACATTTCCTGGCATGACCAGTTTGACCTTGTAACCCTTGATTTTGCCAATCAGGGCGTAGGCGATTCCGGTGTTGCCAGAGGTGGAGTCCAGGATGATTTTATCCTTGGTCAATGCGCCAGACTTCTCGGCATCTTCGATCATCTGCAATGCCGGACGTGATTTTACCGATCCGCCTGAATTTCTCCATTCCGCCTTGGCATAGATTTCAATACCGGGCAGGTCTTTGGTCAGGTTGTTGATCCTGATGAGCGGCGTGTTCCCGATTTTTTCAAGAATCGATTGATTCGTGATCAGGGGGCAGGCTGGTACATTGATTTCCTGAGCACCGGAAATCGTGGCAGGTTCAATGTTTTCGATTTTTGATTTTGACATATTCATTAGACGGTGGTAACAGTCGAAAGTTCCAAAAAGTTTGATTTAGTCGGCCGTTCCGAAAAAACCAGTTATTTCCAAAATTTGCTGGGCTAGTGTGTGCCTCCAGCAATAGCCGGGATGATAGACACTTCATCGCCGTCCTTGATAGCTGTTTTTTCGCCATCAAGAAAGCGGATGTCTTCTTCATTTACATAAATGTTGATGAAGCGGCGTGGCGATCCGTTCTCTTCGCAGATGCGTTCCTTGATTCCGCCAAACTGGGACTCAAGGTTGTTGAACATTTCCTCAATAGTTACTCCCTCGGCCTCAACTTCGGCCTGGTTGTTGGTCAACTTCATCAGAGGGGTGGGAATTCTTACTTTAACTGCCATTTCTATTCTCTCCTTCAAACCGCCACATGGCTGGAATAATGTTCTTCAAATTCTTTTAAATTGGGTTGAATGACTGTAGGCATTTCAAACTGGCCTTCGAGAGCTTCAAGCGTCTTCAGGCCATTGCCAGTGATGCAGATGACGGTGGATTCGTCCGGCTTGATCCGGCCCTGTTCGATTAATTTTTTGGTGACTCCAACGGTAACCCCGCCAGCTGTCTCGGTAAAGACACCTTCTGTTTCAGCCAGAAGCCGCATGCCTTCGACGACTTCCTCATCGTTAATATCTTCACCCCAGCCACCGCTTATTTTGGTGGTCTTGATGCCGTAATAACCGTCCGCCGGGTTGCCGATGGCAATCGACTTGGCGATGGTGTTGGGTTTGACGGGCGTGATCATTTCCGATCCGTTTTTAATGGCGGTGGTCACTGGTGAACACCCGGTTGCCTGTGCCGCAAAAATTTTACTGGTGACCTTGTCAATCAGACCGAGGTCTTTAAACTCGTTGAAGGCACGCCAGATTTTTGTAATGAGAGAACTGCCAGCGACCGGCACCACAACGTTGTCCGGAGTTTTCCAGCCCAGTTGTTCGGCGATTTCATAGCCGTAGGATTTGGATCCGTCTCCGTAGTAAGGTCTGATGTTGATATTCACAAAGGCCCAGTTGTGTGTTGCCGCGACCTCACTGCACAGCCGGTTGACATCGTCATAACTGCCATTGACGGCAATGAGTTTGCTACCGTAAATGAGGGTGCCCAGGATTTTTCCGGATTCAAGTCCATCCGGAATAAAGATGCAACTCTTGAGCCCGGCTTCTGCCGCGTGTGCCGCCACTGAGTTTGCCAGGTTACCGGTGGAGGCGCAGGATAACGTGTCGAAACCCATCTCGATTGCCTTGGTGACTGCCACCGCCACCACGCGATCCTTAAAGGAAAAAGTTGGGTGGTTGACCGAGTCGTTTTTTATATACAGTTCTTTCAGACCCAGTGCCTTGCCAAGGTTTTTTGCGCGGATGAGGGGGGTGTAGCCAGTGTTCAAACCGACTTTCGGGTCACCGTCGATTGGCATGAAGGGGCGGTATCGCCACATTGAAGGCGGGCCGTCCTGTATGGATTTTCTACTAACGACTTTTTGAATTGCTTCATAGTCGTAATCAACCTCAAGTGGGCCGAAACAGTATTCACAAACATGCACGGGAAGTTTTTCGTAGCCCTTGCCGCATTCCTTGCAACGTAATCCTTTAACAAAACTCATTCAATTAGCCTCTAACAAAAAGGAACCTGACAGGCTGTTCGCCTGGACTCGTTTAAAGCGAGTGGCAGGTGCAGACACTGCCCAAAGATTACCGAGATCCCTTAAAAGTATTGATAAAAACTGAAGTATCGTTCTCCAGTATCTGGCAGAATAACCACCACGTTTTTTCCGGCACCCATTTCCTCCGCAACTTTGTAAGCCGCGGCCATGGCCGCTCCGGAACTGATCCCGACCAACAGGCCTTCCTGTGTGGCGAGACGTCGTGTGAAATCGAAAGCTTCTTCGTCCGAGATCGGACGCAGATCGTCCAGAATCTCGAGATTTAAAACTTTGGGTTTGAACCCGGCACCAATCCCCTGGATTTTATGCGGACCCGGTGGATTGCCGGATAACACGGCAGAGGTCAGAGGCTCCACGCCAATTATCTTAGTGTCCCCGTAATGCGCCTTCAAAGCCTCGCCAGTTCCGGTGATGGTACCGCCGGTGCCGATGCCGGCAATGAAGGCATCCACTTTTTCATCTTCCATGGCCGAAATGATTTCAGGCCCGGTGGTTTTTCGGTGGACCTCAGGGTTGGCCGGGTTATTAAACTGTTGCGGCATGTACCAGTCAGGATTTTCCGCCAGCAATTCTTCGGCACGTTCAATGGTTCCCTGCATTCCAAATTCGGCGCGACTCAATTCGCATTGGGCACCAAAGGATTCCAGTATGGCGCGTCTTTCCTCGCTCATATTTTCCGACATGACGAGAACCACCTTGTATCCGCGGACGGCACCGACCAACGCCAGGCCAATGCCTGTGTTGCCGCTGGTGGGTTCAATGATGGTGGCCCCCGGCGACAATTTACCCGTGCGTTCGGCATCCTCAATCATCGCCAGGGCAATGCGGTCTTTAACACTTCCGCCCGGATTGCGTGATTCAATCTTGGCGAAAATTTGAGCCCCGTTTGAAGGCACAAGTTTGCCCAGCTTGACCAGAGGAGTTTCTCCAATCAGTTCAATTGCAGTGTCGGCTTTTTCTTTAGATTTTTCCAAAACCCGAGATTTAAAAAAGGGTTGATGTCATGTTCAAAACAAAACTTGGATTATACGGCAATTGCCCCGGAATTCAAACAACCCAAGTGACCGCCATGGTGCTCTGTTTCCGGGTTAACCTGTTTCAGCACAAGGGATTATAGCACGGTCCCTACCAGCAAAAACAGCAGGAATTTGTTTGGAATTAGCCAGGTTAAGGGGATTTTCTTAAAATCCATCCTCATAATTCGTTACGGGCGAAGTCGAATTTTGCACGATATCCTGCCGGAGTTCCAGCATCTGCGTTTTATGACTCTCTTTACTGCCCCTCTATTTTCAAGATAGATTAAGCGGCTAATTTCGAGGGCTGATCAGGGAGGACTAAAGATTAAAACATTGGTGCATGATTCGCGCAGTTGAACTCTTGACCTTCTGGTTGTAATTTTCACTTGGTTAACTTGTTTTTGGTGGGGCTATTGGGGCTATATAGAGAAATAGATTTTTAGAAAAAGAGAGCGTTAACTAACCCATTATTTTAAAAGTGCGCCCGGCAGGAGTCGAACCTGCGACCTTCGGAACCGGAATCCGACAGTCTATCCAGCTGAGCTACGGGCGCGTGCAGTTTCTATGGGCAAACTATAGCATATTTTATTTAAGGCTTTGAAAGTGCCTGTTGCCGATTTCTAAATCGATTCACCACTCGAAAAGAAGTTTAGCTTGTTGGCTTTGCCCCGGTGTTAAACGTCTTCGTCTTCGTCTGATTTTGGACCCGCGACAGCCCCATCGCCCCCGCGTTCATCCTGCCCGAACTCTTCAATCACGTTCAGCCGAATCCGCCACCATTTTATTTCTGATGTCAGGTTTTCGGACGCGTCTTTTGGTGTCACCAACGTGATGGTGTTGGCGTGGCCTACGAGGACTTCAATTTCATCGGGTATCATAAGGTCAAATTCAGCCATCATTTTGATGGGGTCTTTCACCAGTTTCTCTTTGAACAGGTCATCCGTGACGGCCTTGGTTGCGACTTTTTTCCATTTTTCAAGCAGTTCCAGTTTCCGTACGTTTTTCATTAATCCCCTGAAGATAAAAGTTCGATTATTGAATGACTATAGCAGTTTCTTAACCGCCTCCAATGCTTCATCCAGTTTTTCCGGAAGATTGCCTCCGGCTTGTGCCATATCCGGCCTGCCGCCGCCACTGCCTCCAACGATGGCAGAAATATTTTTCAGAATATTTCCAGCGTGATGGTCTTTGGTCAGGTCTTTGGTGACGCCGGCGGCTAAAATGACTTTGCCATTGTCCACACCTCCGGCGACAACCACTCCGGATTTTATTTGTTCCTTGGCGTTGTCGATAAAGCCACGCAGGGTTTTAGCATCCACCCCATCCAGTTTTTTGACCAGCAGGGAAACATCGCCTATTTTCTCAAGGCCATCGAGAATTCCACCGCCGGAGTTTTTTCCACTGACCAGTTTTTCTTTTAAGGAAGAGATTTCTTTTTCCAATTCTTTTTGTCTGGTCAGGAGTTTCTCCAGCCGACTCAACTCTTCGTCTTGCGGTGCCTTGAGGAGCGCGCGGATAGACGTTAAATCCTGATTCTCTTTTTGAATGCGGTCATAGGAGGCCGATCCGGTGATTGCTTCTATTCTACGTACTCCCGAGGCTATGCCTGTTTCCTGGATTATGCGGAAGAACCCAATATCACCGGTAGCGTTGACGTGTGTTCCGCCACAGAGCTCCTTGCTGAATCCGGGGACATCCACCACCCGTACCCGATCACCATATTTTTCGCCAAACAGGGCGACGGCCCCGCCCTCGATAGCTTGTTCGATAGCCATTTCCTCTTTATGTAGAGGAATATTTTTTCGGATTTTATCATTGACCACATCTTCCAGGCGCAAACGCTCTTGCTGGGTGAGCGGAGTAAAATGCGTGAAATCAAAACGCAGTTTGTCCGGTCCTACCTGCGACCCCGCCTGTTTGATATGAGCACCAAGGGATTCTTTTAATGCGGCGTGTAAAAGATGAGTGGCGGTGTGGTTATACATGATACTGGACCGCCTCTCTTGACTGACTTGAAGGTGAAGGATATCTCCCAGTCTCACGCTTCCCTGTTTGACCTTGACCTTGTGTGTGATCAACTGGGAAACTGGTTTCGTCGAGTCGAGGACATCGACATAAAGTCCATCATTGATGGCTTGACCACTGTCTCCCACCTGGCCGCCGGATTCTCCATAGAAAGGAGTCTGGTCAAACAACAGCTCGCCTTCATCACCGGCGGAGAGTTCTCCAATTTCTTTTTCCTTGGAAAGGATGGCGATCACGCGTCCATCATGGCGGGTGCCTTCATAACCGAGGAAGCGGGTCGGACCGTTTTCCTCCAGAATCTGATTGTAAATCGGGGCAATTGTTTTTTCTCCTGACCCTTTCCATGAAGCCATGGCTTTGGTTTTCTGTTCCTGCATGGCTCGGTTGAAACCTTCCATGTCGAGCTTTGTGCCGGTATCCTTTGCGGTCTCCTCAACCAGGTCAACGGGAAATCCAAAGGTGTCGTACAGTTTGAAAATTTCTGTACCGGGGATGGTGGTGATGTTTTCCTTCTTCATGCGCGAGAGAATATCGTCCAGCATCTGAGTGCCATAAGTGAGGGTATTGATGAAGCCCTCTTCTTCGTGGCGAACGACTTTTTGAATAAACTCCCGGTTGCTTTCCAGTTCAGGATACGCCGTGCTGAATTCCGAAACCACTTCATCGGTGATTTTATAGAAAAACAGTTTTTCCTGACCCAGCAATCTACCGTGTCTGAGGGCCCGACGCATGATTCTCCGAAGCACGTAGCCCCGGCCTTCGTTGGATGGAAGAACTCCATCAGAAATCAGGAAGGCGGTCGATCGCGCGTGGTCGGCGATAACCCTTTGGGAGACACCGCTTTCCAGTTTCGATTCGTAGGCAGTTTCGGTGACCCTGGCAATGGTGTTGATGATCCCCATGATCAGGTCGCAGTCGTAATTGCTTGGCTGATTCTGAACGACGGCTGTCAGACGCTCGAGCCCCATGCCGGTATCGATGCAGGGTTTGGGGAGAGGCGACAGTTTTCCGGCATCATCGCGGTCGAATTGCATGAACACGAGGTTCCAGATTTCCAGATAGCGGTCGCATTCACAGCCAACGGCGCAGTCCGGCTTGCCACACCCAAGAGCCTCTCCCTGGTCGATGTAAATTTCTGAGCACGGACCACAGGGGCCGGTGGGGCCCATGGACCAGAAATTATCTTTTTCTCCCATTCGGCAAATTCGTTCCTTGGGCAGGCCCATGGAAGATTCCCATATCTGGTAGGCATCATCATCGTCTTCAAATACGGAAACGTATAAACGGTCTGCGGAAAGGCCCATGTCTTTTGTCAAAAACTCCCAGGCAAAGGCAATGGCTTCTTCCTTGAAATAATCGCCGAAGGAAAAATTTCCCAGCATTTCAAAAAAGGTATGGTGGCGCGCGGTGCGACCCACCATCTCGAGGTCGTTGTGTTTGCCTCCGGCCCGAACACATTTTTGCACAGTGACCGTTCTCACGTGGGCCGGTTTCTCCTGACCCAGGAAGACATTTTTAAATTGGACCATCCCCGCGTTGGTGAACATCAGGGTGGGGTCATTTTGAGGAACAAGAGGAGCACTCGAACTTATCGAGTGCTGTCGTTCCCCAAAGTAGTCCAGGAATTTTTTCCGTATTTCAGCGCCAGTCATGTTGATTGGGTTTTGTTTTTAAAGGGGAATAATATTAGCCCAAGCGTCTTCACTTTACAATTTAATGGACAGGTTGGAATCAATACTCACAAGCCTGCTTTAAGAAGATCGTGCAGGTGAAGAAACCCATCGAGAGCGATTCCGTCCGGCGACACCACGAGGCTTGTGATCTGATGTTCTTCCATGATTTGCAGGGCCTTCGCCGCCAATTCCGTTTTGTCGATATGGCGTGGCGATGGGTGCATGAACCCTGCCGCTTTGAGATTGCCCGTGTCTGTCTTTTTTTCAATCAGGCGGCGGATGTCCCCGTCGGTAATGATTCCAAGGATACTCCCCTTCGAGTCGGTGACCAGTGCCGCGCCCAATCGCTTGGAGCTCATCTCGTGCAACACGGCAAAAAACTCTGCATCGCCAGCTACAGTGGGGATGGTCTCACCACTGTGCATCAAATCTTCCACAGTTGTCAGTAGCTTTCGGCCCAGACTGCCACCCGGATGAAACTGCGCAAAATCTTCCGGGCGAAATCCTCTTTTTGTGAGCAAGGCCATCGCAAGGGCATCGCCCAGAGCCAGAGTGGCGGTGGTGCTTGCCGTGGGCACCAGGTTCAGAGAGCAGGCTTCTTCCCGGACGCTGACGTCCAGTATCAGTTGGGCGCGCTTGCCGAGTGTCGATTGCGGTGCTCCTGTCATGGCGATCAATGTGCATTTTCTTCGATTGATCGCGGGCAACAATTTCAGCAGTTCTTCGGTCTCCCCGCTGTTGGAAATCATCAGCAAGGTGTCGTCGGGTTTCAGAACCCCCAGGTCACCATGGCTTGCTTCTCCCGCATGCAGGAAAATTGTGGGCAAGCCAATGCTGGAAAAGGTAGACGCTATCTTGGCCCCGATCAAGCCAGACTTTCCGATTCCGGTGATAACAAGATGACGGGATTGGCTGAGGAGATGGTCCAGCCGGTTGACAACTTCTATAAATGATGAATCCAGCCGATTCGCCAGGTCTTCTATCGCCTGACTTTCTATTTTGAGAGCCCGTTGCCCGGCTTCGAGAAGCAGGTGGTCGATCGATTCAGGTGCTGTTTTTTTAGCGGGGTTGGTCATAAAAGTATTGTTTTATAAGGAGAAAATTTCAGAAACATAATATCACAAATCTATTTTTCAAGAGTAAAGAATCTAGCAGAACCACAGTGGATGTTTCAGCGTCACTTTAAATTAATAAATGCAGGGCGGGGGGTGGCATGCAAGAGTCAAACAATGATGAGGCGTTTGGCTTCATCAACCAGAGACAATATTTCGCCCTTGATGTTATCGAGCAGGGACCGGGTCAGCCCAAGTGCCTGGACGGCCAGAGAATTCGGACGCGGGAAATATTTTTCGCCGGAACTCCCTAGTTTGAGATCGTGGGCGATAACTTCGCTCAAATGAAAGATATAAACAGCTTGCGGTGGATTTTTTACCTTATTAGGACGATAGTGATGGATTACTCCATCAGTGATATCTTTATCAAAACCCCATTGCGCGAGCAAGTTACCTCCAACCTGGGCATGGTTGAATTTGAAAACCTTTTCTTCCGCATCGAACAAGGACACTCCCGAAGTATTACTTTGTATGAATATTTTCCGCACAGCGTCGGGCATGTTGGAGGCGAGGACCAATCGACCAAGATGTAGCAATAGTCCGGTTGAAAAATATTTTTGGATATCATTTTCACCCAGAAAATGAGCGATAGATTTAGCCGCAAGCCCGGAGACGACCCCGTGAGTCCAGAAGGCATTTTTGGAAACAGCCAACGCATCAGAAAACTGCATCAGGTCTACGATTTCCAAAGCCAGCACAATATGGGTAACGGACTCCAACGGCCACGCGTCCAGTAGATCTCGACAGTTCCCAAATGAATCCTTGGTGAAGAAACAGGGGCCATTGATCAGCTCCAGCAATCTGTTTGTGAGGAAGGGGAACTTTGAAAGAAGCTCACAGGCATCTTCAGTTTTGTTTTTGCTGGATTGGGCAAGATTACTCAGAGCACTATAAACAGGAGGGGGTTGCAGGGGACTGCCGCTCAATAGTTTGTCAATTTTATCCTGACGGGCATCCTCACTTTTATGTTTTTGCCTGATTTTCTCGAGGACTTCTTCTCTTGTAGGGAGTGAGTGTGTTTCTTCTTCATACGGGTTTTCCGGGTTTTCCGCAAACTGCATCCCGCAGTCACCGCATTCAAAAAAATCGAACGTGATAGATTTTGAATACAGAGAACGGTTACCCTCGCTAATAATATTTTGTGAAGAGCATTTTGGGCACTTCATGAGCCAGGGACTCCCATGCGGCTAAGGAGAAGGGATGAAATCAGAAGAGGTATTTCTTGACTGGGCCGATGGTAGCATGAAGTCTGAGCTGGAATAAAGAGTTATTGCCGGGGCCACTGTGCGGCAGGGTTAACCCACGGACGCAGGAGAGCTTTGCATTATTCCAAAAATTATAAGGAAGAGAGTTTTCAGGGAGACAGGGAGAATTTTGTTCCCCTCCGCCTTAAAGGATGAGAGCTTTGCAAAAGTAATTTTGAGGAACTGCACAGCGAAGAATCTTGCCTTTGCTTTTGATTGTAGGCTTATGCAAAGCCTTCTTCAAGGGGAGTGGTGGCTAGTCTTCAACTAAACCGGCTTGAATAGCATAGTGGGTGAGTTGAGCGTTGTTTTTCATCTTCATTTTATTGAGAATACGGCTTCTGTGGGTGCTGATGGTGTTGACGCTCAAAGTCAATTCCTGCGCAATCCCGGTGACGGTTTTACCAGAGGCGATCATACACAAGACCTGAAACTCGCGATCTGATAAAGTTTCGTGCGGAGCTTTTTCATGGTCCAGAAATTCGTAGGCGATTTTTTCTGTCAGGCGGGGACTCATGAATTTTCCACCCTGCGAGACTTTGCGAAGGGCATCGATGATTTGACTCGGAGGACTTTCCTTCGTCAAATAGCCAGAAGCTCCCGCCTTCATAAAACGGATCGCATAGCGGTCTTCCGGATACATACTCAAGATCAAAATAGGGAGGTCTGGTTGTTCCTTTTTCAATTGCTTCAAAAGTTCCAAGCCGTTGGGGCCTGGCATTGAAATGTCGAGCAACAGGACGTTGTAGTTTTGGGTTTTGATTTTGTCGAGTAGTTGAAAACCGTCTTCGGCTTCATCAATGATTTCAAATTCCGGGAAGCGGGAGAAAGCGGTTTTTAATCCTTGGCGGAAAATGGGGTGGTCGTCTGCTATCAGCAGTTGAATCGTGTCGGTAGTGATCATGGATTTATTATATCGTAGAGATCAGGTCTGTCTATGCCTTGAAACAATTTTGTGCTTTATGGGGCTAATTCCAAGGGAAAAGAAAAGCTGACTTCTGTCCCTTTTTCTTCAGCGCGTTCAATATTCAGATCGCCCCCAAGGTTTTGTGCCCGTTCGCGCATTCCAATCAAACCGAGGGACGTTAACCGCGATAGTTGTTCGTTCGTAATGCCCTTGCCGTTATCACGAACGATAAGCTCGAGCTTTCCTTGGCTATGCCTCAGGCAAATGGTGACACGGCTGGCTTTGGCATGGCGAGCAACATTGGTCAAGGCCTCCTGGCAAATTCTGAAGCATGCTGTAGAAATATCTTTCCCCAGGTTTTCAGGAAGGGCTTGTATGTCACAGCGCATTTTGATTTTTGTTTGCTCCTGAAATTCCTGCGCCTGCCATTCCAATGCTTCTGACAAGCCAAGAACATCCAAAATGCCGGGACGCAATTCAGTGGAAATTCTGCGAACCGTCTCCAGCGTGGTTTCCACGAGACGCATCATGATCTGGATGTCATCCTGGATGGGAAAGCCTTCATCAAGGCTTCTTTCTTCCAGGATAGCCAGTTTCATTTTCAGAGTCGTCAGCATCTGTCCCAATTCATCATGAATTTCTCTGGAGATGCGGGTGCGTTCTTCTTCGCGCACGTTTTCCAGATGATTGCTCAGGTTTTGCAGTTTCTCGTTGGATGTCTTCAGGCTACGTTCCATGATTTTTCTTTGGACAATTTCATCCTGCAGTTGCCTGATGGCTTCTCGAATATTCTGAGAAGGTTCTTCGACTTCATTGCCCAGCCGCGCTTTCAGTTTTTTAATTGCCTGGTTCTGGCACTGACGTTGAATGGCGATGCCGGCTATTTGTGCCGCGCTTGCAACGATCGATAACTGTGATTTTGTCGGCGGACGTTTTGAATTCGTGAACAAGCTGATGGTCCCGACAATAACGTCTTTTGTATCCTTTATTGGAATCGTATGACAAAACCGACAGTCATTCGATGATAAACTTTTGCCCAGTACCTTCCATGCCGGGTGGGACTGTAGGTCGATGGAGGCGACACCTCGGCCTGAAAAGCCCTCCCCATAAAATGTGTTTTGAAAAACGGTTTTTTTTAGATCACGTACCTGCCTTGTAAGACGGGTCGGAAGCCCAGTGCTGATGGTCAGCCGGGTGGTTATTGTGTCAGGATAACCAAGGAGAACCCTGCTGTTAGGAATGAGCGTCTCTAGTTGGTCTGCTAAAAATTTAAAAACCTGTTTTAGGGGAGCACCCTGTTGAAGAATAGTGAGTCCTTGTTGATGAAGAACAGACTCCGGTTGCTGATGGAACCCTGAAACTCCTGAATTCTTTTTTATCCGGTTTTTTGCCGAAGACGACACGGCCTTTTGATTTCGCTTCCGGGTTTGGCGTTGCTTGGGTTTTTGCATGGCGGCAAGTTTTGTTGTGAAAAAAAAGTCTCAGGGGCCAAGGTGAAAAAAACAAGGTGTCTTTAGAAAGTTCTGGATTTGAATTTATTTGGTATGATGCCTGTGCCTCAACGTTGATCCTTTAATATATCCCGATTTTTCTCCGTTGAATATAAAGATTTCTGTTTTTGTAGTAGGGATTTGAGAAGAATCATTAAAATAAAGAACTATGAAAAAGAAACCAAAATTTTATTTGATTGATGGATCAGCTTATATATTTCGAGCTTTCTATGGCGTGCGTCACCATCTGACAAACTCTAAGGGTTTGCCCACCAACGCTCTTTATGGTTTTACCACAATGCTGATGAAAGTGGTTAGAGAGGAGGAGCCGGATTATCTGACGGTTGTTTTCGATACCAAGGCAAAAACTTTTCGCCATGATCTTTATCCTGAATACAAGGCCAACCGTGGTGAACCGCCTGAAGATTTGAAGACCCAGTTCCCCTACTTTGCACCTCTTGTTGAATCCTTCAATATTGTGACCTTGAGTCAGGAGGGGTTTGAGGCGGACGATATCATTGGCACCCTGGCGCGGAGAGGCGAGCGCGAAGGGATGCACGTGGTCATCGTCAGTGGCGATAAAGATATGATGCAACTGGTTTCACCCGATATCGTGATGTTGGACACGATGAAGAATAAAACGTTGGGCGAGGCAGAGGTTGAAGAGAAGTTCGGCGTTAAGCCCGAGTTAGTGATCGAAGTTTTGGGATTGATGGGAGACACCAGTGATAACGTCCCCGGTGTGGCGGGTGTGGGGCCAAAAACAGCGGCGGATCTTATTCAAAAATTCGGTTCCATGGCGGGTCTCTATGAAGCATTGGATTCGATTGATAAAAAGAAACTCAAAGAGAAGCTGGAGAATGATCGTGACAATGCCTTTTTGAGCCGCAAGCTGGTCACCATCGATACCGGAATGACGTTGGACTGTGAGATCGCAGATATGGATCGAAAGAGTCCGGATGTCGAAAAGATGCGTGCACTTTTTGAGGAATTTGAATTCACTACTTTACTGAATGATTTGCCTGCCACGGAGTCGACCGCATCCGCACCTCCCCAGGTAGTCGATACAAACTATGAAACGGTGTTTACGGAAGAGCAACTGGAAAGTTTGATTCGCCAATTAAAAGAGGCGGGAGAGTTTGCCGTTGATCTGGAAACCACCGGCTTGCGACCGGTCTGGGCGAGAATTGTGGGTCTGTCATTTTCGGTGAAAACGGGGGCGGGCTGGTATGTGCCGGTAGCGCATCAATATCTTGGGGCACCCGTGCAATTAAAAAAAGCGTTCGTTCTGGAAAAACTTCGTCCTCTGCTTGAAGATTCCGGGTTGATTAAGTTTGGGCACAATATTAAATACGACCTGATCGTTTTTAATAGTGAAGGGGTCCAGTTGCAGGGTGTTGGATTCGATTCGATGCTGGCGGCCTATGTGCTGGATCCTGCCAAGCGTAATTACAGTATGGATGCGCTGTCTCTGGAGATGCTGAACAGGTCGACCATTCACTATGAAGATGTGGCGGGTAAGGGCGCTAAACAGATTCGATTCGATGAGGTTCCTATTGATACGGCGACCGAATATGCGGCTGAGGATGCGGATGTCACTCTACAATTGACGCAGAAACTACGGCCTCAATTGGTTGATGATGAAAAGCGACTCTTTGAAGACATAGAAATGCCATTGATCGATGTTCTTGCCGCCATGGAAATTGCCGGGATTAAACTGAATCGTAAGCATCTGGCGGACTTGTCGAAAGTTCTGGAGAAAAAACTGGCTGTTTTGGTAAAGGAGATTCATTCCATTGCTGAAGAAGAATTTAATATCAATTCTCCCAAACAACTTGCGGTCATTCTGTTTGAAAAGTTGGGACTGCCGCCGGTGAAGAAAACAAAAACCGGCTTTTCTACCGATGTAAAGGTGCTTGAGGAATTGGCTCCGAAGCATCCACTGCCAGATAAAATTCTGAATTACCGTCAGATGGCTAAATTGAAATCAACCTATGTGGATTCGTTGCCTCAGGAAATATTTGGTGAGACAGGCCGAGTTCACACCTCTTACAATCAGACAGTAGCGGCGACAGGCCGGTTGAGCAGTAGCGATCCCAATTTACAAAACATTCCCATCCGGACGGAGCTTGGAAAAGAAATCAGAAAGGCTTTTGTGCCCGAAGAGGGGTGCGAACTTCTAGCCGCGGACTATTCTCAGATTGAACTTCGGGTATTGGCGCATTTGTCAGAAGACCCGGCACTGGTGCGTGCCTTTGAAAAAGGGGAGGATATTCATACCCGCACGGCGGCTGAAATTTTCGGAACATCACTGGAGGAGGTCGGGGAGGAATCCCGGCGAATTGCCAAGGCGGTCAACTTTGGAATTGTTTATGGCCTGAGTGCTTTTGGATTGTCGCGCCAATTGCGGATTTCACCGAAAGAGGCGAAAACATTTATCGATCAGTATTTCGAGCTTTACAGCAAGGTGAAACAGTTTATGGAATTCACCATTGAGCAGGTGAAAGTGCGTGGGTATTCCACCACGTTGTTGAATCGACGGCGCTACCTCCCCGATATTCACAGCAAAAACCGGCAGGTTCGGGAAGCCACCGAGCGGGTTGCGATCAATTCTCCGGTGCAGGGAAGCGCGGCAGACCTGATAAAGATTGCCATGATTCGTTTGCAGAAATATTTAGTGAAAGAGGAGTTTCAGTCGCGGATGATTTTGCAGGTGCATGATGAGCTGGTTTTTGAATGCCCGGTAGCTGAAAAAGAAAAAGTGGAGACGCTGGTGCGCCGTGAAATGGAAGGTGTTTTTACTCTCAATGTGCCTCTGGTGGTGGATATGGCCTGGGGGCAAAACTGGCGCGATGCTAAATAAACTCTTTGTTTGACAGGGTAGCCGTTTCCCCTTACCTTTATAGAAGTGATGTTTAATGCGAGGATCTGTGATGGAAAGTGATTCAAAGGCCTTCTTGCTTGTGCTGAAATCCAAAGACGATGCTTACACCGTTTTGGAATTTGAAAGTGATAGCTTTTTAAAAGGCAAAATGGAGGCGGCCTCCAAACTGGGTATCTGGTGCGAGTCCCTGGACAATGTCGAGGCTTTGGACCGTGAAGAGTTTCAAAACGCGAAATTCTTTGACATGCGCGATCCGGTTGTTTGTAAAATCTTCTATCTAGAACAATGGACACACTTTTTTCAGATGAGCGAGAATCAAACCTGAGTTGTCGACTCCTGATCATTTTTGGGTTGGCCCTTGTTCTGTTTGTTTCAGGCTCCACCCCTCCTGCCTTCGGTCAGACCCAACTCAAGATATTCAAGCTTCAGAACAGAATGGCCAGCGAGATTATTCCGGTGATCGAACCTTTATTGCAAGGCAATGGAACGATCACAGGAATGAACGATCAATTGATCGTGAAGTCCACCCCCAAAAATTTGCAGATGGTTCAGGATCTGCTCCGCCAGTTGGACACCCGCCTGCGTAATCTTAGAATAACCGTTCGACAGGGAATTTCCGGGAGCCGGGAAAGATCCCATGCCGATGTGGGTGCCAGCATTCCTTTCGGCGGGGGCAGAGGACGAGTGGTCATTCCTCCGGCCAATCGAGGATCGGGCGGGGTTACCGGGACGATTGGGGGAAACAATGGAGTTGTGCAGGGGAGCATCGGCCAGAACAGCAGGACAACGGATGAACGCCACACTCAGCAGGTGACTACTTTGGAAGGCCGCCCCGCTACTATCTATATCAGCCAACGCATTCCGATTCAGCACACCGTCACCCAGGGGTTTGGTGCTTTTTCAACGCGCTCTCAGGGGATTACGTTTGAGGATGTCTCTACCGGGTTCAGCGTCCTGCCACAGGTGAATGGAGATCATGTGACACTTGATATCCATCCTCAGGTGTCAAAATTAGGTGCGCGGGGTATTCAAATCCAGGAAGTACACACCACTGCCAGTGGCAAAGTTGGCGAGTGGATAGAGATCGGCGGACTTCTTACCCATTCCAGCAGTCAGGGCAAGAGGATACTAGGTTCCAGTCAACGCAGGAGCCATGAAAACCGCAGTGTATTTTTTAAAGTTGAAATAGCCGACTAGCTACGGGGTGGGCTAGAACAAAAAATAGAAAATCACGCCGGGAATCGCCGCGCCACAAATGGCGGCACCTACAGATTTCCATAAAAAGGTCGAGGCCGGGGATGGTTCCACAGCCAGGTTGGATTCCGGAGAAATGGTGATACTTGCTTTTTGACTTGCCATGATCTTGACTCCTTCCGCAGATGTTGTGCTCTCCCTCTATATTGCGGAATAAATCCTATGAAACTTAATGTCACCGATCAATTTATTGAGGAATTCCTATTGGTACCGACATTGCGTGAGTTGACCGCATGACCGACAGGAAAAACATGGGAGAGGACCCGCCTAATCCTTCCCCTGAGGAAAAGAGTATTTTATTCAAGCCGATGATAGACCGGCGCTCTTTTCTAAAAGGAATGGCCGGTGTGTTCGGCGTTTCCCTCGTGGGAGTTGGCAAGGGATATTCCAACACCGACAAAAATGAGATTCTGCTGGAGCGGGTGCCGGTCACTATTCCCAACCTGCCAGCCGCTTTCCGGGGATTTAAAATTGCCCAGTTGAGTGACCTTCACTCTTCGCCTCTTGTTTCGATCGATCATCTGCAGGCCTCAGCGAATCTTGCCGCCAGAGAAAACCCCGATCTGGTGGTTTTGACCGGTGATTTCATTGGTCACAAAATACGGACTTTCCTCGCCAAATATCATGAATTCGACCGGCAGTATGTGGACAATATTGTCGAGGCTTTCTCAGTATTGAAACCGCCCCATGGGATTTTTGCGGTTCTTGGTAATCATGATTTCTGGAGCGGACCCGAAGCCACCCAATACATCACGGATACTTTTTCAAAGGGATTGGGTGTCAACTGGCTTCGTAACCGGAGGGTGGAGTTACAACGGGGAAGCGACCGCATCCAGCTCATTGGAGTGGACGACTTGTGGGAAAAGACATTTTCACTCCGAAAGGCATACCAGAACGTGGACCCGGAGCGGACGCGAATTTTGCTGAGTCACAACCCGGAGGTCAATGAAGAGTTTCAATGGAACTCAGGGCTGTCTGCCGAATTGATCCTGTCTGGTCATACCCATGGAGGGCAGGTGGTTCTACCTTTTATCGGCCCACCCTTTCTGCCGGGTATTCGAAATAAAAAGTTTATCGGAGGGTTGGTGGAGGAGGAAGGACGCCAGACTTACATAACCCGTGGAGTTGGACATCTGGTGGTGCCTCTGCGTTTAAATTGTCCGCCGGAGGTGACATTGATCGAATTGATTTGATCCGGATAAATATCCGTCGAAGAGCAGGATTATAAAAACATCTCAACGGCAGTTTCAGTTTCTTCAATGACCAACGGCTTGGCTTCGTTAATGAAGTCGATGGTCAGGTTGAGTTCCTTCAGCCAGGATTTGTGCAGAGGGGGCAGGACGGGTTCGCCGCTATTGCCAAGTTTCATTTCATACACCAGAAAATCTGCAACATGAACGATGGCGGCCGCTTGCTGGTCATCTTTTGCCTTGGATGGATCATGATGCCCTTTGACGGCGTTTACGATGCTCGGAGGAAGCTTCCATTCGTTGAGCAAAATGCTACCCACCTGCGCGTGGTTGAACCCCATCAGTTTTTCTTCCATTTCAAGCAGGCTCACACCGGAGTTTTCGTCAAATTGAGCAAGCACTGTTTCAATCTGGCCCGGAGCTTCCTGGTATAAAATCAATTTGCCTATATCATGCAACATACCCGCCAGGTAATAACGGTCGACCGCCTGCAGGTTCAAAAACTTGGCCATGTGCCGCGCCGCCACACCACAGCCAACAGAATGCCTCCAGAAGGCTCCAAGGTCGATCCCGATATTTTCCATCCCATTAAACTGCGAGGCAACGGAAGTTGCCAACGCCAATTGAGATAATTGATCGGAGCCGATAATATTCAGCGCATGGGGAATGGTTTCTACCGTGGTGGAAAGACCATAAAAAGTGGAATTGACCACTTTTAAAAGACGCGCCGCAAGAGCCGGATCGGCACTGATGATGGCACTGTAATCGGCGATAGTAGAATCAGGATTCTCGATGGCTTCCCTTAAGCTGAAATAAGCTCCTGGGGGAGATGCGATTTTGCTGTCTTTGACTTGCTGAAGTGTCAGTGCCACTTAAACCTCTTAAAAATAGGACAAATATAAAGGGGACGGTAACCAAGTGAGTTGATGCGACCTCCATCAGGTTAACTCTCAGATTAACGGCCTGAACAAATAAATCAAGATCGAATAATATTTAAAAGACCCCAGCGTAAGCTGTATTTTGCTAAAGATATCTTGGCATAACTCCTTAAAATCCCATAGGGGTTTCCATTTATTTTTATTTGCTTCTCTTCTCTGACATGAAAAAAGTGCGAACGGACGCGCACCAGCAAGGACGAGCTCATGAAGCTCCTGACGCTGGAGGACCCGACCGGAACTTTTGAAGTCACGTTATTTCCCAGCGAGTACAAAAGATTCGGTCACCTTCTTGGTAGCAAAGGGCCGTTTTTTGTTAAAGGACAGATGGAGCAAGACAGCGGCGCGTGCACCATCACCGCGCTGTGGCTGGGACGATACAGTCAGGCAAATCGTTCTTCGGCGAATTCACCAGTTTCGAGACGGGAAAGTATTCAAGCGAATCTTCGCGAAAAGGTTTCATCAGGGAAAGTAAATCAGCTTTAGAAGCCGAGGCCTGCATCCATGCTGAATATTGATCGGGTTGTAAAATAACCGGCATGCGATGGTGAATCGACTGCAGGTGTTCGTTGGCTTCCGTCGTGATGATTGAATAGGTTTGCAGTGGAGTCTCTCCCCTTAGCCACTCCGACCAAATGCCAGCGAAGGCAAAAAGTTCTCCGCCTTTCATTTTAATGTAGTGCGGAGTTTTGCCGCCTTCACCCGCCACCCATTCGTAAAACCCGTCACAGGGAATCAGGCAGCGTTTCGATTTGAATCCATCGCGGAAGCTCGGTTTCTCCGCCACCATTTCGGCGCGGGCGTTGATCATGCGACTGCCCATGCTGGCATCCTTCGCCCAGTGCGGAACCAATCCCCATTTCATTGGTTGAATCTCCAGCCCCTCCGGCCCACAGGTGACTATCGGGAGTGATTGCGTCGGGGCGATATTGAACCGTGACCATGGCCCGATTTCAATCAAGCGTACTTTGAAATGCTCCGCGATTTCTTTTATGGATTTGGATAATGAGTAGCGACCACACATAGTGTTGCCCGAAGCGAGAATTGTGGAAAATAGTGACAGGAATTGCTCTGGAGGCTATGACCACACCTTTCCGGAGAGGATTTTACACCATTCTATAGGTAGGGCATGCTGTGGTATGGATAATGAAAAATAAAAAGGGCGCCTTGAGGAATTTCCTCAAGGTGCCCTTTTATTTGGTAGCGGGGACAGGATTTGAACCTGCGACCTTTGGGTTATGAGCCCAACGAGCTACCAGACTGCTCCACCCCGCAATGATCGAATTTTTTTGGCTGTAATTCAGAGAGGAATAATGCGGTGACTCTCGATAAAAAACAGCAGGAGCGGTCCGGGTTGCCCCGAAGACCGCTCCATCTGATGTTCTGATTTATTCTTCGGCTAAATGAGCGTTCTTGCGTTCCGGATTCCGGAATAGAGATGTCTCATTGGTCAGTTCATCCAGTGCCGGGAACGTCTGGTCTGCGTGGATTTTTCCGGCTTTCTCGAGAAGCTCTTCTTCGGATTCTTTTCGGTCTACGTCCGGGATACAACAGTCTACCGGGCAAACCTCCTGACAAGCTTCTTCACCGTGAAATCCCACACATTCGGTACAGAGATCCGGAGAAATATAGTAAATATCGACTCCGCCATTGGTCCCATCGTCAATCGCCGTATTGGGACATTCAGGTTCACAGACACCGCAGTAGATACAGTCGTCAGTGATGATTGTGGCCATAGTGCAGTTTCCTTCCAAAAATGAATTGAACTTTATTTAAAACTCTAATGATAGAAAGACGTAAGCGGTTTTGTTTGCTCTGGAAAGTGATCCGCCAGAGCCTCGGTCCCCTGCGAGCCCGATCAAAAAGAAGTGTATCTTAATCCAACATTCAAAGAAACTCAATTGCTTAAATTTTGAAACCCCCTAAACCGTTTCAAAGTAAGGTATTATAATGTTTTTAGGTTTTTGTCAAGAAATTATGCACCCTGATTTTTGGCCTAATGGCAACAGTGTTCTATTTTACAGCCTTGTAACGCGGGTTGCATGATAAGCGGGTTATCCAGTCTGCATCTAACCGTTTCAATCATTTCAATAGTTGGTGGGTTCAATGTTGATTAAAAGAATTCTGATCTGGACTCCCCTCATACTGGTGGCGATTCTGGCGCAATCATTTTTCTGGGTGCCGACTTACAATGACCAGGCCACCGGCAATCCCAAACGTCTGCTCCGTTATATAGAGGCAACCACCGGCGATGCGCGGATTTTAAATCCGATCCTGAGTGCCGATACTGCTAGCAGTGCCATCAGTGAACGGGTTTTTGATGGCTTGCTGGATCTGGACGACCAACTGCGGCTTCGTCCGCGTCTGGCTGAAAGCTGGGTGCAGTATGAAGAGGCTTATCTGCGGTGGAATCCGCAGTGGGATCATCCAAAGGCGGGCACCCCGCAACAGTTAGCCGACTTGATTACCGCACAGCTTCAATCCAACACAGCCTGGAGAGAAAATTTAAAAAATGTCGAGGTGATCTCAGCCAACTCCACCGAAGGCGAAATAAAAGTTCCCGAGTTGAACGCCGAGGGCAAGCCAGTGCTGGAAAAGGGTCGACCCAAAATGAAACCTGTCGCTTATACACTCAGCCAACCGCCTGTCATAAAATTCACACTGAACGCGATTGACCAGGATTTTTTCAAGCCGATAGAAGCTTTGCTGGGCCAAGATTATTTTGAACACTACCCGTATCCGGACTTTATAAAGGCCAAACAGTTGCCCGATCAGGCACAACTGGAATCTCATTACACCAAACTTCTGCAAGTGACGGAGCATAACCCCGTCATCATTTTTGATTTGAAGCAGAACGTCCGTTTTCACGATGGACATGTTTTTGATTCCGGCGATGTGTTGTTTACTTATCAATCAATTATGGACACGCGCAATCTGTCGCCGCGCCGCTCCGACTATGAACCTGTGAAAACGGCGGAGCCTTTGGGCAGGCATCGCATCAAATTCACTTACAAGCGTCTGTTTTCTCCCGCTATCAATGCTTGGAGCATGGGCATTCTCCCCGAGCATCTGTTGAACAAAGAAGCCCTCGAAAAAGAGGCCCGGGCTGAGGGCTTGTCCGAGGAAAAAGTTTCAGCTTTCACCCTGCAAGACACCGTGTTCAATCGCAAGCCAGTGGGAACGGGGCCTTTCCGTTTTGTTGAATGGCAGTCTGATGAACTGATCCGTCTCGATAGAAACCCGGACTACTGGGAAGAGCCGGCAGAGTTCGAGGAGTTTGTCATGCGGGTGATTCCCGATGCACTGACGCGTGAGTTGGAGTTTTATGCCGGGGCAGTCGACAACTATGATGTCGAACCTTATCAGGTCAAGCGACTTGCGGACGATCCTCGTTACCAGAGTTTTTCAACTGTGGGATTCAATTATTCATATATTGGATACAACCTCAGAAAACCTCTCTTCAAAGATGCCGAGGTCCGACGTGCGTTAGGCATGGCACTGGATGTCGAACAAATCATCAAGTATGTGATTTACGAGCAGGGCGAACGCGTGACTGGGCCGTACCCGAAAATTACAGACTGGTACGATCCTTTGGTGAAACCCTTGCCATACGATCCTGAAGGTGCACTTGCCATATTGAATCGCCTGGGCTGGAAAAAGAATGCCAGCGGCTGGCTGGAGAAAGACGGCAAGGAGTTTGAATTTAATCTCATCACCAATAATGGCAACAGCAGTCGCAAAGCCATTCTGACCGTGGTACAAAATCAGTGGCGGAAGATCGGCATCAAGTGCAACACCCAGTTGTTTGAGTGGGCGGTGTTCCTGAAAGATTTTGTTAATTCCATGAAGTTTGATGCCTTGATTTTAGGCTGGAGCATGGGCACGGACCCGGACCTGTATCAACTCTGGCATTCCAGCCAGACCGGTCCGCGTCAGCTTAATTTTGTGGGATTTGAAAGTGCGGAAGCGGATGAACTGATCGTCAGGATTCGTCGGGAATACGACCGTGACCGGCAAGAAGAGATGACGCATCAACTGCATGCATTGATCGCAAAGGAGCAACCGTATACCTTTTTGTATGTGGGCAAGGCGGCCCGGCTCCTCGATAAAAAACTGGTGATCGTTAATCGGCAACCGGATGGTGAGGAGGACTATCAGGAAATTTATCCGGTCAAGGGCGGCAATATACGCTACCACTTCAATCGCTGGCGCAAACTCGCCATCGTGCCGGAATTCGCCGCGTCTGGATAATTAACGCAAACCTCCCCGGTTCAGATAAACCTCGACCATGCCGGTGGTACTGCTCGCCACCGCAATATCCATTCTCCCGTCTGAATTAAAATCACTGCTGGCAAGGGCCAACGGAGTGCTACCGGTCACGTAATCGCGGGTGGGAAAGTGAAACCCGCCATCGCTCTTTCGTGTGACGATGGAGAAACTGCTACTGCGGGAATTGGCGACCGCGATATCCGGTTGCCCGTCACCATCAAAATCTTCTGCCACCAATGCCAGAGGGCCGCCGCCACCGGAAAAGGCGACAGGCTCTGCAAAGGTCGAGTCCGCTTTAACCATAATGGCAAACAGGTTGTCATGGCGCGAAGTGGAGAAAATTAAATCACCCAAACCATCACCATTCAGATCTTTCTGGATCATCATCAGCGGGCGCAGGTTAAGGGCAATTCTTTTGATCTGTTTAAAAATGCCTTCGCCATCCCCGGAATAGATACGGATGGAACTTGTGTTGCTACTGCTGACCGCCAGCGCAAGGTCGGTATGCCCATCACCATTAAAGTCGCTGGCCACACCCGATAAAGAACGCGAACCGGTTTGATAGGTATTCCCTTGTTTGAAATTACCGTCTCCCACGCCCAGAAAAATCTGAACCTTGTTAAAGGTCAGAGTGACCGCAAGGTCGAGGACCTCATCGCCATTGAAGTCGCCGGGAATAATCGAGAGAGGAACTTTTCCCGTTTTCAGTTTGATGGGAGCGCGAAACTTTCTATTTCCCTGGCCCAGTTGAATCAGGACTGCATCGGTTCCTCGGGAATTGAAGATAAGGTCCGGCAGTTGGTCGCGGTTGACATCGGTAATCAAAGCAAAAGTGGGTTCCAGGCCGGTGCGCTGGGTTTGCGGATTCTCGAACCTGCCATCGCCGTTTCCCCACAGGATGGACAAACTGTGACCTTTGGAGTTACAGGACACGATGTCCGAGTACCCGTCCAGGTCGAGATCGCCTGTGGCGAGGCACCCTGGCCCCTGGCCCACTTTTGCGACATGCGATTTCCGGAACAGGTCGGGCGGAGGCTTCGCCTGCGGCAGGTCGCAGGAGACCAGCATAAAGCCCATCAGCAGGGGCAAGGCGGTTTTAGGGATGAGGTGATTCATGGATGTGTTTCCGATAGAAGGTTGCACCATTATAGAGCTATTTCAGGGGAGGCAATCTGGGAGCACAAGCCCCAACACCCTCATTTTACTTGCATTTAAGCCACTTGTATGACATTATCTCCGAAATTCAAACCCACCCCTCGCTCCGGCTCACGGTGGCCGGGGCTAAAATCCGAGAGGAGATTCCTTTGCGTCATTACCAAACCGTTATTATTTTAAAGCCCGATCTGGACGAAGGTCATGTTGATCAGGCGGTTGAAAAACTGACTGAGCTGTTGGACAAGTGTGGCGGTAAAGACACCCGACTTGAAAAGTGGGGCAAGAAGCGCCTGGCTTACAAAATCAAAAAGAACAAGTTCGGATATTACCTGAACTGGTTTCATACCTGTGATCCCATTCGTGTGACTGAATTTGAAAATGAGCTTCAGCTGTATGACCTTGTGATCAAATATATGGTCATTCGCCTGGAAGAAAAAGACCTTGAGCGTGTCCTGAAGGCGAACGAAGAAAGTGCGGCTGAAGAGGCCAGTGCTGAAGCCTCTGAGAAAAGCACAGAAGCTGACGGGAAAACTGCTGAAAGTTCAGAGAAAACCGAGCCTGAAAAAAAAGAGGAAACTGAGGCGACAGCCTGAGTTTCCAATCCTGATCATCCTGAACCCAACTCAATAAAATGGCAAGTTACAACAAAGTGCTTTTAATGGGTAATTTGACCCGTGACCCGGAACTCCGCTTTACCGCTAGTGGTGCGGCTGTCGCAAGTTTTGGATTGGCAGTCAATCGCAAATACAAAAGTGGTGATGAGTGGAAAGAAGACGTGTGTTTTGTCGACATCACTGTATGGGGAAGAACGGCAGAAAACTGCACCGAGTATCTCCATAAAGGCAGTGGTGTTTTTATTGAGGGCCGGTTGAATTTTCAATCCTGGGAAGCTCAGGATGGTCAAAAGAGAAATAAACTGGAAGTGGTGGCCAACGTGGTTCAATTCCTCGGAAAATCCAGTGCCGGAAAACCCTCCATGGATATGGGCGGAGGCGGTGAGGGAATGAGCGAAGGCGCGCCACCGAAAGACGACATCCCTTTTTAACCGATTCATTTTTAGCTTAGGACTGTTTAATGGCTACTGGAAAAAAACGTGGTTTTTTTACACAGAAAATCTGCCGATTTTGCGCCGAGAAGATTCAATTCATAGACTTTCATGATATCAAATTGCTCAAACCTCTGATCTCTGAGCGGGGCAAGATTGTGCCCTCCCGGATTTCAGGTAACTGCGCCGGGCACCAGCGTCAGTTGACCGAAGCCATAAAAAGAGCTCGGAATATTGCGTTGTTGCCGTTTTCGGTCGAATACTAGCCTTGTCCGAAACGCCGCACCCGTTAGCGGTATTTATACCGTTTGGCCTGTTCATGTTGATCATGATCGGGGCAGTGGTTGCGCCCGGTCTTGGAGTCATGCTGAGCCTGTTGATGCCGGCACCGATGATCCTGCTCTACTTACAGCATGGCAAATCAGTCGGGATGTTCGGGCTTGGGGCGGTACTGGTTATATTGAGTTTGACGGCAGGGGTGGAGGCGGCGATGGGGTTTGCCGCGGCCTACGCCATCGTGGTGGTTTTCCTGGCAGAAGGAATTCGTTTTCATCTCGAACCGGAAAAGACCATCGCTGTTGCCGCGCTTTCGGCGGCCTTGTTGTCCGGGGTTTTGCTGTGGGTCGCCTTGACCGGCGAAGAGCAATCGCCCATTGAGTTTTTTCAAAGTCAGTTGAAGATCAGTGCCGAAGAGTATTTGAAAGCGTTTAAGAAGTCCGGCGCACCGGAAGAAGAACTGACCTTCATGCGAGAAGTGGCAAACAACTACACGCCAGTGATGGCAAAAGGCCTGGTCGCGATTCTGCTGGTGGGGTCCTTGTTGACCGCCACCTTCAACTATATTCTGGTGCGGGCACTGTGGTTGAAATTTTACCCGAGGGTGTTTTTTCAAAACTCGGAACCATCCAGGTGGATACTGCCTGATCAGGCAGTGTGGGGTTTTATCGGCTCCTTTGGGGCCATGTTTCTGGGCGGCGGGGCGTTGAAATGGGTCGGCATGAACATTTTTATCGTCATGACCACGCTCTACTTTTTTCAGGGACTGGCAATTATCCTGGCCATATTAAAGGCCAAAAATGCCAGCGGACTTGTTACCGGGATTGTGTTTTTATTGGTCCTGACACAGCCACCCTTGATGGGAATGGTTGTTGGATTGGGGTTGTTCGATGTGTGGATCGATTTTAGAAAAATCCGGCAACGAGCAGAAGAGGACGGTAGCGAACCAAAATAAAGAAATATTTCCGGAGAAAAATAATCTGCCCCACCGCAAGGTGGTCGGCCCATGACGAACCAGACGATTACGATAATTAGATAGCAAATTAAATTAAAGCAGAACACCCCGCAATCAGGGGCTGGAAAGGAATAGATCATGAAAGTTTTATTGCAAGAGGATGTCGAGCATCTTGGGTCGGTGGGTGACGAGGTTGATGTGAAGGACGGCTACGCCCGAAACTTCCTGATCCCGAGGGGCAAGGCCCTCCACGCGACACCGAAAAATGTCAAAGCCTATACCCATCAAAAAATGGTGGTGATGAAACGCTTGAAGAAAATGCAAGCAGGCGCACAGGAAGTGGCCGATAAAATCGCTACCCTGACGTGCACCATCAAAAAGAAAGTGGGCGGACAGGGCAAGCTATTCGGGTCCGTGACCAATCAGGAGTTGGGCGATTTTTTAAGATCGCAAGGAGTTGATGTTGACCGTCGCCGTATTCAACTGGGTGAGCCGATCAAAAAACTGGGCGATTTTGATATCCCGATCAAACTGCATCCGGAAGTGATCGCCAAGCTCAAACTTGTTGTCGAATCCGAAGACCCGGCACCCGAAGAAGCCCCGGTCGCAGAAGCTGAAACCGCCACCGAGGACGCATCGACAGCAGAGGAAACTCCTGAAGAAAAAGCCGAGGAGAAATAACCAAGGCTCTGGGGCAGGGTGATTTGTAACTGGCCGAATGTTTTTTCGTACGACATTAGATTGAATTAAAAGGGAGTCGTGTTGCCCCGTTGTTACCGGGTTTCCTGCTCCCTTTTTTATTGGCGTTTTTGGTGATATAAAGAGTTATGCCCAGCCCCAATTCGGGAGACATCTCCCTCAGAAAACTTCCTCCTTATCTTGAAGAGGCCGAGCAGTATGTGCTGGCGGCGTGTCTGTTTGCGCCGGATGGTATTTCGCGCACGCTCGAAACTCTTGAAGTCGACGATTTCTACAAGACATCCCACCGCAAAATTTTTGATTGTATGTGCCGCCTGTTCGAGGCGGCTCAGCCGATAGATGTTTTGACTCTTGCGGAAACTTTGCGCAAGGAAAGTGAACTCGATAACATCGGCGGGCTCGATTATCTGGATTTTCTCGAAGGGCTGGTGCCGACCGCGTCTGCGATTGTCCACCACGCGAAAATTGTCCGTGAGAAAAGGATATTGCGTGACTTGATTGAGACGGCGACGGAAATCGTCACCAACAGTTATGATGACTCGGAGGAGGCGGAGGTCATACTGGATCGGGCCGAGCAGGCCATTTTCCAGATATCCGAGCGCAAATCCAAACGTAACTTTTACAGCCTCAAGGAAATCGTCAAAAGTAATTTTGATGCGATTGAAAAGTTATTTGAAAATCCCGGCACCGTCACCGGGCTTGAATCGGGGTTTAAGGACCTCGATCAATTAACGTCCGGCTTTCAACCGTCCGATCTCATCATTGTGGCGGGCAGGCCCAGTATGGGGAAAACCAGTTTTGCTCTCGATATCGCCAGGTTTGTGGCAACTCGCCGAGGAAAGACAGTTGGTTTATTCAGCCTCGAAATGTCGAAAGAACAGATCGGGCTGAGATTGCTTTGTTCCGAGGCAAGGATGAGCTCGGTAAAATTGCGCACCGGTTTTATTCCAAGCTCCGGTTGGCCAGACCTTACTGCGGCGGCAGGGCGATTGTCCGAGGCACCGCTGTTCATTGATGACAGTGCTGATCTTTCCACGCTGGACCTTCGAGCGCGGGCCCGCCGTTTGATGGCAGAACACGACTTGGGCATGATCGTCATCGACTACCTGCAACTCATGCACGGTCGTTCCGGCACCGAGAGTCGGCAATTGGAGATATCTGAAATTTCCAGAGGCATCAAGGGGCTCGCCAAAGAATTGAATATTCCGATCGTTGCCTTGTCCCAGCTCAGTCGCGGGGTGGAAAGCCGTACGGACAAGCGCCCGCTCTTGTCCGACCTGCGTGAATCAGGATCGATCGAGCAGGATGCGGATGTAGTGATGTTTATTTACCGCGACGAAGTTTACAATCCGGAGTCGCCGGATGTTGGGGTGGCGGAGATTTTGATTCGCAAACAGAGGAACGGTCCTATAGGAGAAGTGCGTCTGGCCTTTTCCAAAGAAAACACTCGTTTCGATAACCTGAGTCATTTTGAGCAAGCCGCTCCAGCCCTGCCGGAGCACGCCGTGCCCCCCACGATTTGAGGTCCCTTTGATAAATAATGTGAAGGTGCTGTTGATTTTTTTACTCCTGCTCTTAGTCTCGCCCGTATGGGCGCAGGCAGAGACACAGGAATTCGCAATGCCGCCCATGCAAATGGGCGAGACCTTCCTCAAGATGGGACAGTTTGAAGGTGCGGAGGCGATTTACTCGAAGCTGTTTGAGACCGGCGCTGAAAACCCTTATGTTGTGCGCGGGTTGGTGAAGTCGCAGGCGGGATTAAAAAAAATTGATGCCGCCATTAAAACGCTGGAAGTTTATCTGACCGACCATCCGGATTCCTCCGCTGTTTTATATGGACTGGGCCTCGCAAGTTTTATGCAACAAAATCCTGATAAGGCCGAGTCCTACCTGAACCAGGCTATCGAAAAAGATGCGCGCAACAGTCCCGCCTACAACACCCTTGCAGTTTTGTATTTTGATAAAAATGATTTTGAAAATGCAATTCATCAACTGCACACGGCCATCGAAAAAAAAACCGGAGACCTTTTGGTTTATCGCAACCTGTGGCGGACCTATCGGGCCATGGGGAAGTCGGACACGTTCATGAAGGAGTTTGAGTCCGCGAAAGCAGAACATTCCAGGGTCAATATTATGGGCTATGGGCGCGCCTACGCCACCTTCCTCCGTCAGGAAGGATTCAAAGCCTATGAGGCGGGCAAAGTGGATGAGGCTCACGCGCACATGACAGGGATGATGAACGTGTACCGGGAGATCGGGCACCTTTCAGGAGAAGTCTCAGCTTTGTTTAGTTTGGCCCTGCTAGAAGAAGAAATTGGGAATAAAGACAAGGCGATTGGGCTCTATCAAACCCTGCTGAAGATCAACCCGGATCATATTCAAGCTCGCGAACGCATCATTGAATTGAACAAGGAAATAGAACAAGGAATTAAAAAACAATAACTTACAGCGGCTACGGCTTGTCGGGCAAAGTGCCAGACTTTTTTAAAACGAATAACCCTTGACAAAATAGGGGTTTAGACGATATTCTGCTTCCGTTTTTAGTCTGCTGACTTTCTGATCCATTAAGCAATTCTCATAAAATTCAAGGGGGTTTGGTGAAAAAAGACGAACTGACCATCGTTGTCTTTCCGGGTTCCACCAGCGCGCCAAAAAAGATCCAATTATCAAAGAGGCTGATCAAGGCAGTTTTGGGTACAGCCGCTTTGCTGGTTCTGGCTCTCGTTGGCTCGACCTTGTTCCTGTCACAGCAATATTTCCAGTTTCAGGAAAGTGAATCTGAACTGGCATCGCTCCGTCGTGAAGGCAAAATCCAGAAAATACAGATTGAAAAGTTTGGGCATCAGGTCCGCACTTTTGAATCTGAGATGGCGCGGCTGGCTCGATTTGAGAAGAAGCTCCGGGTAATCACGGCGCAGGAAAACTCTACAGAAATCACAGAAAAGAAGTGGGGCGTGGGCGGGCCTTACGGGCTTAATTCCGCCAGCTTTGCAACCTCCCTTGAGCGCGAAACAAAATCCATGTTGGGCAGGATTTCAGCCAATGTGGATATGATGACCAATCAGGCGAAGATTCAACAGATCAGTTTTCAGGAGTTGGACGAGTACTTTAAAAGCCAGCGATCATTGTTGTCATCCACGCCGTCTATCTGGCCAACACGGGGTTGGGTCACCTCCGGTTTTGGCTATCGCAAATCTCCGTTCACCGGTCTTCCTGAAAAACACGAAGGGTTGGATATCGCGACGCGCAAAGGAGCCAATGTATTTGCCACGGCTGAAGGCAAGGTCATTGTGGCGGGTCGCGAGTATGGTTACGGCAACATGGTTGAAATCGACCATGGTTACGGCCTGGTGACACGTTTTGGTCACAATTCGAAGCATCTGGTAAAAGTGGGTGATCGCGTCCGCCGAGGGCAGGCGATTGCCCTGGTGGGTAACACAGGCCGAAGTACCGGGCCGCATCTTCACTACGAAGTTCTGCTGAATGGCGTTCCGGTCAACCCCAGAAATTATATCCTCTCCGAGTAAGTTTAACCCGCTCCAGAAATTTTATTGAGCAGTTAATGGATCGTCTTGTATAGCGTTTCGAATTCTATGTAAAAATCCCTCAAATTTTACGCGACTGCTAAAGTTTAAGATTGCCTTTTACCGCTGGGATGGCACAATTGAGGGTGCCTCTTTTAGCCAGGTTTGGATACCTGCGTTCCCTGATTGTCCCAAGGTCGAAGTATTGTCTTGACGACGTTCATTGAATTCTTTCAAGCCTTCATCCAGGTTCAATTTTTCAGGATTTCTTTTCCCACGGATATATCCTTAAATTCCCATCTCCTTACAAGGAACAGTTCATGGTTCTCGGTTTATTGAAGAAGGTGTTCGGTACGCATAACGAGCGTGAGTTAAAGCGAATTCAGGTTTATGTTGATCAGACCAATGTTCTGGAGCCACAAATCCATGAATTGACGGATGATGAACTGCGTGGAAAAACAGACGAACTTCGAGAAAAATTTAATGAGGGTGCCACGCTGGAGGAATTGATTCCCGAGGCTTTTGCCGTGGTGCGCGAGACAGGTTTGCGCACCCTCGACATGCGTCACTTTGACGTTCAGTTGGTGGGCGGTGTGGTCTTGCATGAAGGCAAGATAGCTGAAATGAAAACCGGGGAGGGCAAGACCCTGGTCGCGACTCTGCCGGTCTACCTGAATGCGCTGACCAGAAAAGGGGTTCATGTTGTTACCGTCAATGAATACCTGGCCTCACGTGATGCGGAATGGATGGGCACAATATATAAATTCCTGGGGCTGACCGTAGGGGTGATTTACAGTGACATGCCTGAAGAGGAACGGCAAATGGCTTACCGTGCCGATGTCACCTACGGCACCAACAATGAATTCGGGTTTGATTATCTGCGCGACAATATGAAAGGCAGTATTGAACACTTTGTTCAACGCGAACAAAGTTTTGCCATTGTGGATGAGGTCGACAGTATCCTCATTGATGAAGCCCGCACTCCGCTGATTATTTCGGGTCCCGCCGAAGAGAGTACCGACAAATATTATACGGTCAATGCCATCATTCCTCAGTTGAAAAAAGACCAGCATTACACCATCGAAGAAAAAACGAAATCCTCCATGTTGAACGATGACGGTGTTGCCCTGGTGGAGACCCTTCTGCAGGTGGACAACCTGTACGCTCCCGAGAATATTGAAACATTGCATCATGTCAATCAGGGTTTGAAGGCTCATGCCATGTTCAAGAACGAAGTCGATTATGTCGTGACCGATGGGAAAGTGGTCATCATCGACGAATTCACCGGGCGTATGATGACCGGTCGACGGTATGGCGATGGCTTGCATCAGGCTCTGGAAGCGAAAGAGGGTGTGCAGATTGAAAATGAAAACCAGACCCTGGCATCGATCACCTTCCAGAACTATTTTCGAATGTACAAGAAACTGGCTGGCATGACCGGTACCGCTGATACCGAAGCGGAGGAGTTTAATTCTACTTACAGACTCGAAGTGATGGTCATTCCGACCAACATGCCGATGGTGCGAGCTGATTACGCGGACCTGGTTTACGGCACGGAAAATGAAAAATATGATGCGGTGATCGAAGAGATCAAGGAGTTGAATGCGTTGGGTCAGCCGGTGCTGGTCGGGACAATTTCTATCGAACGGTCCGAACAACTCAGCACAGTTTTGAAGAAGGCCAGGGTGCCGCACAATGTTCTCAACGCCAAACACCATGCTCAGGAAGCTGAGATCATCGCTCAGGCCGGGCAAAAAGGTGCCGTGACCATTGCCACCAATATGGCCGGCCGTGGAACGGACATCAAGCTGGGCGAAGGTGTGCTGGATCTTGGTGGTCTGCATATTCTCGGCACAGAGCGCCATGAGAGTCGGCGCATCGACAATCAGCTGAGGGGACGTAGCGGTCGTCAGGGAGACCCTGGGTCGTCGCGTTTTTATCTGTCGCTGGATGACGACTTGATGCGCGTTTTTGGCTCGGATCGTTTTTCCGGAATGATGGCTAAACTGGGATTGAAAGATGGCCAGCCGATTGAGCACAAGATCATATCCAAGGCGGTAGAGAATGCGCAACGCAAGGTCGAAGCACATAACTTTGATATGAGAAAGCATCTCCTCGAGTACGATGATGTCATGAACAAACAACGTGAGGTTGTTTACACTTTAAGAAAAGATATCCTTTCTGGAGATGATCAAAAGCAAATGGTGATGGAGTTTGTTGAGGAAGTCATCGAGGATAAACTGGCCGATGTTTGCCATGAAAAAATTTATCCTGAAGAGTGGGATGTTGAACAGCTCAACGAATATTTCAGTAGAACACTGATGTTGTCCCTCGAAAAAAGAGATGACAAACACCTCCTGGTCGAGAATCAACCTGTTTTGGATTTGGAACACTGTAATGCCGAGGCATTGCGCGAAACAATTTACAAAGAGGCCAGTGAGTATTACGAGAAAAAAGAAGCCGAACTGAATCCGATATTTGAAGCCATTTTAAAAACCGGTCGTGTGTTGGGGCCATCCAGTTTGCGTGGCGTTGAAATGCACATCATGCTGGAAACTCTCGATAAACTATGGCGGGAGCACCTGCTTTCAATGGATCACTTGAAAGAAGGGATTGGCCTCCGGAGTTACGCCCAGAAAAACCCTCTCATTGAGTACAAGAAAGAGGGGTTTGATCTTTTCAGTATTATGATATTCCGGATGAAAGAGAAAATTCTGGAGACGCTGTTCCATGCCCAGATCGACAAAAGAGCCCTGGAAGCACTGGAGCATTATCAGGAACAGGAAAGGCAGGAGGTAGTGGAGCACCGGGGGACAGAAGAAGGTGACCCCGAAAAAGCCGCACCCGCCCGTAAGGATGAATCAAAAGTGGGAAGGAACGATGCCTGTCCTTGTGGCAGTGGCAAAAAATACAAGAAGTGTCACGGACGCTGAACAGGCCCCGGCAGATTCGACTCAACCGCTTCCTGGCACTCGACGCATAAGGTGGTCAAGGGCATGATCTGCAGTCTCTTGATTCCGATCGGTTTTGGCCCCAGTGCAAAAGGACAATCCTCGCAAACCCCGTAAGCCCCCATCTGGATTTTCAGAAGAGCCTCTTCAATCATCTTCAATTCGTTGCGCTCACGGCTGGATAGTTGGAACGCCATCTCCCTTCCTTCCAGACTGGATGCCAGATCAATTTCATTGCTGAAAGTCAGTTCACCAACATTCCTCTCTACCTCACGGTTCGAGCGGATCATGTTTAAAAGTTCGTTTCGTTCCTGAATCAACTGGTCGCGGATTTTAATTACCGCCGGTGCCAGTTTTTTTGGCTTTTGCGGTTTGGCAGGGGCTTTTTTCCTGGCAGGCACTTTCTTTTTCGCCAGAGCTTTTTTAGGCGTTGCCTTGGATGCCTTTTTGACTTTCGCCTTGGCGGCGGACGCTTTTTTGCCGACCTTCTTTTTAGAGGGTTTCCTGGTCGGGACTTTTCTGGTAGAGGACTTTTTAGAAGATTTTTTTACGGGTTTTTTCGCGGCCTTTTCAACCTTTTTTTTGACAGACTTTTTCGCGATCTTTTTGACTGCCTTTTTGACGGTTTTCTTCGCCGCTTTTTTAACTTTTACTTTGGTCTTTGAAGACGACTTTTTCTTCAAGGTCTTCTTTTTCGATTTGGTAGGCACCCTATTACTCCTACTCATCAGGTTGCTGGATGACCCGGAGGAAAACAGGATTTAAGACGTGGCCCTGTTCTGTTCGGGTCGGTCTGATAGCCCCGCAGGAATTGCCAAAAGCACGAAAAACTTAATTAAAACAAATGAATAACTATGCCGATTTAAAAGCAAGGTAAAGGGTAACATTAGTCTTTACTTTGTCAAGACCATTTTAGAGCTTGTCCTTTAAAAAAGGTTTCGAGCCGGGTGGAAAAATTCCTTCCTAGGAAAAATTGTAATCAACGGATCCCATTTTCTCACACAGGGATCGGATGAGTGTTACCACCGGCTGATGAACCGGATGCGCGATGTAGGCATCCAGGCCGGATTCGTTGTCAAAATGAGTGGTGAGCACCACATCGAATGCGCGATCCGAGGCCTTGAAGTTTTCCCCCACCTCTATGTGCTTTAAGGTCTCGATTTTGCCTTCCATGCTTCTCAAGGCCTCCACCACCTGGCTCAGGTTTTCCGGGGTGTTTTCTTTAAGTTTGAACATGACGATATGCTTGACCATGGGAACTCCCTTTATTTAAAATGAGTTATACTATGATGATTTTCTGTTTCAATTTATGGGGAAGGTGATTGATGTCCTGGTTATGGGGTGCGGGTTTAGGCTTTTTGCGCGGGGGACCGCTTGGTGCCATTGCGGGCGGAACCTTGGGCCATTTTATTACCAAAAAGGTGAGGAAAAAAGTCCAGAAGCGACTTCCCGGTATAAAAAACGAGGATTTGTTCATCACTTCCGTGGTGGTTATTTTAACCCGGATTGCCTCGACCGGTGGGGAGATTTCGGCCCGCCAAGTGGAGGCCATGTATCGCTTTTTTGTTCGGAATCTGGATTACAACACCAAAGAACTGGGGCACATTAATTTTATCATCCGCGAAACTCTGCGAGTCAATCCTCATCTGAAGCCCGTGATTGAAAAGTTTCTGGAAGCGAGCCCGACGCATTACCGGGGACTGCTGTTGGCCTTGGGGTATCAGGTTCTCCTGATTGAAAACCAACTGAACGACGAGACCGAAGCCATACTCAATGAGCTGGCGGGCGGGCTTAAGATCGATTACGAAGAGCACGGAAAAATCCGGCAACAGTTTTCGCTGGGAAGCCTGAGGACTCCATATTCTATCCTGGGGGTTGATGAAAAAGCGGGAGAAGAGGAAATCCGCAGGGCTTATAGAATGAGTCTGGTGGAACACCATCCCGACCGGGTGGCGCACATGGGTGAATCCCACGTCGAAAGTGCCCATATAAAATTTCTCGAAGTGCAGGCCGCCTACAAGGAAATTGAACTGACCCGTAGGTTTTAAGGCATTTTTAAAAAACTGCTCCGGGTTGCGAGGTGTTCGCGTAAGGTCCACTGCATCTTCCTATTTCTGATTCCTGATGTCCAAGAACGCGAATAGCAGTTCTTGAACAGGTGTGACAGGAAGTTCTTGAGCGAACGCTCCGCCCAAGGTCCTCCGTTGACCGGGGTCAGGGGGGCGCAACTTGCAGAATCAGATTAAGGGGCCGGGACCACCGCCACCCATGAAAGAGGGCCTTGTCC
>JAJDBF010000013.1 GCA_029261535.1 Nitrospinaceae bacterium | reverse complement strand
CACTGACAAACAACTGAAAATCATCATGGACCGACTCAATCACAGACCAAGAAAAACGCTTGGGTATAAGACACCACATGAACTATTCTGCAAAAAGAAACCACCACTAACCGTTGCACTTCAAACTTGAATCCACCCTATTTTATCAAAAGCACAAAGCAGTTTAATGGATGGTCTCTATTTTAGTGCCAGCAAAGTAAGTATCCCTAGTTTATATTTTACAGATTTTGACGAAGACTTAGACCACACCTGGCATGAGTTTTATCGCTTTCTCTCCACTGATGAGGAGCCAAATGACATTCACAAAAGAAACATTAATCAATTTCTTGAATCTCTTCACCATGCACCAGTTTTATTAAATAGGTTCAATTAGTAGATGTAGCGGTTCCTAATAAATTCCCTATCAAGCGATGGGAGGCAAAACTTAATATGCCAATACACAGGAGAAATACGGGGTCTTCTTCGTGAACCAGTTTTAAAATCTTCTTGCCGTTCTTGATCATATCCCATTGACCGTCATTCACATTTATTCCCAGAATAATATTGTAAGACGATCAACGCGAAACCTTCACTTCAAAATGAATGCCTTCTTTTTGCTACAGGGTGTGGATGATGCCGAAGAGGTTATTGGCAGTGAGGTTGCCGATGGGGGTGCTGACCACAAAAAGCCTGCCCTTGTCGCGTTCCGTCATACTGCCTGCTATTTTAGCCAAGGCCCGACATGATGGCAATAACTATTTGGAATAACAACGTTTGGTGGGGAAGCGATTGACGGAGGCACTTACTCAAACTTTAGGAGGAACAACAGGAGCGATATATTAATTTCGTCACAGCGGGACCCACTTTTTCCTCAGGCCAAACCGTATAAATATTCCTGCCACATCTGTTTCTAACTGAATCATGGTTTAAGGGCACCTTAAAAAATTGCTTTTGCCCACAGTCCTCCGTAGACGGCCAAGTAAAACCTTTTTGTGGTGCGCCCTGAATCTTTTATTGCCCAATAATGGTTTGCTTGTCGCCTCCATAGCGAGTGATGGGAACATGGAATTTTGAATTATGCGGGGTGCTCCTAATTCATTAAAAACTATTTTCTGGTTTTGACTATGACAAACCCATTGGTTTCCACATAGGCCAGACCCTCTGGAGATATCGAATCCTACGTTCCAGTATTCCTGAATCCATATTATATTTTGAATTGTTGCCTGGCAGTGGACCTTGTGTGAAAATATTCTGGACTGTGTTTTCATGTTCTAAATGAGAGTTATCGACTATTATGGCACTCTTATCTCAAAATCGTTTCCCAAGATTATGGCTGACCATGCAGATGGCGATTGGTGGTAATGCCTGCAAGCAGGCTTTAGCGACTCAATATTATTCCTCTCAAAAAAATGTCCTGGAAATTGGCTGTTCCGTTGGAAATATTTCTTCAGCCTTTCTGGCTTTTCCAGACTTAACCTTTACGGGTATCGATATCGATCAACGGGCGATTGATTTAGCGAAGCAACGTTTTCGAGATGCGCCAAACTTTAATTTTAGTTTACGTTCGCTTGAAGAATTATCTCGTCAAGGAGAAACTTTTGACTATGTGATTTTTGCCGGTATCCTCCATCACGTTGACGATGAGACCGGTTTAAATTTATTGAAGAATGCGGTGAAGTGCACTGAGCCAGGCGGAAAACTTGTGATTTATGAACCCGAAGCTGTGAAGTCTTCCGATGGATGGTTGATGAAAAGTTTTTACTCTCACCTTGAGCAAGGACAATATCTGCGTTCGAGAGACCAGCTTAAACATCTTGTCGAAGAAGCAGGAATCCATCTGGAGAGTATCGAAGACCGCATGGTGAGCCCAGGCATTGTCAAACGACCCTATGTTGCACGCTTCAATCTTATCGTTGGCAGACCCGGTGGGAACTAGCCCGCCTCTACGATGAATCATGGTGGGCAGGATTTTAAACTTGAAGAGTTATTCGAAGAAATTGAAAAATGCAAAAAGCGCGGGGTATTTGTTGCGCTTAGTATTGATGGAACCAAAAAATCGGGAAAAACTGTTTGTGAAATTCCCGTCTCAAATAAACTATTTGAAAAAGAAATTTATGTGAATATAGGCCGATCAATGTTGAAACGTTTTCAAATGGGTGGAAAAACCCTTGAAAGTGAGGTTGTTGCAGATAGATTACTTCTTACCTATAATTTGTAAAAAAACCTTCCTTGCGCATTATTGAGATACAGGGCAAGTCAAAGCATCTCGGCGGTGTTGTCTTCTTCATGTACCAGTTTTAATATCTTCTTGCCGTTCTTGGTCATATCACATTGACCATCAAATACGGCACCCAGCTCAATATATAACTGTGGAGTGATGATGTTTCCGACCACTTCGCTGTTGGTGTGAATCTCTACTTTCTCTTTCGCATAAACGGTGCCCTTGATCTTGCCCTTGCAGATCACAATCCCCGCTTCAACGTCAGCCTGCAATACACCTTTCTCTCCGACGATCAACGTGTCATCGGTCGTCACCTTGCCTTGAAAATTGCCATCAATACGAACGGTGCCGTTGAACGAAAGCGAACCATCGAACGAGGTGTCTTCGCCCATATAGGCTTTGATCTCTTCGTTTTTTCCCTGCTTCATACTGTCCCCTCCCGAACTGAACATGGCTCGCGCTCCATTAAAAAATATTGACGGGCTCTTTGTCCGGTCCGGTATGAATTAAAGGCCGGGCGTGCTTTTGCCGGGCATCGGTTGGTGACCGAATACCGGGCACACTCCTTGGCCTGATTTTATTTTTAGAATTATTCCTTCAGAATCATATCACGAATTCTAGACAAATCGTCATTGGAATAATAAGTCACGACCAGCTTGCCGCCCTTGCCTTTGGTTTTGATTTCTACTTTGGTTCCGAGCGCACGCTCCAGTTGTTTTTCGAGGTCTTCGACAAAAATATCGCGCTTGCCAATTTTGGATTTTTCACTACCCACTGTGGTTTTTTTATCGTGCGGCGACCAGCCTTCGGCTTGGCGAACATTCAATCCTTTGGCAACAATCGCTGACCGCAGGGCTTCCTGATCTCTCGCCGACTCCTGACTGAGAATGGCGCGGGCGTGACCGAAACTGAGCCGCTCGGCACGCAAATCCTCCTGCACCGTCCGCGGCAGTTTCAACAGGCGCAGATGATTCGCCACACTCACGCGACTCTTTCCCACTTTCTGCGCGATGGCATCCTGCGTCAAACCAAATTCCTGCGCCAACCTTTGGAACGCTTCCGCTTCTTCCATCGGGTTCAAATCCTGCCGATGAATATTCTCGATCAACGCCATCTGCAGGCGTTCGGTGCTGGTGACTTCCCGCACCACCGCCGGGATGGTTTTGAGCCCGGCTTTCTGCGAAGCACGCCAACGGCGCTCGCCACAGATGATTTCGTATTTATTATTTTCGCCCAATTGGACTACTATTGGCTGAACCACTCCGTTCTCGCGAATCGACGCGGCTAGCGATTCCAAGGCCTCTGCATCAAAATGCTTGCGCGGTTGCAGAGGGCCAGGCTCCACATCTTCGAGCGGCAATTCTGCCGGACCTTCTGTTTCATCCAACGGCTCATCCAGACTAAAATCCGGGATGAGCGCGTCGAGCCCCTTCCCCAGCGCCTTTCGGATCATTCTGTTCCTCCTTGCTCTTGCTTTAATGGTGCGGTCGATTTCTTGTTGCGCGCGATGATTTCCTTCGCCAGCCCGACGTAGGCATCCGCCCCTTTACTTCTGCTATCGTAAAGCACCACCGGTTTGCCGTGGCTCGGCGCTTCGCTCAATCGCACATTGCGTGGGATGTACGTTTCCAAAAGAAAATCCTTGAACGATTTCCTGACCACATCGCGCACCTGCGCGGCCAGGCTGGTGCGACCATCAAACATGGTCAGCAAAATACCTTCAACGGAAAGCTCCGGGTTGAGTGAATGCTTGATCCCTTTGAGCGTTTTGAGCAGATGACTCAGGCCCTGCAAAGAATAATATTCGCACTGTATGGGGATGAGCACACTGCCCGATGCCGCCAGAGCGTTCAAGGTGAGAAGCCCCAAAGAAGGCGGACAGTCGATGAAGATGTATTCAAATTTTTCGCCCGTTTGGGCTAAACTATTCTTCAGCCGTTTTTCGCGATGCTCCTGACTCACCAACTCGATTTCTGCTCCCGCGAGGTCTACTGTGGCCGGAACCACTTTGAGATTATCGATCTCGGTCGGGTAGCACACCTGCTCAAGCTCCGCCGAACCGAGAAGCAAATCGTAGATGCCCATCTGCCCCGGCTGAACTTGGACCCCAAGGCCGCTGGTGGCGTTCGATTGCGGGTCCATGTCGATGAGCAAAACCCGCCGCCCGGCGAGGGCAACACAAGCCGACAGATTGACCGAAGTGGTGGTTTTACCCACTCCTCCCTTTTGATTGGCAATGCTGATGATTTTTTGCATGGTGAGTTTCGCTATTGAAGTTCCCTGAAAATAGCACAAACCCCAGGATGGAACAACGGTGTTTAACTCTAAAATGCTGACCCGACTGGAGACCCTATTCGGTAAATTATTGAAATAAGGTGGATTTATTCAAAATTTCGCAGTGTTCCACGTGGAACATTTTCAAGGAAATCTTTAATCCCACCAGTGGGTTTAATTCCCCGTGGCTTGCCACGCATTTAAAATGAGGGTCCTTGTCGGATACCCCGTCCGCTTGCGGCGGGGTTGTTCATTATTATGATTTTTTGGCAGGAAAAATCGTTCTGCGGGGAGTTTGCTCAGGTTTCTCGCAAGGTCACTTCTCTTTCCGATAGCAGGCCAGGATAAGCGGATTGCCTTCAAAGTCTTCGATCTCAATATTTTCTTCCCTTGAATAATCTGAATGATTGCTAACTGTCAAGACCTCTTTGGGAGTTCGCAGTAATACCACCCGGCCTCCCAGTTGTAATATACAGTGGGCCATTTCCAGGCACGTATCGGTCTCGGCCACAGCTCGAAACACAGCGGTATCTATGATAAAGGGCGGCTCGCCCATTTCTTCCACTTTACAGTCGAAAACCGCGATATTTTGCAGAGACAATTCGCGCACCACCTGCTTGAGGTAATTAGCGCGCTTGCGTCGGCATTCCACCAGAAGCATCGGTAAATCGGGAAACAGGATTTTTAACGGGATTCCCGGCAGACCGGCCCCGCTACCAATATCGACGACAGCGACCCGGTAATCCAGGGCATGCGCGAACTGAAGGCTGACGAATAAATGCTTCCTTATATAGAGGCCCATTTCCCGCTCGGCTGTCAGGCTAGTTTTTTTGTTCCATTTTTGCCACAACAGACAGAATCCAGCAAGTTTCGAAATCCAGAGCTCTGTGTTTTGCCTCGGGAGAAACGACAGGCGGGGATCCGCCAAAAGATCTGCAACAAGCTTTTCAGGGGACGATTGTTCCACGTGGAACACCTGCTCAGGATTGGGTGACTTTGCGTATCTCTTCCGTCAATACGGGAATTATCTCAAGCGCATCGCCCACTATGCCAAAATCGGCGACATCAAAAATCGGAGCATTCTCGTCTTTGTTAATTGCCACAATGCATTGTGAGGAAGACATCCCGGCAAGGTGTTGCACAGCCCCGGAAATTCCGCAGGCTATATAAAGATTGGGCGAGACCGTGCGCCCGGTCTGACCAACCTGATTCGAATACGGTCGCCAACCTTCGTCAACTACCGGTCGGCTGGCCCCAACCGCCCCCTCGACCACTTCCGCAAGCACCTCCAATAAGGGGAAGTTTTCCGGGCCTTGCATCCCCATACCACCGGACACCACCACCCGCGCTTCGGTAATATCGCGTTTCCCACTCTCCATGTTTCTCTCGACAAACTTCAGCCGGGGCTCCATGTCAGGCAGATCAAGGACCTCCTGACTGATTTCAACCTGGCCACCGTCTTCATTGTTCCCGCGAAATAAATTGGGCCGAATGGTGATGAAAAATGGTGGGGCCTTGGCAAACCGGAGTGTCGCCACCGCCTTGCCGGAATAAACAGGCCGCTGAACGACAAGTCCTCCATCAGAATATTCCATTGAAATACAATCAGTTACGCAACCACAATTCATCGCCGTGGCGATCGCTGGCAGTAATTCCTTGCCATGGTTGGTCGCACCCATAATGAGAGCAAAAGGCGGGGAGAGCGTAATAAGTGCCTCCAGACCCCTCCTAAAAGCCAGCGGATTATAATCGGTCAATGAGGGGTGCGTGACGATCCGGAGTTGATCCGCGCCGCAACCTCCCAGCGACTTTTCAATGGAACCTGCCTCACCGCATAACACCACCGCCACCACACGTCCACCGCTCTGGTTTGCCAAACTACGCGCCGCGCTGAGGGCTTCGAGCGACACACCCTTCACAACAGAACGCCCGCCGACTTCGGCCTGCTCAATAATCACCCAAATGTCTTTACACTGACTCAACTCTGACCTCTCAAAACAAAACCCCTGAACTTAATTGAGGGCATATCTAAAAATTGCTTTTGGCCGCGAGGTGCTCAGCGCACGGCCAATAAACATCGCCTTGGTTCTGGTAGGTCTGCGAGTTGCCGGAATGGAAAATATCGAATTACTCGAAGTCCTCTTGAATGCCTGTGTTGCCCCATTGATCTTACAATGAAACCGATGCCGGAGCATAGCGAATCGCTCAAAGCTCGTCAAGCCAGCAACACTCTAAAAATGCAAATTTGACAATTTATTGTCATTTTGATATATTATTACCATATTGTTAATCTAACACAGGTAATGATGCCAACACCCAGACGCACACCCAAAGCCGAGGCCCTGCGGCACTTGATTCTCAACCTGCTGGAATTGACCAGTGCGATGGAGGCAAAGGGGCAGGAAATCGTAAAGCCACACAAGCAGTCTCTTTCCCACTGGAAAGTGCTCACCGCCGCCGGATGCGAACCATTCACGGTATCGCAAATTGCACGGCGCATGGGCCTGTCCCGTCAGGCGGTGCAAAAGATCGCCCACACGCTGGTCGCCGATGGCCTCGCACATTTCATCGACAACCCTGACCACAAGACATCTCACATCCTTGAATTAACGAAAAAGGGCAAGGCTCTCGATGACGCTATCGTTAAGGATCATGTGCAGTGGTCCAATGTGTTTTCCAAAAAGTTCACCCTGGAAAACCTAAATACCACCTCACAGACATTGAAGGATTTGACCAACCGCCTTCACGACGAATCCAAATCAAAAGTCAACAAAAAGGGGATAAAAGGCCATGGCTGATTCCCAGTTCGCCTTGCTGAAAACACGCAGGTTTGCTCCCTTGTTTCTGACTCAATTTCTGGGTGCGTTCAATGACAACCTCTTCAAAAACGCGCTGGTCATTCTCATCACATACGTGGCGGCGGAGAAAGCCGGTTACAATCCGCAGATTCTGGTCACTGCGGCGGCGGGAATTTTCATCCTGCCTTTCTTTTTATTTTCTGCCACCGCCGGTCAATTAGCCGACCGCTACGACAAGTCACGTCTCATACGAATCATAAAAGCTGTCGAAATTTTTTTGATGATCTCAGCGTCGGTCGCCTTTTATCTCGGCAACGTCTGGTTCCTTATGACGGTTTTATTTTTGATGGGAGCGCAAAGTTCATTTTTCGGACCACTAAAATACGGCATCCTGCCGGATCATCTGGAAGACGGTGAATTGATCGGTGCCAACGCCCTCATTGAAGCGGGAACCTTTGTTTCCATTCTCACCGGCACCATTCTGGGCGGACTGCTGATACTCACCGACGGCGGTGTCACTTTGGTATCTGCTTTTGTCATCACCGTTGCCATCGCCGGATGGCTGGCGAGTCGCAAAATTCCATCCACCCAACCAGCAGAGCCAGAGCTGATCATCGAACCCAACATCATCCGCCAGACCTGGGTCATGATGAAAGACTCTTACAAGAATCAGGACATCTTTCTGTCGATCATGGGCATCTCCTGGTTCTGGTTGATCGGTGCCACCTTTCTGTCCCAATTTCCGAATTACGCCAAATCCACATTGGGCGGAAACGAACAGGTGGTCACCTTGTTCCTCGCCCTGTTTTCAATCGGAATCGGTATCGGCTCCATGCTGTGCAATCGCTTGCTCAAAGGGGAAGTCAATGCAACCTTCGCCCCACTGGGCGCGCTGGGCATGACGCTGTTCATGGTCGATTTGTATTTTGCCAGTCAGGCTCCATTCATCCGCCCGGAAGCAGGCTTCATGGGTGCTGCGGAATTTTTATCGTCCCTGGCGGCCTGGCGCATCCTCTTTGATCTGTTCATGATTTCAGCCTGCGGCGGTGTCTACATCGTCCCGCTCTATGCAATATTGCAGACGCGGTCGCAAGTCACCCACCGGGCCCGCACCATTGCCGCCAACAACATCATGAATGCCCTGTTCATGGTGGTCGCCGCCATCGCCACCGTAGTCATGCTGGCACGGGGATTCACCGTGCCGCAGGTTTTCCTGGTCGCGGCGGTGATGAACGCCTTTGTTGCGATTTATATTTGTAAATTGTTACCGCATGCGCTGATGCAATCCCTCATCCGCAGTGTGCTCTATTTTTTTTACCGGGTGGAAGTCACCGGTCTGCATCACTATGAGAACGCCGGTGATCGACGCATCATCATCGCCAATCACTTGTCGTTTCTCGATGTCCTTTTAATCGCCGCCTGGATACCGGATAAACTCACCTTCGCCATCAACACCGAGATCGCCCGGACCTGGTGGATACGACCGTTCCTGTCGCTGGCCGACACTCTGCCGCTTGACCCGACCAACCCGCTGGCCACGCGCACTCTGATTGACCGCGTTAAAAAAGGACACCGACTTGTCATCTTTCCGGAAGGCAGGCTGACGGTTACCGGATCCCTGATGAAAGTTTACGAAGGCCCCGGCATGATCGCCGATAAATCAGACGCACTGCTTTTGCCGGTCCGGCTGGAAGGTGCGCAGTTCACGCCATTCACCCGGCTCCGCGGAAAGGTACGTGTGCGTTGGTTCCCGCGTATAACGGTCACTTTCCTGCCTCCGGTAAAACTGAATTTACCGCAGGATGTCAAGGGTCGGAAACGCCGCCATCTTGCAGGCGAACACCTGTACACGTTGATGACCGATATGTTGTTTCAAAGCGGCCCCTATCGACAGACGTTGTATCAGGCCCTGCTCGACGCAAAAACTACCCAGGGATCGGGCCACAAGATTGTTGAGGATCAGGATTTAAAACCGTTGTCCTATTTTCAATTGCTAGTGCACTCGTCTGTTCTTGGCAGGGTGTTTGCCCGAAGCTCAACGACAGGCGAGCGCGTCGGCCTGCTCCTGCCAAATTCTCTTGGTCTGTTGATCAGCTTCTTTGGACTACAGGCCTATGACCGGGTTCCGGCGATGCTGAATTTTTCCACGGGGGCGCGTAACGTCGGCATCGCCTGCAAAACAGCCTGCATAAAAACTGTTTACACGTCGCGCCGTTTCATTGAGGTGAGCAAACTTGAAACCATGATTGAGGCGATTCAAAAAGAAGGTGTCACCATTAGGTATCTGGAAGACATCGCCCTCACAATTTCTCTCGCGCAAAAACTTGCCGGATTTTTCAATGCTGTCTTTGCGGAAACGTTTTCTAAGAAGCGAATGAAGGATCACAATCCGGATGCTCCTGCTGTGGTGCTGTTCACCTCCGGTTCGGAAGGAACACCCAAAGGGGTGGTGCTATCCCACGCCAATATTCTAGCCAACCGGTTTCAGGTCGGGGCCCTGCTCGACTTTCGTCCGACCGATGTCATGCTCAACGTCCTGCCAATGTTTCATTCCTTCGGCCTGACGGTGGGTACCCTGCTCCCGATCCTGTCCGGCATCCGCACTTTTTTATATCCCACGCCTCTGCATTACCGGATCATTCCCGAAGTCGGTTACAACATCAATGCCACCATTCTGCTCGGCACAGATACTTTTCTTTCCGGTTACGCCCGATTTGCCAACCCGTACGACTTTTATAACCTGCGTTACGTTTTTGCTGGTGCGGAAAAATTAAAAGACGAAACCCGTGAAACCTGGCAGACCAAATTCGGCATCCGCATTCTGGAAGGTTATGGTGCCACAGAAACGGCACCGGTGCTTGCCCTCAACACACCGATGCTCCATAGGTCCGGTTCGGTTGGTCGACTCGTCCCCGGCATGAAGCATCGTATTGAAAAGGTCAGCGGCATTGATGAAGGCGGCAAGCTCTGGGTGTCCGGCCCCAACGTGATGTCAGGTTACCTGCGTGCAGAAAATCCGGGAGTGCTCGAGCCTCCGCAAAGTAAGTGGTACGACACCGGAGATATTGTGACGTTCGATGACAACGGATTCATCACTATTAAAGGGCGCGCCAAACGTTTTGCCAAAATCGGCGGGGAGATGGTGTCGCTAACAGCGGTGGAAACTTTTCTGGCTGATCTATGGCCGGGAGCACAGCATGCAGTGGTCAGCCTGCCGGACCCAAAAAAAGGCGAGCAACTTGTGCTGGTCACAAATTTTAAAGAAGCCACCCGCGATGCAATCATAAAATACGCAAGAGACCAGGGCATCGGCGAAATCTATCTACCAAAAACCATCCGGGTAGTCGATGAGGTGCCGGTATTGGGGACGGGTAAAACGGATTACGTGTCCATAAAAGCAATGGCTGAGAACGGAGAGTAATCATGACTGATTCTGTTGACGGTGTGGTGCTCCTGCATGGAATTATGCGCAGTCACCTTTCCATGGCACGTTTGGCATCGAAGTTGCGTCAGCAAGGATACCGCACGCTCAACATCAACTACCCGTCGAGCCGGTTCGCCATCGATACTCTGGTGGATCGTCTTCAACCAAAGATCGAGCGATTCGAAAAAACACTCAGCGGTTCCCTTCACTTTGTGACGCATTCCATGGGTGGTTTGCTCATGCGAAGCATCATCACCCGCTATCGCCCGTCCAGCCTGGGCCGGGTGGTCATGCTGGGTCCGCCAAATAAAGGAAGTGAAGCGACAGACTTCTGGAAAAATACTTGGCTCTATCAAACGCTGTACGGTCCGGCGGGTCAACAAATGGGAACCGATGCGGAAGGTCCGGCAAGCTGGCAGGATGTTGCCGATTATTCGCTCGGAATCATTGCGGGCAACCGCACGGTGGATTTATTTCATTCCAGCCTGATCAAGGGAAAGGATGATGGCAAGGTGTCGGTGGAAAGCACAAAGTTGGAGGGCATGACCGATCACATCATCCTGCCGGCCACACATTCATTGATGATGTATAAACCGGCAGTGATCCATCAAACCCTGTACTTTTTAAAACACGGTAACTTTGATCAGACCTGACGGTCAGCTGGCGGATGACATTCCGGGGTGGGTGATTTTAAAAGGGAAGAACTACTTGAACCTCGTTGCCGCCCTTCGACAAGCTCAGGGTGACAACGAAAAGGCTAAAACAAAGGCGAGGTCTCGGTTTGTTCAAGAAGGGCTATTCGCATTCTTGAATACGGTCGGCAGACAGGGGATATTTTAAAAAACCAGTGCAATTGCGGGGTAGTTTGCCCATCGGCTCACCGCTAGGTAGACGAAGAATATTTTAAAATCCCAGTGATATGCCTGGCAGGTTGCACGTTGCCCCCACCGGGAGGGTGGGTGGCGGAGAGGGAGGGATTCGAACCCTCGGTGGGCTTGTGGCCCACACACACTTAGCAGGCGTGCGCCTTCAACCAGCTCGGCCACCTCTCCTTTTTATGCCACTAATATATTTTTGGAGGAGGGAGTGGGATTCGAACCCACGGAACGCTCACACGCTCAACGGTTTTCAAGACCGTCGCCTTCAACCACTCGGCCATCCCTCCGGCTTAATTTGAACCTCGAAAATTGATTTGCTCAGGTGCCTGAAAAGTCCCACTCACAGGGTCGATACACGTCCGGAAACACCAAAAAAACTGAAAATCTTCAGGCTGTTCTGGAATCCCTAATAGTGTCCTGTAACTTGCTGATTGTCAAGATACCTGTTGCAGGAAATTCACTTCCAATGCAACCAGTTAGCCCCTATCTTGCGGATGGGGGATCAAAGTCTTGGGCTCGATCAAAAAATATTCACCGCCGCGTTCTAATTCCTGTCCGCTAGCGTGGGCCAATGCTTTCCCGGTCGCCCATATAACGTCTGAGGGCGGGGGGGATGAGGATTGATCCATCTTCCTGCTGACCATTTTCGATCACGGCAATCCACAATCGCCCGGCGGCGAGCCCCGACCCATTGAGCGTGTGCACCAATTCCGGTTTGCCTTTGGGACCGCCCCGGCGGAAACGGATTTTTGCGCGTCGCGCCTGGTAGTCCAAAAAATTACTGCAAGACGAAATTTCGCGGTACGTATTTTGACTGGGGAGCCACACTTCAAGGTCATAGGTTTTGGCGGAGGAAAATCCAAGATCACCAGCACACAGGTTCATCATCCGATAGGGTAAATTGAGTTTCTGTAATATCGATTCAGCATCGCCCACCAGTTTTTCCAGTTCATCGTAGGAAGTTTCCGGCGTGGCAAATTTCACTAGCTCGACCTTGTCGAATTGATGCTGCCGAATAATACCTTGCGTGTCTTTGCCGTAAGACCCCGCCTCTCGCCGGAAACAGACGGTGTAGGCGGCGTAGCACAGGGGCAGTTGATCTTCTTCCAGGATTTCATCGCGATGCAGGTTGGTCACCGGCACCTCTGCTGTGGGGATTAGGTACAGCGGATCGTCTGCCAGTTTGAACAAATCTTCTTCAAACTTTGGCAACTGTCCGGTACCTAACAGTGCATCCCGATTGACCAGCACCGGCGGATAAATTTCCGTGTAACCGTTTTCATCCGTCTGCACATCCAGCATAAACTGGATCAAGGCTCTCAGCAGGCGGGCACCTTCGTTCTTGAACACAGCAAAACGTGAAGCAGAAATTTTAACGGCGCGTTTCTGGTCAAGAATATCGAGCTTTTCACCAAGCTCAACATGGTTGCGCACTTCGAAATTAAACGTAGCCGGTGTTCCCCATTGGCGGACCAGTAAATTGGCACTTTCATCCTGACCTTCCGGTACCGATTCGTCCGGCGTGTTGGGAATGGCGAGCAGGTGCTCGTGCAGTTCCTGCTCATTTTGATCGGCGGTGTCATCGAAGCGTTTGATCTCTTCGTTGAGATGTTTGACATCGTCCATGAGGGCACTGGCATCTTCGCCTTTTTGTTTGAGCTTACCCACTTCCTGCGACAGGGTTTTCTTTTTATTTTTAAGTTGCTCGGCCTGCTGGATTCCGGCGCGCCTTTTCTTATCGGTTTCAATGAGCAGTTCGATTTCCTCTGCCACACCTGCCCCGCGCTTTTTCAGCAGGTCCCGCACCGTTTCCGGATTTTCTCTGATCCGTTTGATATCCAGCATCAGCGTCTTCTCCGTGACCGTTTGTTCTTCCGTGATTTTTTGGACCGGGGTTGCTTACTCTTTTTGATACGGCCTTCCAGTCCTTCGAGTTTCATCTTCACCATCGCCGGGTATTTGTAATTGCCTTCCAGGGCCTTGAAACTTTTGTAGGCGGCCAGCAGTTTGCCTTCCTCTTCCAGACAGGACGCCATGATAAAATCCATCTCGCCCTTATAGGAATTCTTCGGTTTCTTATTCAGGAAATCCTGATACCTCTGCCGTGCCGGTTCGCACTGGTCAAGCGTGTAGTGAAGTTCGACTATTTTATACTGCGCCTGCCCGGCCCAATCGGAATCGGGGTAACTCTCCAGCAACAATTCGAATTCGACCACCGCCTGATCATAACTTTGTTTTTTGATGAAGAGGGTGGCGATTTTAAACTGGTGCTCGGCATTATCTTCTGGCACCTGATTGCGGTGAATCAGGTTCTGGTATTCGATGATGGCCTGATTGTAATCCTTGAAATTGGTCTCTACAATTTCCGCTATGTATTTCTGCGCATCGTAGCGGAAGGGTCCGCGCGGATTCTCCTGAACCACTTCTTTAAAATAATTGATCGCCTGGGTAGGGTCGTTCATTCCATAAAGATTGATCTCCCCCAGCCGGAACAGGGCTTCCTCGGCATACACACCGGTCGGTGCGATTTCGAGGACGGACTTGAAATGCTCGACCGCACTGTGGTTGCGGCCTCTCACCCATTCTTCATTAGCCTGGTTGAGTAATTTTTCAACCTCGGAATCCTGACAGGCACTAAAAATTAGTGTCAGCAGAACCACCACCCACAAACCAATCCTGGCGGAGAACTGACGTGAACTATCAGAATTTATTAAGGGCATGACTTAAGAGGTTTAGTTGGCCGACCGCAAGGTCCGGTGGGGTTACTCAACAAATTTCTCAACCGCCACCACGTGATTGCCTTCCTGCATCCGCGCCAGCCGCACCCCCTGGGTGTTCCTGCCCATGGAGGAAATCCCATCGACCGCCATCCTTATGATATTGCCATTGCTGGTCACCACCAGAAGTTCGTCATTGTCGGTGACTTGCTCGACACCCACGACCGCGCCGGTTTTCTCATTGGTCTTCATGGTGATGACACCCTGACCACCGCGACCCTGCACCGGATAGTCTTCTACCGGGGTACGTTTGCCATAGCCATTTTCGGTTACCGTGAGCGCGGAGTTGCCCGGCTCCACAATGACAGCACTGACCACAGCATCATCATCTTTGAAACGGATGCCGACGACACCGCGTGCGGTGCGCCCCATGGCGCGAACATCTTGTTCCTGGAAACGGATGGCTTTGCCGAGCCGTGTCGCCAGGATGACATCCTTACTGCCATCGCTGACTTCCGCCGCGATGACGTGATCGCCATCGTCGAGAGTCAATCCGATGATGCCGCCCTGCCGCACGTTACTGTAAGCCATCAGCGAAGTCTTTTTCACCACACCCCGCTGAGTGGCGCACACCACAAATTTATCGTCTTCAAATGTTTTGATCGGCAGGATGCTGGCAATTTTTTCATCGGTCTGCAACTGCAATAGATTGGCTATAGATTTGCCTTTGGCGATGCGTGTCGCTTCGGGAAGCTTGTAGACTTTCAGCCAATGCACCTTGCCAAGGTTGGTGAAGATCAGCAGGTAATCCTTGGTGGAGGCGACAAACAACTGGGAAACGACATCTTCTTCCCTGACGGCCATGCCCTTGACGCCCTTGCCGCCGCGTTTTTGCGAGCGGTAATTATCGACCGCCAGCCGCTTGATGTAGCCACTGCGCGAAAAGGTGATAACCATGTCCTCATCAGCGATCAGGTCCTCGTTGTCGATATCCCCATCATCGCCCTCGACGATTTCGGTGCGCCGCTCACTGCCATATTTTTCGCGGATCGTCACCAGTTCTTCACGGATGATGGCAAGCTTGACATCTTCATTGGCGAGGATGTGTTCAAATCCCTTGATCTCTTCCCGAATAGCCGTAAGGTCGTCGATTATTTTTTGTCGCTCCAGCCCGGTGAGCCTTTGCAGACGCATCTCGAGGATGGCCTTGGACTGAATCTCGGACAAGCCGAAGCCGGACATCAGGCTTTCTTTCGCGGATGCCGGATCCTCTGATTCGCGAATCGTCCGCACGATGTCGTCGAGATGATCCAGGGCAATTTTGAGTCCTTCTAAAATGTGTTCTTTTTCGCGGGCCTTCTTGAGATCGTATTCGGTACGCCGGGTCACCACCTCACGCCGGAAGGTGATGAAATACCGCAAAGTTTCTTTCAGGTTGAGTACACGCGGTTGCCGGTTGACGATGGCCAACAGAATCACGCCAAAGGTTTCCTGCAACTGCGTGTTCTTGTACAGCGTGTTGAGGATCACCTGACTGTTCGCGCCTTTTTTGAGTTCGATGACAACGCGTATGCCATCGCGATCGGACTCGTCTCTGAGATCGGAGATACCTTCAAGCTTTTTATCGCGCACCAGTTGCGCAATGCGTTCCACCTGCCGCGCCTTGTTGACCTGATAAGGCAGTTCGTTAACGATGATCGTTTCGCGATCCCCTTTGCTGTTTGTTTCAATTTCGACCCGCGCCCGCACCCGTATCTGCCCGCGCCCGGTGTGATAGGCCGAGCGGATACCCGCCATTCCCTGAATAATTCCAGCGGTGGGGAAGTCCGGCCCGGTCATGTGTTCCATCAAATCCGGAATCGTCGCTGTCGGCTGGTCGATCAGCCGCACGGTCGCGTCCACCACTTCTCTGAGATTATGCGGCGGGATATTGGTCGCCATGCCAACAGCGATTCCTGATGAGCCATTGACCAACAGTTGAGGGAACGCCGCAGGCAGAACCGTCGGTTCGGTACGCGACTCATCGTAAGTGGGAATGAATTGGACCGTGTCTTTATCGAGGTCGCGCAACATCTCCTGAGAAATCTCGGCCATGCGCACTTCTGTGTAGCGCGAAGCCGCCGCAGAATCTCCGTCCACTGAACCAAAATTACCCTGACCGTCAATGAGCGGTTGCCTGAGGGAAAATTCCTGGGCCATGCGGACGATGGTGTCATACACCGCCGAATCACCGTGAGGATGGTATCGCCCCATGACCGCCCCGACGATTTGCGCGGATTTTTTATAGGGCCGGTTGAAGGTATTGGATTCTTCGCTCATGGCGTACAGAGTGCGCCGGTGCACCGGTTTCAATCCGTCACGGACATCAGGCAGGGCGCGCCCGATGATCACACTCATAGCGTAATCGAGATACGAACTGCGCATCTCGTCTTCGATATTAATCGGCTCTATCAGTTCACTCATGTCGACTCAGGAAATTGAAAGATTTTTTTCGTGGGGATGTCTTTGGGAAAATTAAATGTCGATGTTTTTCGCGTCCAGCGCGTATTTCTGGATGAACTCGCGCCGTGGTTCCACTTCTTCCCCCATCAAGCGGGAGAACAGGGCATCGAGTTCCACAAAGTCATCGGCCTTGACCTGCAGAAGCACCCGGTTGTCCGGGTTCATGGTGGTGTCCCATAATTGATCGGCGTTCATTTCCCCCAGGCCTTTGTAACGCTGGATGTAGACACCGCTCTTGCCCGCTTCCAGTATGGCTTTCAGTAACTCTTCTTTGGATTGAACCTCGGTAACTTCCTGCTTTTTGGTCAACTTGAAAGGCGGATGGTCCATGTGCCGGATCGGCTCGTACAACTCAAACAGCTTTTGGATGAGCGGTGTACTCAGGAATTCTGCACCCAGTCCCACTTTAATTTTTTTGCCCAGCCAGTGCCCTGTCACCGAGATAACATACAGCTCTTTTTCCGGATCAAAATTAATTTCTATCGAGGCATCGCGAATCTGATCGTTGAAATCAATTCCCGCCTGGTCGTGTTCGGTTTTCGCCTGATAGCGGTTACCCTCTAACTCCTCCATCTCCAGCCCAAACTCAGCAAACACTTTCGCTTCCGAATCGCCCAACCGTTCGCCATTGAGAAATACCAGCGGAATGTTTTTCAGACCATCAGCGCAATCATAAGTTTTGGTTCGTTCAGGGTCGATGACCCGCTTCATCAGCTCGGCAAGAGTTTCGAGTGTTGTGCGCAAATCTTTAAAGTGCTCCGGCTTAAGATCAAGTGCCACCAGCGGCTCCAGCAGAGTGTAGGGGATGTTGTTCTTGGTCACAGTTTCGGAGTAATCACAGTATTGCACCAACTGGTTGACCATCTCTACCAGCTCGTGACCACTGTAAGAAGTCCCGTTGGCAGAAGGCTGAACCTCCTGATGCGCCACCCCCTGCTCGATCAAAAACTGGGACAGCATTTTCTCGTCTTTGAAATAAACTTCCTGCTTACCTTTTTTTGTTTTGAATAGAGGTGGCTGGGCGATGTACAAATATCCTTTTTCAATTAACTCAGGCATTTGGCGGAAGAAAAAAGTGAGGAGCAGAGTCCGGATATGCGCACCGTCGACATCAGCATCCGTCATGATGATGATTTTGTGATAGCGCGTTTTCTCGACATTGAAATCTTCTTTACCGATTCCCGTTCCAAGGGCTGTGATGAGGGCCCGTATTTCATCACTCGATATCATCTTGTCGTAACGCGCCTTCTCTACGTTAAGGATTTTTCCCTTGAGCGGCAGAATGGCCTGGAATTTACGGTCGCGCCCTTGCTTGGCAGATCCACCGGCGGACTCGCCCTCAACGATGTAAATTTCTGATCGCTCCGGGTCTTTCTCGGAACAATCGGCAAGTTTCCCTGGCAGGGAACTGATTTCCAGCGCGCTTTTGCGCCTTACCAGATCCTTGGCTTTCTTCGCCGCTTCGCGTGCCTGTGCCGCGCCAATCACTTTCTGGCAGATCGCTTTGGCTATCTGCGGTGTTTCCTCAAATATCTGCCCGAGTTGATCGTTAACTATCTGCTCGACGATGCCCTTGACTTCCGAGTTCCCCAAACGACCTTTGGTTTGCCCTTGAAATTGAGGGTCCTGGATTTTTATACTGAGCACCGCAATGATACCTTCGCGCATGTCTTCACCGGTGAGAGTGATCCCTGCGTTTTTGAGCATGCCGTTTTGTGTGGCGTAACTGTTGATGGTGCGGGTGAGGGCTGAGCGATAACCACTCAGGTGGGTGCCGCCATCACGCGTATTGACGTTGTTCACGAAGGTGAACATCTCTTCCTGATAGCCATCGTTGTACTGCATCGACAATTCCAGAATACAGTCGTCTTTGGTACGCTCGATATAGATCGGAGTGGGGTGAATCACTTTCCTGTTTTTACTCAGATGCTCGACGAATGACTTTATCCCGCCTTCGTAAATAAAATCGTGACTGCGACCATCACGCTCATCATGGATGTGGATCTTGAGCCCCTTGTTCAGGAAAGACAACTCGCGTAGCCGGTGCGACAGAACATCGAAGCTGAAAGTCACGTCCTCAAAAATTTCACTGTCCGGCCGGATCGTAATGCGCGTTCCGGTCGACTCGGTGTTTCCCTCCACCTCGAGCGAGGTCAGCGGCTTGCCACGACCGTATTTCTGCCGATGCACCTTGCCACCACGTCTGATCTCAAGATCCACCGTTTCGGACAGAGCATTGACCACCGAAACCCCCACCCCGTGTAAACCGGCGGACATCTTATAGGCCCCTTCACCATCATTGCTGAACTTGCCGCCTGCATGCAGAACCGTCATGACCACTTCTGCGGCCGAAATCTGTCTGTCCTTATGGATATCCGTCGGGATCCCACGACCATCGTCAGACACCGTCACCGTCCCGTCAATGTGCAGGGTGACTTCGATTACTTTACAGAATCCCCCAATCGCCTCATCGACACTGTTATCGACCAGCTCATAAATCAGGTGATGCAGACCATCAAGGCCGGTACCACCGATGTACATAGCAGGACGTTTACGAACCGCCTCCAGACCTTCGAGGATTTTGATGTTGGAGGAATCGTAAACTTTGGGTTCGGTGTTTTCCATAGGTTCTAGAAAAAGAGTTTAAAGAATAAGACTAGTAGTTGAAGTAGGTGCTGTGGATTTGGGGAAAACCCACCTAAACGACCAATTCCTAGGGTATTTTCTGGTGAATAATACGGTGTGAAATTGGGTCGTCTCCGAGTGCGGATGGGGAAAAGTATTGACCTGTTTATTATAGCAAATTTTTGTGTCAAATATGGACAGAATTTACACGTTTTTTTAACAATTCAGCCCTGCTCAATTATTTTGACAATCTCGTCGACCGTTTTTTCTATCTCTTTGTTTTCTTTAACCAATTTCGCAATCTTTTTATGGGAGAAAATTACCGTGGTGTGGTCTTTTCCACCAAACTGACGACCAATTTCCGGAAGCGAGGCCGGGGTGTGTTCGCGGCAGATAAACATGGCGATTTGACGGGGTACAGAAATCTCGCGAGAGCGTCGTTTTGACTTCAAATCCTGCACCTTCAGATTGAAAAAAGAAGCGGCGGTCCGCATGATATTGGGGATGGTGAAATTGCGGTTTTTGTCGACGGTGAAATCCCTGAGGACCTCTTGCGCCAGGGCCATATCGAGATTGCGTTTGGTGAAAGAAGCGTAGGCGATGACACGCAGGAGCAGGCCTTCCAGTTCGCGGATATTCGACTTGATGTTTTGGGCGAGGAACGCCGCCACGTCCTGAGAGATTTGTTTCTTATGGGATTCGGCCTTTTTGAACAGGATGGCGATCTTGGTTTCGAGATCGGGCGGGATGATATCGGCGATCAGCCCGCTCTCGAAGCGCGAGCGCAGTCTCTCTTCGATGTCGTGCATGTCCTTGGGGTAGCGGTCGGCGGAGATCACAATTTGCTTGTGGTACTCGTACAGTGAATTGAAGGTGTAAAAAAACTCCTCCTGCGTCCGCTCTTTGCCTCCCAGAAACTGAATATCATCGACCAGCAAAACATCCAGAGGGCGATAGCGTTCGCGAAAGGAATGCATCTGGTCGCGTTTGATCGATTCAATAAGGTCCACCGTAAAATTTTCGGCAGAAAGGTAACGCACCCTGGCATCCGGATGAGCTTTCAGGATTTCGTTGCCCACCGAGTGGAGCAGATGCGTTTTACCAAGCCCTACCGCTCCATATAAAAATAAAGGATTGTAGTTGAGTCCTGGGTTACTGGAAACCGCCTGACAGGCGGCCTGGGCAAACTGGTTGTTGGGTCCCACCACAAAACTGTCAAATTTATATTTAGGGTTGAGACAGGTCTGGTAGGCCGGGTTGCGAGCCTGCATAAAAATCGAAGGTGAAGGTTCTTTTTGCTGAGTGGGCGCAGGTTGGGGTGCAACCGGAGCGACAGCCGGAGTTTGGACGGGTGGGGTTTGAGGACTGAGTCCGCCGGGAATCACTTCAAACCGGACTTCTACTTTTTCCTGGGACAGGTTGTCCAATGTGTCCTGAATGAGGCTCAGATAATTTTCAGTCAGGCATTTTTCGTAGAACCGGTTGGGTACGGCGATGGTCAACCGGCCTTGGTCGTTTGACGATGGAAATGTAGGGGAAAACCAGGTATTGAAATTTTCGGGGAGTATCTTTTTTTCGATTTCCTGCAAGCAGGAATTCCAAAGAGAATTCATGGAGGGCCCTCGACAGCTTGGCTAAAATGGCTCAAAAAAATGTGATGAAAAGTTCGGTGGGAATGGAGGGACTATAGAAAATCTACGCGACCTTGGCAATCAAAAAAAAGAGCAGAACGTGCGCGAAATTCATAAGAGTCGCAATAACAAAATATTCGAGATCAAATTATTTTCAAACAAGGTACACACTTCCATAAAAATAATGCACCCCTTGAGTCGCATATTGAAAAATCGCTTTGTTTTGTGAGAGTTACCTCATGGCACCCTTGATCCATTTGCTAATTAGCAGGAAGGTAAAAAGGCCTTCCCCTGGGGAAGCCATGAGTACCCTCACTTTCCCGCTGTCGTGTTTTTTTTACTTCACTTTTCCCGCCCCAAAGTACAAGGGGTGTTTCCTGCCTTTGGGGGGTGCGCAAATAACCGCCACCCCCTCCCTCCCTTAAAATTCGGGCAAGGCAGGAAGTGATACAAACGAGTGTGCTTCTATCAGCCTTCTCAATTATCCAAAAATTTTTAACAGACCCAGTCAACAAAAATGACACTAGAATTTTTTCGTACCATCACGCCCTATTTGAATCTCGCCCTCATGCTGGGCCTCGGGTTGATCGGGTGGATCATTCGCCGTTTGCTTCTGGGTGTCGAAAGCCGCTTGCAGGAAATTAAACAGGACAGCATTGACCGGTTTGAAAAAATGGACCGCGTTCTGGAGCGTCTTGAATCGGCCCGCATCACCGACCAGAGAAAATTGTATGAACAATTCGTCACCAAAGAGTGGTTGCTTCTCACCACAGGAAAAACAGACTCCTCCCTCGGAGGAATTTTCCGACAATTGCACGCCCTCAACCAGAAACTCCAGCATAGAAAACGCACCTACCCGAAAGCTGGTTGAGACTCCCCCGCCACTTGACCCTTCCTTGCGGGTACTCGATCCGTTGTTGTCTGATTTGATATCAGCTCGCGGGGAAATCAAAAAGGCTCTCAATTATTTACCGGAAGAATTACCGATCCACCGGATTCACGTCATGTATGTGGATCGTATTCTCGACGTTTTAAAGGCCCGGCAAAAAAGCCAGAGGGTCGATCGCGATCAACTGTTGCTGGAATCACTGGAAACGGTCGTGCAGTTTCTTCTTGATCGGGGCGAATCCGATTGCGCCCGCGTTCTTGGCGATCATCTGGAATTGATAGAACAAAAGGTGAAGCAAACTTGGCATCATTCCGACAGTCAACCGATCTTGCCCGGGGATTCGCCGGAATCCGCTCAGCCATCGCCCGCTCCGTCTCGCCCTTCCCGCGAAACCGGCCGGACGATATCCGGCGACGACGGGCGCGAGCCCTGACCAGTTTGTCATGGTTTGCCCGAACCTATTTCCCGCATTACCTGACCGACCCACCCTCAAAAATGCACGAGGCTCTGTATACGACTTATCAACAGATCATCCTTAAAGCGGTGCAAACGGGACGCGGACAAAAACAGGCGGAAGCCGCACCTCGCGGCCACGCCAAATCCACACTGACCTCGCTCATCCTGCCGCTCTGGTGCATTGTCGGGCGGTATCGCCGTTTCATCGGCATCATTTCCGACACCGGCCCGCAGGCCCAGGAGTTTTTGGAATTCATCAAAGCCGAACTTGAAGTCAACGAGAGACTGCAAACGGACTTTCCGGAAGCCTGCGGTCGCTCTCGTCCCTGGCGCATCGGGCAGATCGTCACAAAAAATGGAGTGGGACTCAAATGCTGGGGCAAGCGCAAAGCCCTTCGCGGGGCTCGCCACGGCAATCGAAGGCCCGATCTTGTCATCTGCGATGATCTGGAAAGCGATGGCAGAATTGATTCACCCACACAAAGAGAGAAGGACCGCACCTGGTTTTTCAAGGCCCTGCTCAAAGCCGGTGGAGTTTACACGGTTTATCTGGTGGTCGGCACGGTTCTGCACTACGACTCGCTTTTATCCTGCCTGCTCAAACGGCCCGGCTGGAACGGACGCATCTGGCGGGCAATTTCCAAATTTTCGACGTCTCCCCTGTGGGAAACCTGGGAGGCGCTTTACATCAATCAGGGAGAACAAACCGCCGATGAATTTTTTGAGTCCCACCGCAAAGCCATGTTGACCGGCACCGAAGTGCTGTGGCCGCAAGTGGAAGACTATCCCTACCTGATGAAAATGCGGGTCTCGGATGGCCCGGCATTTTTCGATTCGGAAAAACAAAATGAACCTCTGCATCCGGACGACGCGCTGTTCCGCAACGACTGGTTTGTTTTTGCGGAAGAGGAAGACATTGAAATCCGCCTCGCCGCCGAGGCTTATCAGGGAATTTTCTGCGCGGTCGATCCTTCCATGGGCAAGACCTCGCGGCAAAGCGACCCGTCGGCTTTGCTCATTGGGGGGTTACTCAAGGACGGCACGGTCGATATTCTCGAAGCCGATATCAATAAACGTCATCCGGATAAATTGATGCTGGATTTATTCGCCTGGCACAAAAAATACGGTTTCACTCTGGTAGGCATCGAGGAGATTCAGTTTCAGGAGTTGTTCAAAGACCATGTCGAAAAAGAAAGTCGCCGCCAAAAACTGTTCATGGCGGTGGAAGGGCTCCGCCCCAAAACCGACAAGCGTCTTCGAATCGCCCGCCTGCAACCTCATATCAAAAACGGGGTGTTCCGCTTTCGCAGAGGTCAGGCCTTACTGCTCGACCAACTGCGTTATTACCCGAGGGCCGATCACGATGACGGCCCCGATGCTCTGGAAATGTTGCTCACCCTGATCAGCCGTTCCCACGGCGGTCCCCGCATCCGTAGTTTATAAAAATTTTTTCTTCCCTACCAACCTCCAAAACTGGCCAACACATGCCGATCAAGTCCTGGTTCCAAAGCAAAGCAAGTCAAGCCACTCGCGCCCTCACTTTATGGTTGCCCCTGCCGGGGGCCACCCGACTCAAACCGCGCTACGACCAATTGATGAAGGAAGGTTATCAGCAAAACAGTGTCGTCCACGCCTGTGTGCGTGAAATCGCAGGCGCGTCCGCTGGTGTTCCCTGGCTCCTCACGCGCCACCCCAAAGGCGGCGAATGGCAAGAGGTGCCGGATCACCCTCTTTTAAAATTACTGGCCTGCCCCAATCCCTTTATGGGGCAGTTTGAATGGATGGAGACGGTCATCTCTCAGCTCTATCTTTCCGGCAACGTTTTTATTGAAGCGACCGGCGCGCGCAATGCCCGCCCGTCTGAATTGTATGCCCTGCGTCCGGATCGGATGAGTGTTCTGCCGGACCGCACGGATTTCATCGCCGGTTACGAGTATCGCGTCGGCGGCGAAACGGTGCGCTTCGCGCCGGAGCAGGTTCTGCACATGAAACTGTTCAATCCTCTCGACGACTGGTACGGACAGTCGCCGGTGGAAGTGGCCTCCATTGCGGTCGACAAGCTCAATGCCTGTGACCGCTGGAACGCGGCCCTCCTGCAAAACTCGGCGGTGCCTTCGGGCGCGCTGGTGTCCAAAAAGCGTTTGAGCGATGAACAGTTTGACCGACTCAAAAGTGAAATGGGGTCCAAGTTTCAGGGGGCACAAACGGCGCGGCTACCGCTCCTGCTGGAGGAAGATCTCGAATGGAAAGAGCTGTCGGTGTCGCCCAAAGACATGGACTGGATCGAAGGTCAACGTTTCAGTGCCCTGCAAATTGCGCAGATTTATAACGTGCCGCCGGAGTTGATTGGGCTCGCTCCCGCGACCCATCAAAATCGGAAAGAAGCGCGCAAGGCACTCTATACGGAAGTGGTCATCCCGGCTCTCAGTCGCTTGCGCGATGCGCTCAATCGCTGGCTGGTACCGCGCTTTGGTGACGATCTGGTGCTCGACTTCAACACCGATTGTATCGAAGCGTTGGCGGAAGACCGGGAATCGCTCTGGCGGCGGGTCAACACGGCACGCTTTCTTACCGTCAACGAAAAACGCGAAGCCCTGGGCTACGAACCCATCGCTGGTGGTGACGGTCTCAACTCCTCGATAGACAAACACCTGCGAACGACCATCTGAAAACATTTGCGGGGCAGGCTTTGGTATTCCCTCTTGTAAAGAGAGACGCGAAGGTGCTGGCGCACAGCCAGCAAAGAGCAGGGTGATTGTTACGCTCCGTCTGGATCAAAACTGTTTTAAGAATCCATCGGCTGATTGCTCCGCATTGTCCAAACCCCCCCAGCCCCCTTTAAAAAGGGGGATAAAGAACGCCTGGTCACACCTGTTCAAAAACGGCTGTTCGCGTTTTTGAATATCAAAGCGCATCGCAAAAAATGTTTCCTATCGCCCGTGCGGCGAGCACCCATAAAGGCTCTCAATATGGAATACAAATCTTTTGATTTCGATTTAAAACAGGTCGAGGCAGACGGACGGTTTCAAGGCTACGCCGCCACCTTCGGCAATGTTGATCTCGGCGGGGATGTGATCGCCCCCGGTGCCTTCACTGAAACCCTGCTTGAAACGCACGGCGGCAAAGTGCCGATCCTCGACCACCACAATCCTGAGCAACAGATCGGCTGGAACCTGGAAGCGTTTGAGGATTCGCGCGGACTGTTCGTTGTGGGCCAGCTCGACCTCAATGTGCAATCAGCGCGCGAGCGTCACAGCCTGATGCGAATGGCCAGGCAGGTCGGCGGGCGCACAGGACTTTCTATCGGATTTAAAACCGTGCTGTGGGAAAACGATTTTGAAGACCCGGCGGTGCGGCATCTGATTGAAATCCAGTTGATGGAATACAGTCTGGTGACTTTTCCCATGAACCCGCAGGCGGGTGTCACTGCCGTTAAAATTAACGACCCCCTGTCGCATGCGCTGGCTCAACTGAACTCAGCTCTCATTCACACCTCCCTTCTTTGATCGGTTGATTTCCTAAAGCCGACCCCTTTTATTTTTTCCTTTTCACTTAGCCGTTTTACAAAGACGGTCACACCCATTTATCCAAGGAGAATGCAATGCAAGACGTCAAACGTCTGGTAGAAAACGTCAACAAATCCTTCCAGGAATTCAAAGTTAAAAATGATCAACGCCTGGCAGAGATCGAACGCGGGCGACGCGATCCTCTGCTCAAAAATCAGGTGGACAGCCTCGTGCGAGATGTGCAGGACATAAACGAGATGAAAAACCGACTGGAAACTCTGGAGACGCGGCTGTCGCGTCCGGCCCTCGAAATGAACCGGAATAATGGAGAGGCAGGCAACATGGAACGCAAACAGGCCATGCGCCAATACCTGCGTTTCGGTGAACGCGCCCTCGATGCCGACGAAATCAAACTGCTGTCGGTCGATTCCGATCCGCAGGGAGGTTACTGGGTGTCGCCGGAGATGTCGCATCAGATTGTCGAGCAGGTGTTTGAAACTTCGCCCATGAGAAATGTGGCAAGCGTTGAGACCATCAGCACCGATGCGCTGGAGATTCCCGAAGACATTGGCGAGGCGGGTGTCGGCTGGACTGCCGAGACTGGAGTTCGGGCGGAGACCACCACCCCGACCATCGGCGTACGCCGGATTCCTGTGCACGAAATGTACGCCATGCCCAAAGCTACCCAGCAATTGCTGGATGACTCGCGGGTGAACGTTGAAGACTGGCTGGCACGCAAGATCGCGCTCAAGATGGGCAACACAGAAAACGCGGCATTCATCAACGGCGACGGTACCGACAAACCGCGAGGCATTCTCACCTATCCCGCTGGCACCACTAACCCCGGTGAAGTTGAGCAAATCAACAGTGGTCATGCCAGCCAGTTAACGGCGGACGGTCTGCGCACTTTATTTTATGCGCTGAAAACTCCGTATGTACGCAACGCCTCCTGGTTGATGGCACGCGCGACCATCGAAACCATTGCCAAACTCAAAGACGGCGGCGGCGATTATCTGTGGGAGCCGGGGCTCAAGGTCGGTGAACCGCAGAGCCTGCTCGGTCATCCCATCGAACGCATGGAAGATTTGCCTGCGGTGTCCGCCAACTCGCTGTCCATCGCCTTCGGCGACTGGAATCAGGCCTACAGTATCGTCGACCGCGCCGGGGTGCGGGTGCTACGCGATCCGTTCAGTGCCAAACCGTTTGTTTTGTTTTACACGACCAAACGAACCGGTGGCGATGTGACCAACTTCGAAGCGTTGGTCCTGCAAAAAACTTCTGCGTAAGTTTGCCAGCGACTGTTTCCCGGAACGGGGTGGATAAAATTTCTGTCGACCCCGTCCGGGAAGCCTCCCCGGATTTTTCTTCCCCAAAACCTTTTCCATATAAGGAGTGCTCTCATGCGGGACATTCAGAACAATATCCATCCGATTCAAACCATCAAACCCTCGTCCTACACCGCCACCCAGAACGGCGACACGGTCGACATCCGTGGGTTCAGCGCGGCTGTTGTCCTGTTTTATTTATGGGTGGGCGACTTTGTCAATACCGACGAGGTGTACACGCCAAAACTTCAGTCCTCGGACGATGCCAGTACCTGGACCGATGTCCCGGCACAAGAACTGGAGGGAAGCCTGATGGCGGTTTCCGCCTTTGCTGGCGAGGGAATTCAGTCGGCTGGTTACAAAGGAACCAGCCGCTACCTGCGCGGGGTGTTGACCATCGCTGGCACCACGCCTTCCATACTTTCGACCGCCACCGTGATCCTCGGTCAACCGCATCAAGCCCCGGCGGCGTAGGGCTTAACCCAAGCATTGAAACCCCGCCTTGATCAGGGCGGGGTTCTCTGGAGGAAAATTTCTTTTATGAAAGTCGAAATGAAAACCACGCAAACCGCTTGCCCTGAGGGCCACACGGTTGTCCATTATGAAAAGGGGCAGAGGGTTGATTTGCCGGAATCGCTGGCACGCATTTTTGTCAAAGAAGGTTGGGCACGGCGCATCCCTGAACGGCAGACGAAAAACAAGGGTGCGGCTCCGGAAAATAAATCTGGCAAGAGCAGAACCCGTCAACGGAGGAAAAGTCATGGCACTTGAATTGAAAACACCGCCCACTGGCGAACCCCTCAGCCTTGCTGAAACGCAAGCTTATCTCAAGACCAGTGACCCTGCCGAGACGGCCTGGATCACCAGTGCTATTCAGGCGGTGCGTGAAAGTTGTGAGGCGTTCACGCGCCGCACTTTGATGACGCAGACTTGGGTACTTTGGCTGGATGCTTTTAAACCAGACAGCGCGCATCTTAAAGAGCTCGAACTACCACGTCCGCCTCTGCAATCGATCACGCATGTCAAAACTTACTCTGCGAATGACGTGGCGACCACTCTTGATGCCGCGCGTTATCTGGTGGACAGCGCATCCCAGCCGGGTCGTTTGATTTTGCGCGAAGGTCAGAGCTGGCCTTCGGCACTGCGCATTGCCCGTTCGGTCGAAATTGAATTTGTCGCGGGCTACGGCACTGCGGTCGATGTGCCCTCAGCTCTGCGTCAGGGCATGTTGCTCTGGATGCGCTTGCTCTACGCCGACAAAACCTGGTTGTTCGAGGCGTCTGCGCCGGTGCCGGGTCTTGCGGAGTTCAATCGGGATCAATTGCCTTTGCCAGTGCGGGCGTTATGGGACCCTTACCGACTGCCGCGTCTGGGTTAACCCGATCTTTTCCATGTGACTTTTGCATAACCTTGAAACTCTTTTCCTCTCTTCAAGAACCGCTTGTCACATCTATTCAAGAACGCTACTCGCGTTCTTGAATGTGACACATAAAATCAACGAACTATCATTCTGAGCAACTTCCTTTGTTGAGCCTGTCCTGAGCTTGTCGAAGGAAAGAATCTCGCCTTGGAATTTGGGTTTTAAGTTTTGCAAAGCTCTTTTTTCCAACAGGAGTTTAACCATGGCAATTGTGTTCAGTTATCCGACTCAGGCCAGCCCCACCCTCAGCTGGACCCCGTCCAAACCGCCGCGCTTTCCCATCGGGCACAAGCGCGATTTTCATCGGCAGGCACGCGGGGAAACAGCCGGAGGAGCTGTACTGGTGCAGGATCCATCGACCCCGGCGCGGGAAATGTTCGAGCTGGTGTTCGATCATTTGCCAGAGGCGGATCGGGATCAGGTGGCTTTATTTTTTGACACGGTCAGAAAGACCGCCGCCCCGTTTGACTACACCGACCCGGGTGGGGGCATCACCCGCGTTCGCTGGTGGAGTGCATTCGATTTTAAACAAGCCGCCGCAGGGCGGCATTCGGGAACCATTCAACTGTTGAAGGAGCCGGGAGCATGATCGACTGGGAACAATTAAAAATTGAAGACGTTAAGTTTGAAGTGGATGCCGAAGGGGTGCAGGAGGTGACCGGCGCGATTGTGTTTCCCTTGAAAGTTTTTGACGGGGCGAAAAATTTTCTGTTCACGCATCCGGTGTCTCTGCGTACGGAGTTTTATCAGCAACTGCAATCGGTGAATGATTGGCAGGCGCAGTTACAAAATATTTTGAAAAGCCGTTTGAAGGAAGAGCTTGGAAGGCGACGCCACCGCGCGGGTATTTCCATACAGGATCGTTTGCAATTGAACCGTTCTCAATCCTTAAAAGGTTGATCCATGAGAAACGATTTTACATCCGGATTTATTAGCGGAAAAAATAAAAACGTCCATCAACCAGTTTTGCTTTTGAAGCTGGAATGGGCGGCGCGGCCATCCACCTCAGCTTTGACCTTACGCTTTGCCGACCGGGCACTAACAACGGGTGCGGAAGCCTGGCAGGCGCAGGTTTTGCGCTGGCAGGGTGCCGGTCCCGACACGCTGAAGGCAGTCATCTTGTGGAACGGTCCGTCCAACCTGGCACCGGGTGCCACGCGTTTTTCCGATTTGTTTGCACAGTACCCACCAGAGCTTGCCATGGTGACTCTTTACCAATGGTTCGAGGGTGAAGGTCTGGATGAAAGTGATCTGGCACCGCTATTCGCCGGAGTGATTGCCGATCCGGTGCAATACGATGCGTCCGAATGCCGACTGCCGTTGACCCCTTTTTCGGAATCGCTGGGGCGGAAAGGGCTGGGCACTCCTGTCACGTTGAGTGATTACCCCAATGTTCCTTTGCAAAACCTGGGCAAGACGCGACCTATCGTCATCGGTGCGGTGAGCCAGGTGCCGGGGATTCGTGTGCGCAATGTGAAGCGCACCCGTTTGACTTCGGTTGCCTTACCGGGCTCGAGCACGCTGGACGTGGCGAGTACGGAGGACTTTCCCAACACCAGCACGCTGGTGCTGAACGACGACGAAATTATTTATACCGGCAAGACGGTCAACCAGTTTACCGGATGCAGTGGCATCGCCGAGTTTCATTTTGCCGATGACGAGGTTCTGGAAAAGGTGAGCGACCATCGTTTTCTTTTCAGTGACCCGGTGTTCCCGATTCAGTCGATCAGCCGCGTCTGTGTGGGTGGGCATCCGGTGGACCCGGCGGATTACACGTTGGACGTGGTTAAGGGAGAAGTTATTTTTTCCAGCCAACCGCGCGAGGTGCGTTCGGTCGATACCAAATTTTTGCAGGCGCAATTCGATGAAGTGGCAGGTGGGAATACCGCCGTTGACGCATCGTTTGCCATGCAACCGAATCTACGTTCGCGTTACGCCAGAATCAATCAGGCAAGCCGTAAATTGAATCTGCGGCAGGCCGATGTTATGGCACCGCTGGGGCAGATTGGTCGGGTGCTGTTACGGGTCGAACATTTTATGGAAGAAAGGCTGTCCTCCGATTCCATTGCTGTTCGCCTGTCGGGTGTGGGCGAGGTGGGAACCCTGTCGCCCCCGGCGGATGATGATTCAGCGGTGACCACAGGGTCGACGGACATCACCCACAACCATCTCGACACCTTTGGTTTTCCCATCGATATTCCGCAACCGTCGATTGCTCCCACGTCCAATGCCGACCATGTCGTTGAACAGGGGGCGGTTTCTGGTACTGGAAAATATCAAAATCTGATTGCCGGTCTGACTTTTGTCACCATCACGTTTCCCTCGGCACCGACCGGGGCCACCCACGGTGAGTACCAGCTCAATCTCAATGTAGAAGGTGGATTGTTCGGTATCGGCGAAGCCGCCCTGTTTTTTCACGGGAATAAAGTAGCGAAATGGAATCCGGCGCGTGCCAATTTTGATTACACATCTTCCTTCACTTTAAACGGTTCGGCCCAGCCCGGCACCATGACACTTTCGGTAGGTGCGCAGGGCGGACAGTGGACCGTGAGCCTGACCAGTGTCAAGCGACTTCTGTTTTATCCGCACGGGACCCAGGCCACACAGCAATCCCAGCAGACTTTGAAATCCGGTGCTACCACGCAAGCCTCTTTGCAACCTTCGTTGTCTGCGGTGACGGAAAAACCAACAAGAACGGTGGTCGATTTTTTTGATGTTACCTCTGCGGTCAATGCCGACTGGTCGTGGTTCAGCGGACGCGAGGTTGAGGTGGAGTACCTGGGATCGAGCGATGGTCGGACGGTCTATGTTCTGCACACGGCGTTTGAAATCGAATACGCCCGCCGACGCTTGAAATCTTCCGGGGATATCACAGCGGATGTGAGTGGAGTGATAGATGATCCTGCAGGTTCGGTGAGCGGTGTCCCGAATAGTTTGCTGGAGCGGCCCGACCATTTATTTTTATGGTCACTTAAAAATATTTTGCTCCTTCCGGATGCTTCCATCGACAGCGCATCGTTTGCCAGCACCGGCAGTTTGTTGCTGGGCGCGGTGCCAGGCGGGTATCGCCTGTCGGGTGTGGTTCAGCAGAGACAGACGCTGGCTGAACTCTGGCAAGCGTGGATGGTGTCGAGTCGCAGTCGGTTGTTGTGGAGTCCGGCGGGACGATCGCGCTTGCTGTTCCATCCGCTCAATACCTCTGCCGGTCTCGAAGGCCAGGAAGTTAAAACCCTGAGCGATGCCACCGTGCTGTTGCATCCGGCAAGTAACCATCCGCGAGTGAAACTGATACGTGGCAAAACCAACGCCCTCAGTACTGCCCTCAATCTGCCTTATGAACGGGACTGGAGTGCAACTGTCCGCAGGGACCGCTATCGAAAATTGTTGCGCGTGCAGGATACGGTGCAGTCGGAACTTTTTGGCAACGTGGAGCCGCCCGGTGGTCGACCTCTCGACTGGTGTGCGGTGCCTGCGATGGCTGAGGATCTGGCCGGTTTTTATCTGGCAGAGTTGTCGCGTCCGCCCACCTTACTGGAATGTGATGTGGCCCTTGCGCATCTGGATCTTGAGTGGGGAGACATCGTCAAACTGGATCATCCTGATACCGGGTTGAACGGAGTCTTTGCCCGGCTGACGGGACGGACCGATCTTGCCGGGGAGGAAACCCCGGACGGCCTGCAGGCGGTGCGTCTACAATTTCATTTATTCCCGATCGAATTCTTACAGGAGACCGCGCAGGAGGAGGTCGCCGGTGATGAAATCCTGACCCTTTTTTTGAACTGGCAGACGGGCGGAAACAATCCCGTTTCAGCGCAGGAACTGGCAGGTTTTTGGGACCAACCTGCCGATGTCACGGAACCCGTGCAGGCGATGGAAGATTGGTTGTTTCAATCGTCACTGTTAACTGGAGAGAGTTCAGAGGTGGCGGAAGTTTTATTGCACCACCTGAATCTTGCTGAAGCTCTCGATAGGGCCGGTGCAGGCGAGGCCGCGTTTTCTTCTGCTGAAGGTGGTTGGGGCAATCAGGCCTGGGGCTTCACCGGCTGGGGCGGTCGCGAGGTGTTGATGTAATGGATCATCTGCTGGCGCGGGAAACCCTGACGATTGAAATCTCGGGCCCCGATGGAAAATTAAAAGATAGAAAACGGATGCTGATAACCCGCCCGTTAGAAAGAAGGATCGAGGCAGGGATCACTGATCCGATTGAAAAATTTTATATTTCAAAAATACACAAAGGAGAAAACGATGATCGTCGATAGTGGCTTGCAACACATGGCGGACCAGATGGCAGAAAAAAACCAGATCGCCATGTCTCATTTGGCGGTGGGCACCGGCATCAATGCACCGGTCGGAACCGATACGACTTTACAAACAGAATTGTCACGAGTGGCGTTGACATCTGTGATGCGTTCGGACAAGAAGGTCACTTATGTGGCAACGCTTGGACCGGGAGTGGGGACCGGGGCGTTGACCGAGGCTGGGATTTTTAACGCGGCAAGTTCCGGAGACATGCTTACGCGCATCGGTTTTGCGGTCAAGAACAAGGGGGCCAACGATACTATGACGGTCACCATCGAACACACTTACCAGAGGGTTTCCTAAATCATGCCGGAGACCACGACGCGACTCAACCTGACCAAACCGGACACCGGAAATGAGGCCTGGGAACTGGATGTCGAGCGGTGGGCCGACAAGCTCGATCAATCGGCGGCGCATTATCTAGTTATCCCGCTGGGCGGCGAGGCGGTGGACGGGGAAGTGTTCTTCAACGATTTCCTGTTCGATGAGGCGGTCGTCATCACTGCGGTTTCACTGTACGCGAGGATGGCACCCATCGGCGGTGCCTTCTCGGTGGACTTTTTAAAAAACGGAATCGAGCAGGGAAAAACGGTGACCATCAATATTGGCCAGACCAGTGGCAATACCCAAGTGACCGGGTTGAACTATGACCCGCTGGCGACGACCCCGGAAAAACTGGGGTTGAAAGTCAAAGGGGTGGGGGCGACCGAGCCTGGTGCGGAAATCACGGTCGTCATTCACTTCAATATTAAACCTGTTGTTTAAAGGAACACCATGACCATCAACTATAAAGGCGATGCGGTTCGCGCCATCTCAACATTGGGCCTCGGCGGTGTCGACATCACCAAATGGCCGATTCTGGCTCAAGAGGTGTCTTCGATTAAATCCAACATCGGCTACAACACGACGCTTGCCGCTGGCATCTTTGCGCTGGGTCAATTGAACCTGGTCGATGGCGTGGTCAACCCTTTCAGCACTGAAACGTATATTGACCTGCCAGCATCATCCAACCAGGTCTACGATTCAGCCGGTGATTTTTACAAGAACGGAGTGGGGGCCGGAGCCGACTCCTGGACAAAAACCGCCAACTCCAACAGCACCGGCTTCGTTAATTTTTCCATCCGCAATATTCTTAAGGGCGCAAATATCACCACTTCCGGAGCCTACGTTCGGCTTACCTTGAATGCGGCGTTGGCGGGTGGGGGAATGAAGATCGACAACGTTTCCATCGGTGAACGATCCGGTGTGGCCGCAACGGTAAACGCGCCAGTGGAAGTGTTGTTCAGTGGTGCATCCGGTACCGGTATCGTCCCGGTGAACACCACCATTGTTTCCGACTGGTTGTTATTTTCCGTCGATGAAACCAAAGACTATGTGGTGATTCTCGACATCAGTTCCGATGCGGCAAATGATGATATCGGTCTTGTCGCCGGTAACGCTGGTGATGGCTATTATGAGCGCAGTGGTTTTAACGGTTATAACATTGCCAGCGATTCTGGCTATACGCTGGGCGTGGCAGACCGTAATCTGGGTCTTGTGAAAATGGAAGTCGCACCCGCCGATGCCAACATCACTGTGCAATCTACAGCCATCACGGCTAACGCCGTGCCAACCGAAGCGCATCTCAGTTTCTTGATTACACCGGTCAGCGCGATCACACCGGATACCGATATTTCAGGTTATGTCTCGCGTGATGGCGGCACGACTTTCACCCAGGCGACCTTGACCGCCCAAGGAGTGGGCTTCCCCTGGCAGAGTATGCTGAGCGGCGGGGTTGATCTTTCCGGTCAGCCGAGTGGGTCGTCAATGAAGTGGAAACTGGTCTCGGCAAATAATAAAGTTTTCAATTTTGAAAACGTTTCACTTTTCTGGAACTGAGGAGGGGTAAATTATGGGGCAGTTTAGAATCAGTACCGAGTCGATCAACCCGATCAAACGTATCAAGAACGAAGCGCGGCGGCGGATCACGAAGGTGATCGGTCCTGAATGGAAACAGCAAAATATCCTTGCTCATGCGGCGGAGCTTCACCTGAAAGAAACACGCGGCGTTATCACCACAGCAGAGTCTGCAGAATTGCAGGCGATTTTAGGAATGTGGAGTTGGGTGAAATCGGTGCGCACAGCCAGCGATACACTGGAAGCTGGACCTCCCACCGATTATCGTGATGACCAGCACTGGCCGGTGGCACCTTCAAATTAGGCGTAAAAATTCTCAAGGGAAATTTCTTCAGTCCTCCCCCCGCGTTTTTTCAACGATGGCGCGGATTTCGCTGTCGAGTTCTTTCGGTCGGAACGGTTTATTAATTACCCCGTCAAAACCGGCCTCGGCGATTTCTTTTTTCATTTCCTGTTCATCGTAGGCTGTCATGGCGATCACGGGTAGTGAAAATCCGGATTGCTCCTTGCTTCGTTCACGAATGGTGCGTGTGGCTTCCAAGCCGTCCATCTCCGGCATCTCAAGATCCATCAGCACGAGGTCAAAGGTTTCCTGCTCCAGTTTTTCCAGGGCGAGTTTGCCATTTCCGACGACGGTCACATTGTGACCACGTTTGGTGAGGAGTCGCTGGGCCAGATCCTGATTGAGCGGGTTGTCTTCAGCCAGAAGAATTTTAAATCCCGGCAGGCTGGTGGATTCGCTCATAAATTAAAGTTCCTTCCAGGAGCCGATGATGCGACCCACCACAGGATCGGGTTGCTCGCAAAGGCGAATGATCTGGACTTTGGAATGAGGGTTGATGGGCCGCAGGATGAGCCAGTCTTCCTGTCGCTCAAGGTATTTTGCAGTCAGTCCTTCTTCATAAAATACAGCATACATTTTGTTTCTGGCAATGGTTTTATCGTGTCGGTCGATCACAATGATATCTCCGGAATGCAACATGGGCTCCATCGAATTGCCGTCTACCCGGCTGGCGACAAGATCGGTTCTTTTTCCTGCGGCGCGAATATGCAACAAGACATAGTCTTCAATATTTTCTTCCTGAATGATCGGCTGACCGGCGGCGATGGCAGAGTCGGTCAGAGGAATAGAAACATAGTCCTCTTTTTTGATGCCGGGTCCGCGATCCATATTTTCCGGTGCGATGACGCGTAATTCTGGTGGGGCCGCGGCAGAGGAATGATTCTCGCGCTGGAAACTTGCAAGACCAAGTGAAGTCTTGCCTTCGAGTTCTTTCAGATAATTCAGGGAAATGGCTCCGGAGCCTTCTTCATACCATTGCAAAACAGTTTCCTTCAGCCCAAAGAGGCTGGCGCATTGAGCCCGATTCCATCCCTTGTATTTGCGAAAAGCTTTAAGACGCTGACCCACCGACCGATGGCTGGCGGAATCCTGCGGTTGACCCGACACCAGCCAGCCGAGATCAATATGAAAGTGGCTGGCAATCAGGTAAAGCGTTTCTGCGTCTGGCATCGTATTGCGCTGGAACGCTTTTTTGAGCTTTTCGTAGTTCAACCCGACCTCCAGGCAAAATCGTGTGAGAGAGAGGCGGTCGCGCAATCCTGAAATTCGGAACAAAATAGCTTTCATAAGGAAAAAGTTTCGGAAATCGGAAATATTCGTTGACAATAAAGGACAATTATACCATGATTTAAGTGGATATGGGACAAAATTCCCTATTTTGAATAGTTACAAGGGAATACAGGTTTTTATCCGGCAGTCCGCTTCTCCATACACCTGAATCGGGATCGGTTTAGCATGGAGGGGCTGGACAATAATATAAACAAATTTTTCGGATTACCAACCATTTTTTCAATAAAATTTCCGAAAGGATTAATATGAGACAAATTAAATTGAAGTTGCGTGCAGTGCGCAGGCGACCACAGAAGTGGGAGCCCTGGAAAACCTGTCGTGTTGAACAGGTGATTTTACAATCGGGGGAGCGATTGAAGCGCGGCTGTGGCAAGGCGGGTCTTTTTCGTTTTGATGGAGGCTGGCGTTGCTTTTATTGTGGCCGCTACTTATATGAAACCCGAGCCACTCTGGCGGCGATGTGGTTTCATTTTCGCCTGGCACGCGATTATTGGCGGATTCAATGCGCCAATGGTCGGGATTATATCAATGGCGTGCCGGTGCCGGGCATGCCCGACCCACTGCCCCAAAGTTTGCAGGGAGACTTGCTGGACCCGGATCCACCGGCCTGGTTTTCGGTATTCGTTGAGGTGGATGAAGAAGGATTCAAACGCTATTTAAAGAACAAGCAAATCCATTAAGGGCATCTCCAAAAACTGTTATTGGTCGCGGACCTTGCGGGTGCTCGGCGCACGGCCAGCGGACCTTGCGGTCAGCGAACTTTAAAGCCTTATGTGATGTGCTCAATAATTTCTGATAGCTTACGTCGCCCTCCGCGAGGAGTGCAAGGTGGTGCGAACTGCCGGAACAGAAATTTTTTACTATGGGTGGTCTCTTTTAACTGCTTGGAGAAATATGAAAAGCGAAATGAAAAATAAATGCCGGTTGGTTGCCAAGGGGCGTTCTTATTGTTCAACAGGAGTTCGAGTTGTCACCTTGCTAGACAAAGGGACAAATGCTGAAACAGGAATCCCCGACGAAGTGATGCTGTGCCAGCATCATCATCAGGAACTGAAGGAAAAGGGAATCCTGCAGTTTTTCAAAATTCATAGGTTGAATGAATTGGATTTGCCGGAGGAGGAACCTGCATTGGAGCGGCACATGACGTATCTTGATCCGGGCGTATTGGAGGGCGTGGCGAATGCCCGCAAGTCGATGCAGGCTGGCGGCGGCTATGGCTGTGTCCCCGGTTTCGAAGATCTCAGGCAGACGAATATTAAGTTAGAAGAAATGTCCATGACGGACAAACAACTCATGGCCATTTGTCTGGTGTTCTATGGCGGAATAAAGAAGAAGCATGCGGCGCGAGCTATGAAGATTTCGGCTCAGGCTCTTTCCGATCATATCAAGGCGGCACTGAAAAAAATCAAAGGAACACTATGTCATTCTTTATAATATCTTAACGATGGAGATCTTCCTTTGACAAGCTCAGGACGACACTATGCAGAATTGCACGACTATTCTGAGCGTCAGCTCATAGAGGCAGGTTCAGGAGGTGGTGGAGAGGCGAGTGGCCCAAAAGGTCAAATTTTAAAAGATGTCTATTGATTAAATTTTCCGGTTGGCATATTTTGAATCACGGTTTTTTTTACCTCCTTGGGGAAACTTTCCTACACATCAATCCTTTTGCCTTGAGCCTGGTTTGAATAGATTCAGGAATGATATTCAAAAGCATACCCAGTGGATTCTCCTGGCGGGGACCTTCATTTCCAGCGCATCTATTCTAGTGGTCCGTGTGCAACCGTATTTGACAGCCGGAATCATTCTGACTATTGCGCTTGTGTGTGCCCTGGCCTATGAGCATAAACTGGCCCGCATTCAGGCCCAGACGCTGTTTGAAAATACTGTAGATGGAATCATCACCCTGGACGGGCAATCCATTATCCGTGCCTTCAATCCGGCGGCAGAAAAAATGTTCGGCTATCGCGCAGAGGAAGTTGTCGGAAAAAATGTCACCCAATTGATGCCTGATGAATTTATTGAGAAACATAAAAATGCTTTGTCGAGGTATTTGAGGACGAGTGAAAAACGGATCATTGGTACCCTGGTAGAAGTCACAGGATTGAAAAGTGACGGCAAAGAATTTCCAATTGAACTGGGCATCGCCGAATTTAAATTGGGTGGGAACCAGCTGTTTTCGGGAAATATCCGGGACATCACGGAACGAAAAAAAATAGAAAAGGAATTGGAGACCTTGTCGCAAACCGATGGTCTGACCGGAATATATAACAGGCGATCATTCGATCTAATACTGGAGAAAGAGTGGAACCGGGCGAGTCGGGATATGCAACCTCTGTCACTGATATTGATCGACATCGACTTTTTTAAAAAATACAATGACACCTACGGTCATGTGCAGGGCGATGAATGCCTGAAGACCGTTGCCCGGGGGCTTTGTGACAGTCTCAACCGGGCCGGCGATTTTGTGGCACGATACGGAGGCGAGGAGTTTGTCGCCGTGCTACCGACAACGGATTCAGAGCACGCTCGAAAAATCACCGAAATGATTCGACACACCGTGCTCGACTTACAAATCGCCCATTCGGAAAATGATGTCAGTCCCCATCTGACCATCAGCTTGGGGGTCGCGACCATAAAAAAAACGCGCAACCGCCAATCCGCATCCCTGGTGGAGGCGGCGGACAAGGCCCTCTACGAGGCCAAACAAAATGGCCGGAACCAGACCGTCTCGACTCTCATTTAGCAAGCCGCAGGAAAAGTATGAGGTTTTTGGGTGATGAAACCGTTCTCAATCGAATCTGAGCCCGGAATCAAAATCGCACTCGGTCTTGAGTTTGGCACCCGTGATGCGCTGGTAATAATCGAAGCACCCGCTACGCTGGTTTGGCACCTTGACCACAAACGCGCTTTCTAAATATTCCCCGAGTGTTGTTTCTCCATCCTGATTCCAGTCGCGTTCCGCGAAAACAAATTCCTTGTTCCAGGCCATCAACACTGTTTGCAACAGCATGAGACAAATAAAGACCGCAGTGCCGATTCCCATAACCTTGGCTACGCGACCCAGCGGCCATTTGCCGATATAGGATTTTGCCTCGCAGGTATGGCACTGAACGCCGGGTCCGCCAAAAAATAAAGGAAAGACCAGAATAATAAATTCCGGTCCGAAAAAATAAAACAGGGCGCCGCTGAGGGCGAAGGGAAGTGCCGCGTTGAATTTTCGGACTTGCGTGGGTTCGGTATCAGGACTGCCGCAAGCGGGACAGAAAATCGGGTCTTCCAGAACAGGGTCCATTTCCGGTGCGGGATCGGTTGAAAGAATCGCGCGTGCCTCCTCGGCCCGGTCCGCCGGAACCAGCAGGAGCACACCGCCCAGCGCGTTGGACAGAAACCAGTCGATGGAAATGGTGTGCTCGTTGCGGAGAAATGCAGGTATCCCCGAGTCGCGCAGACGGTTCCTCGCGATATGCGCTTCATAAGGCTGGGTATAGGATCCGACTTTGACCAGAGTGTCCATAGCGTTTTTAATGGAGGAAAATTTTACGGTATCTTTATATTGTAGCGGACGCCTCGGAAAAGGGAGCATTAAAATTGGCGAAGCTGTCCGCTTACTATTTATCCAGGACTCTGCGATAATACACAAAGATATTTATGAATATTCTCATTTGCATCAAACAGGTCATTGATACGGGTGCCACCTTGAAGATTCAGGATTCAAAGGTGGACGGCGAAGCTCTGCCGCGGGTGGTCAATCCTTATGATGAATTCGCGATTCAGGAAGCGGTCAAAATCAAACAGGCCCTTCCAGAAACGTGCATCACTCTGCTGACTCTGGGGCCGGAAAAATTTCGCGACACTCTGCGCACTGGCCTTGCCATGGGGGCCGATGAGGCGGTGCATCTGCTCGATCCCATTTTTGAAGGACTCGATTCATCCGGCGTGGCGCATGCCTTGTCGCAGGCGGCAATGAAGACAGGCTTCGACCTGATCCTGTGTGGTCGGCAGGCGGTCGATGATGACATGGCGCACATTGGCCCGGCGATGGCGGTCATGCTCGATGTGCCTTGCCTTACCGTCATCACTCGCCTGGATTTTGCGGACGATCATCAATCCGCAACGGTGACAAGGCAGGTGGAAGGTGGATCGGAAATTTATCAGATCACCCTGCCCTGTGTGCTCACCTGCCAGAAAGGATTAAATGAACCGCGTCTGCCTTCTTTAAAAGGCATAATGAAAGCGAAGAAAAAGGAAATCACCGTGTGGTCTGCAGAGGCGATCGGATTTGACAAGGAAAAGTATGGCGTGGCCGCCAACCGCATCGAGCAGGTGGAACTCACCCCGCCACCACATCGCAAAAAAGGGGTCATCCTTAAAGGCTCAACACAGGAAACCTGCACCGAGCTGACCCGAATTCTACGCGACGATGTTAAAGTGATATGAATACCAATGAATGTTTTTTGATTGGAAAAAATGATGACAGAAACCAATGACAGTCCGGAAGAAATTTCCGGCAATTCACTGCCCGACGAAAAAGCAAACGCGCCCGACAGGCCCTTGTCTTTTTGGGATCGCCATAAAGCTAAAATCGGTTTGTCAGCAGTGGCGTTGTATGTTTTTCTTCTGACCCTCGGTACCATCGGGGAATTGTTCGATGTCGAATGGATTCTCGACCTCCCCCTGTTTCGTCCGCCAGGAAAATATTAGCGGAGCACATGTTCCTAACGATCACTTGCCGACTATCAGATGGTCGATGGGCAGGCCGTTTTGCATCCTGAAATTAAGATCGATTACAGATTCGGGACGGGTTTCAGAGGAAATCATTTATGGGTCAGACAATTCTGGTGATCGAGGACGAGCCGAGTATTGCCGATACTCTTATCTACACCCTCGAGAAAGAAGGGTTTGAGCCGACCCGTGTGGCAACGTTGTTGGAAGCGCGTGAGTTATTGACCGTTCGATCCTATTCGGCAATTGTGCTGGATGTGGGTCTGCCGGATGGTAACGGCTTTGAGTTTCTAAAAGAAATACGACGAGCCCATTCAACACCGGTCCTGTTCTTAACGGCGCGAAGCGATGAGGTGGATCGCATTGTCGGCCTTGAAATCGGAGCAGACGATTACATCACCAAGCCGTTCAGTCCGCGCGAAGTTTCGGCACGGGTGAAGGCCATCTTAAGGCGCACTGGCCTGCACCCGGCGGAAGTTGCCAGCCGTTCCGCCTTTATTGTGGAAGAGGATAAAAGAACGATCCGCTATCGCGATTCGGTATTGGAATTGAGCCGCTACGAATACGGCATTCTCAGTCTTCTACTCAAGCGACCGGGGCAGGTCTATTCGCGCCAGCAGATCATGGATCATGTTTGGCCATCTCCCGACATGAGTCTCGAAAGAACCGTCGATACCCATATCAAAACTATCCGGAATAAACTCAAACAAATAGCGGACGGCGATATCCTCATCACCCATCGTGGTGTCGGCTATTCTATTAAAGACACCCACTAGCGGGTGCTCCGGACCTTGCGGGTGCTCGCCGCACGGGCAACTAGAAACATTTGCGGTGCTTGCGCACGGCGAACGTTGAAACATTTTTTGATAGGCTCAAAAGATTTTTTCAAAATGACCAACGTTGCCATTGTGTCATTCTGATGAGCCTTCAGGCGAAGAAGAATCTCGCCTTGGAAATTGTTGTTTAGGTTTTAGCTTTTAAGTTGTCACCCTGAGCTTGTCGAAGGGCGGCAACGATTTACAGTCATTTCAAAACTTAAAATCACCCTGCTTCGCTTCCCTCTTTAAAAGAGGGAATATCAAAACGCATCGCAAAAGGTTTTCAGTTGGTCCTCCGCAAGGAGTGCATCACAAAATATTTCCACGTTAGCTGACCGCAAGGTTTGGAGCACTCGTTGAGATATTCACTTAAAATTTTTATCAGCATTATCCTGGTACTCAGTCTGGGGTTCTGGGGTTATGGTTATTGGCTGATGAAAGAGATTCGCAGTCAATATGCGCAGAGCATGGAAGATTCTCTGGTCGATTTTTCCAACGTGCTGGCATCGTACCTGTCTGCGCAATCACAAAACGGGCGACTCAATTTTAAAGACTTCAGTGAAGCGTTCCGCAATTTTGGGAAGCTGAAATTCAAGGCAAAAATTCACGGGGTGTTAAAGGACAGCAGTCCCATTCACGCTTACGTCACCGATGCCAAGGGCATCGTGGTTTTCGATTCCAGAACTTCGGAAAACATCGGCAAGGATTATTCACAGTGGAACGATGTTTACCTGACACTTAAAGGGAAGTATGGAGCGCGGTCGACCCGCACCGATTCCAAGGACCCGTTGTCTTCGGTGTATTTCATTGCCGCGCCAATTGTGTACACGGGGAGAATCATCGGTGTGGTGTCGGTAATCAAACCCGAACAAAGCCTGCAAAAATTTATTTCCCAGGGAAGAGAAAAGTTTTTTTCGATAGGTTTGCTGGTGGTGCTGACCGCGTCCTTGGTGGCGGTACTGTTTTCGTACTGGTTGACAAGGCCCATCCGTTCATTGCTTCAGTATGCAAAAGAGGTCACCGGCGGCGGTAAAGCCAGACCGCCCAAAACCAGTTCGCCTGAGTTCGATAACCTGGGGCAAGCCTTCGATGAGATGCGGATATCGCTTGAAGGTAAAAAATCCGTTGAAAATTTTGTCCAGCATCTCACGCATGAACTGAAAAGTCCTCTCACTGCGATTCAGGGTGCCGCAGAATTGTTGCAGGATGAGATGCCTGGGGATAAGAGAAAACTATTCCTTTCCAATATTCAGGCAGAAACCGGGCGCGCACACAAACTGCTGGAGGAACTCCTGGCAGTGGCTGAGCTTGAAAGCAGGAGTGCGCTCAAAAATATCGAACGGTTTTCGGTTACAGAAATTTTGCATCACCTTGCGAAATCATTTTCAGCTTTGATTGAGAAAAAGAAAATCCAATTGAATATTGCTATCAAAGGTTCCAACCATTTTGTTACGGGTGAGAGACTGCTGATTCAACAAACGTTGAGCAATCTTTTGATCAACGCGATTGATTTTTCTCCGGCGGAGGGTGCGATCGATATCGAACTGGACAGCGATGATCGCCATCTACTGGTATCGATCAAAGACCAGGGGCCGGGCATCCCCGAATTTGCGCAAGCCAAAATATTTGAAAAGTTTTTTTCTCTGGAAAGACCCGGTACCGGAAAAAAAAGTTCCGGCCTTGGCCTGAGCTTTGTCGTGGAAGCCCTGTCCCTGCACGGCGGAACCATCACCCTGATACCCGCCAGCACCGGCACCCATTTCCGCATCACCCTGCCCATTTCATAATAATTTCACAGTCAGTTCACAGTCAGTTCACAATCCTTCAGCAGAATGGACAAAACCATTCAGGAGGATGACATGAACGACGTGAAAAAACTACGTTTCACCAACAGTATCTGGATCAAAATCTGGCTGATCGTTTTTATTTGTCTCCTGCTTCTCATTCCAGTGGGGCAGGTGGAAGACCTGATACGCGAGCGGCACCGCTTCAGCGATCAGGCCAAAAATGAAGTGACCGACAAGTGGTCGCGCAAACAGAGCACCGGTAAGGTGGTCCTGTCTGTGCCAATTATTCAGACGCGGACCAAAGTGGACAAGGAGGGTAAAACCGTTTCTTACGATCATCACAGCCATGTCCATTTTTTACCGGAACAACTCAGCATCAGCGCGGATACAACGAGCCATGTCAAAAAGCGCGGACTCTATACTATTCCTCTTTATGAAACAAAGTTGGTGCTCGAAGGCACTTTTTCCAATCTGGACCAGCGTGTGCGGGAATTTAAAAACACAAAGGTTATTTGGAAGAACGCCGAATTGAATCTCGGGATTGACGAGGTGCGCGGACTCAAGGAGGTGGTGGTGCAATGGGATGGCAGTACGCTGGATCGGACCATCGGCAGTATGGCATCGGGTGTTTCCATCAGCGCCATCAAGTCCGAAATTCCGGAGACCTCCGACTTTAAAAAGGATAAAAGTGGAAAGTTTCATATTTCTGTTTGGATGAGAGGCAGTGAGGCGCTGGAGTTTTTACCGTTCGGTGTCACAACAGAAGTGAAGATGACATCAAACTGGGCCGACCCGAGTTTCGATGGTGCCTTTTTGCCAGACACTTCGGCCATTGGCAAAAGCGGATTTCAATCTGAGTGGAAGGTGCTGGGATTGAATCGTAACCTTCCCAAATGCTGGGTCGGCAAGCGGGGCTTGAAGAACCTAATGAACAAAAGTAGGTTTGGTGTTCGTTTTTTGATGCCTCTACAGACCTATCAGTTAAACACCCGGGCCGTGAAATATTCCTTCCTGTTTGTTGCACTGACGTTTGCCACCATGTTCTTCATTGAAATTTTGTATGGACTGAGGTTTCATCCCATGCATTACACCATCACCGGCACCGGACTTTGTCTGTTTTATCTTTTGCTGATTTCAATTTCTGAGCATATAGGATTCGCTCTGGCTTATGCGGGCGCATCCGGGGCGACCATCCTGACGATTGTTCTCTATGTGCTGGGCGTGACTCATGCGAAAAAAGGAGCGGCTATCGTGCTCCTGCAATTGTCCGTGCTTTACGGATTTCTCTACGTTCTGCTGAAGCAAGTGGATTACGCGTTGGTGGTGGGCTCTGTCGGATTGTGGATTGTCCTGGCATTTATCATGTACGTCACGCGGCATATCGACTGGTTCAACATCCAACTGCCGGATTCCGGAAGTCCTCACTTGCGTGAGGGCTGACGGGAAGCCGGGAAAAGATAGAGGATGGACCTTGGTATCCTGTGAAAAAAATTTCGAGATGCCAAGTTTCTTTTAGCATGACATACGACATCGTACCTAAGGGTTTTTCCCGGCTGTTCACTCCCCCCTGCATTGCAGGGGGGAGTTTGTGGCTCTTTCTTCGTCCGGCAAATGAGTCAAGGTACGATATTGACTACACGGGTGGCAGTCGCCGTATTACCGCTATTGTCCGTGGCAGAATAAACAACTTCCAGAGTTCCGGATGCGGTTCCCGGTTGAGTGATTGCTGTGACGGATACGGGACCATCGACCAGGTCGGTCGCCGTCGCCCAAGGGTCAACGTAGGGCTGACCCGTCGGCGCATTGATGGGATTGGCACCGAGGATTGTGATCACCGGCGGTGTGGTATCCACCGGGTTAAGGACGCGTGTTGCCGTCGCCGTGTTACCACTGTTATCCGTGGCAAAATAAATAACCTCCAGAGTGCCTGGGGTTGCGCCCAATTGAGTGGCTGTCGCTACCGGTAGAGGACCGTCCACCAGATCGATTGCTGTTGCCCCGGGATCGACAAAAGGCAGACCGATCTCGGAGTTGAACGGATTATCCCCCAGGATTGTGATCACCGGTGGTGTGGTGTCTCCCGGAATGACGACGCGTGTGGCTGTGGTGGTGTTGCCGCTATTATCGGTGGCGGAGTAGACGACTTCAAATGTACCGGGCACGCCAGCTTGCGAGATGGTCGAAATCGGGAGTGGGCCATCGACATAATCGATAGCCGTTGCCCCGGGATCAACATAAGGCTGACCGAGTTCGGCGTGGGTCGGGTTGATGCCATTCAGAATGATGACCGGAGGGACGAGGTCCTCCTCCAACTTGAGGACAAATGCATCGTTACTCCCATTGTGGGACGTGTCAAAAGCTCCGGTGGTGGTTGGAAAACCGGCATCACCCGCATTGCCGATCACATAGGTTTTGTCAGCACTGTCTACAGCGATATCCTGACCTTTATCCCAGAGGCTACCGCCAAAAAAGGTCGAGTAATCAATACTGCTACCAGCGGTATCCAGTTTACTTACAAACGCATCTCCAAGCCCATTGTGGGTCGAATCAAACGCCCCGGTGCTGATGGGGAAATCCGCGCTACGGGTTTCCCCGGTCACCCAGGCGTTGCCTGCGCTGTCTACCGCAATGCCGTTGGCTTGATCAACAGCGTTGCCACCCAGAAAAGTGGAATACGCCAGATTACTTCCGGTAACATTCAGTTTGCTCACAAATGCATCGATACCGCCCCCATTGTGGGTCGTGTCAAAAGCCCCGGCGGTGGTCGGGAAATTGGAACTACCCGCGCTTCCAGTTACCAGGGCGTTGTCCGAACTGTCAACGGTGATGCCATTACCCTGATCAGACAGGCTACCTCCGAGAAATGTGGAATAAGTCAGGCTACTTCCGGTAACATTCAGTTTACTCACAAACGCATCGAAGGCCCCATTATAGGAAGTGTCGATGGTCCCGGCAGTGGTCGGGAAATTGCTACTAAGGGTGCTTCCGGTCACATAGGCATTGCCCGAGTTATCCACCGCGATATCCCGGGCCTGGTCATTCGAGGTTCCTCCCAGAAATGTGGAATAAGCCAGACTGCTTCCCACGGTATTCAATTTGCTCACAAACGCATCGAAAGCCCCATTGTGGGTTGTGTCAAAAGCTCCAGCAGTGGTCGGGAAATCGGTGCTGAAGTTCTGCCCGGTGACCCAGGCGTTGCCCGTGCTATCGACCTTGATGCTATTACTTCGGTCGACACCACTCCCACCGAGATAAGTGGAATACACCAGAGCACTACCAGTGTCATTGAGTTGAGTCACAAAGACATCTTGTTTTCCATTGTGGGTAGTGTCAAAAGCCCCGGCGGTGGTCGGGAAATCGGTGCTAAGAGTGTCCCCGGTGACCCAGGCGTTGCCCGCACTGTCCACATCGATGCCATTACCCAGGTCGGTATCACTCCCGCCCAGATAGGTGGAATACACCAGAGCACTGCCAGCGGCATTGATTTTTGTTACAAACGCGTCCGTCCCACCATTTTGGCTCACGTCAAACGTTCCTGCAGTGACCGGAAAATCTGTACTACCAGTACTCCCGGTGACATAGGTGTTGCCGGTACTATCAACCGCAATGCTGTTGCCAGAATCGGTACCGGTACCGCCTAAAAAGGTCGAGTACTCCAGCACCGGATCGATGACAAGATTGTGTCGAGGATTGTATGCGACCAGCTTGAACGCGACGCTGTGGTTATCTTTGATGACGTAGCGGCCTTCAACGGATTGCTTCTCACCGCCGATGGTTTGATAAACGATCGGTGCGTGTTGCACAACGTTGCCGGTTTTGGTTTCCAGTACAAGGTTGCCTTTGTCATCGATGGAAAGTGTGTCCGCGCCCTTGAAATGGAGTTGGATCTTTTCCGGATCGGCTCCGGGTTTCACAACAAAATCATATTCCAGTTTTCTCTGGTTGCCGTAGTAAACAAGATCAATGCCCGGATACACTTCCTCGTAATGCACCTTCTTATAGTTGGCAACACCCTGCCGCCACTTGCCTGGGTCGCTACCTTTAAAGTAGTTACTCGTGCCGGGGAGCTTGTCTTCCCCTTTGATGATGGCGTCCTTGTTGGCACCGACTACTTGCATACGCAAAACGGAGGTTTCTCTCTTAACGGATTCCTGCGCTTGCATGAGATCGCGTAGCTGTTTTTCAGGAGGCGGCGCATTGACCACCCGGCTCAGCACCATCACCGACTCGGTCGGTGTGAAGTAGAGGGTATAGCCGCTACCACGTGAAAGAAATTTCACTGCATCAGAAGTCTGGCCTTCGTTCTTCTCGAACCGGAGTGGAAGCTTCGCCAAAGAGTTTTCCAAACGAAGCTTTGTGGCTGGATCAACCTGAGATGCAAATATCAGACTTGAGTGCAAACTAAAGGTAAAACACACAACAGTGGCGAGCCTGATTATCCGATTCATAGCCTTTCCCCTTAATAAGATATCCTATATTTTGTCATCCTTTTTACCACAAGATGATTTCACTGTAAATATAACGATAGTCCACGACTCCAGTAGACGAAAGAGAGTAAGGGTACTCCCGGCTGTGAGGCGATGCTCTCTCAAACTTTAAAGGTGTCCTTTGATGTACTTTGAATTAGAATTGGCTAATGCTTGAATGGTCTTTCCCCGATACAGCAAGTAATCCCGTGATGAAAAAATATCTTCCTTATATAGCTGTTGGTTTGCTCATGCTTTGTCTGCCTGCCATCGGGTCGGCGGAGGGGCGATATGGCAACCCGTTTTATATTTCCGGCGCGGGAACCTTTGTGGTTCCTTCGGACTCTGATCTTGCATCGAATAACGGAGGGACCAACACGGCTCTGCAAGCGGTGTCTGCCCAGTCGGAGTTGTCCACAGGGTTTGGCGGTAGTGCGGCAGTGGGGCTGTTTATCAAGCGGCGGTTCCGCATCGAGTTTGAATACGCTCACAAATCGGCGGATATCGATCAGGTCATCCTGACCCCTCCCGCAGGCACAATGATGATCCCTTCGCAAGGGGAGATGAGTATCAATTCCTTTATGGCAAATGTCGCGTTCGATTATAGAAACTCGAGTCGCATCACGCCCTATCTTGGAACGGGGATCGGGCTTGGTCTGGTGGATTTTCAAAACCCGACGTTCACCACCGGCGGCGTGACCATCCCCGGCAGTACCGACAACGATGTTGCTTTCGCCTTTCAATTGTTTGGCGGAGTCAGCTACTGGATCGATCCGCAAATTGTCGGATTTGTTGGTTACAAATATTTAAACACCGGTGATCCCACCATCGGCATCGTCACCCCCAGCATCGACACGCACAATTTTGAGCTGGGCCTCCGCTACTATTTCAGCCGACCCTGACAGGGCGGTACGATCTCCCAAAAAACTGAATATGATTACTAGGGGTTCAGACGAGACCCAGTGTCATTATGTCATTCGGAGAAATGCAAAAGGATTGCTTGCGAACTATAGTTTGCTTTGCTAGGATTGATAAAGGGCTAAATAGTGATCCGAAAAGTCAGGCCAAAAGAAGTAAAAATATATGAAGATGCAAAAGGTTTCTGGAAGGAATTCTCTAGTGAAGCGTAAATTACAAAAATTTGATGAGTACGAAGCGGAGTATTTCCGAAAGCATCCCGAGGAAATAGATGATTATCTGAAAATAATTTTTGATGAGTATGCTCAGGATGGAAACACCGGAGCATTGCTGTCATCCTTGCGTGTATTGGCGCAAGTGAAAGGCGTTTCCGCGCTGGCGGAAGAAACCGGCATGACACGCAAGGGCCTGCAAAAAGCACTCTCAACAGAAGGGAATCCAAGGCTGGAAAATATCAATGCGATTATGCAAGCCTTGGGTTATCGCCTCACTGCGGAAAAATTATAAGCGGTTTAGTGTTTACTTGACGAGTTCATTTGTCTGAGGATATCCATGTTAATTTCGAAAGATGAGTGGAATTTTTTCCGCCTTGTTTTAATTATCGCCTTCAGTTTTCTTTTTTCGGGTTGTCCTGCGATTGAAACCAGGGCACCGCTTCTCACAGAAAAAAATGCCGAGGTAATCGAAAATATTGAAGGCTACTTTTATGCGTTTGATCCGGATAGAAAGAGTGAAGATGACTATGTCGGGTTTATAGAAATTTTGGGAACGGATGAAAAAAATAAGTATGAGTATTCATCTCTCTTTGAATCGGGCTACCATTTCCTGAGGTTTATAGAAATTAATGAGCACTGGCTGTTACTTCAATCGGAGTTAAAAGAAGAAAAAAGCAAGGGGATCTACTTGTGGTTTATCGGGCACGAGGAAAAACAGGCCAGCCTGTATGTGAATAAGAAAGGTTATTCTTTGAACCTTGAGGGATTTCCCAATCTGGTCGGGCATGTATCCAATGACAGCGGTAACCTGGTGATCGATGAAACAGCCGCAACCACCCTGAGTGTAGAAGTCATCGAGTTTTTAAAAAGAGAATTTACTAAATACAAAATCAATTTGGAGAAAGTAATCGATCTGGGTCCTGCCGATGAAAGAACGGCCTTCAAAAACTGGTGCCAACAAGCAGTCAAGGATATTTATTCAGAAAGAAACTGGGAGCGGACAAAAAAGGATAGCAAATTAAAATTCAAAATCGATTATTCGGTTACAACCTGCAAACGAGCGGTGGTGCTCAATCCTGATTCGGTCGAATTGCAACGTGATTATGGCAAGGCCCTGCATAAAGCCAAACGCTTTTCCGAAGCATTGCAGTGGCTCAATAAAAATTAGCCGTTGGTAATTCACCCGCCAATATAAGTTTCGTAAAATGATTTCCTGTCTTTCGCACAGCGGAAGCCGATGTCCAGCCTTCGCGCCGCCGGGTTGAGTTTTTCCCGATAGGCCGCACGCGCTTTGAGTGCCACCACTTTGACGTATTCTTTTTTCGGAAAATGCCCGACCCCAAGGTACGACATGCCGCGCACCACCACATGCTTGCCATCGAAATATCTCGTTTGATACTTGCTGTCCGGATAAGGCTTGTAATAATCGTTGACCCATTCCCACACGTTGCCGATCATATCCTCCGCCCCGTAAGGGCTTGCCCCTTGCGGGAATGAACCAACCGGCATCAGCCCACGTCCGGTTTTGCTTCGTGGTGACAAACTGAGATTCGCCTTACTGCCATCGAACGCATCGCCCCACGGGTATTGGACCGGTGTCCCGCCACGCGCCGCTTTTTCCCACTCCGCCTCAGTCGGCAAACGCTTGCCCGCCCATTCGGCGTAGGCCGCCGCAGAAAAATAACTGACCGCATGCACCGGATAATCGTCTTGCCCTTCCGGGTAGCGCGGGCTGTTCCATATTGGCGGTGGCGGGTGATCGGTCGCCTGACTGAAAATATAAAACTGTTTGTTGGTGACCTCGTACCGATCAATAAAATAATCATCGAGTTTAAATCGTTGTTGCGGCGATTCATCGGCGTACCAGGGTTTGCCAAGACCCATCGCCAGCGCGTGCCCTGCGGCGTCTTCTTCATCACTGCCCATGCTAAAATAACCAGACGGCACCAGCACCATGCCAGCGGGCGGCGGCTCGGCACAACCCGATGCACCCATGGCGAGGGCGATCATCAGTAATAAAATTTGTAAGGTAAGAATACTTTTCATCCGCGCAGTGTAGCACTCCACAAAAATATCCATCAATAAGAAGGAGTGTACTACAATAGCCAGCATTCAATAAAACAGGAAACCCGATGCAACTCAAACCTGCCGAGTGGCCGCTTCAATCCATTCCTATCGAGCAACTACAGCCCGACCCAGCAACGGATTTTGCGTTGAGCCCGGCACCGGAAAAACTGGCGCAGTCGATCCGGCAATTGGGATTGCTCACGCCGCTGATCGCTTGCAGACAAGAGGAAACGGTCTCTGTTATTTGCGGACATCGGCGACTGGCGGTCGCAAAAGATTTTGGAAGTGCCACGCTTGTCGTGCGGCTTGCCCCTGCCCCACCCAGCCCGGCAGAAAAACTGCTCCTCCAATTGCAAGACAACCACGTCCACCGCAATCTGTCTGACATCGAAACAGGTCGCGCTCTCATACGCCTGTCCGCAACCGATCTCGATGAAAATAAAATGATAGAAAACGTCCTGCCACTGCTCGATCAGCAGACATCCAAAAAACGTCTGCACGATTTCTTAAAGGCGCGCGAATTTTCCAAATATCTGCAACAGACCCTGCATAACCTCATGGTGCCGCTTCGCACCTACGCCATGTTGTATCCCTGGAGTGACAACGACCTCACTGCCATGCAACACTTGCTGACGATCATGCAACCCGGCGCCAACAAATGCCGCGACCTGTTTGAGTTGATCGGCGAAACCGCCGACCGCGATGGTACAACCCCCGCCTCCGTCATCAGCAATCCCGTTATTCAGGATTTGCTCAAAGACGAATCGCTGAATGCAGGGGATCGCTACCAGACCCTGCATCAACATCTTTTTCAAAAACGCTATCCCACCTTGTCGGACTTGCGCATTGAAGTGCGCCGCGCTCTCAACAAAATGGACCTCGGCGACAAGGTCAAAATCCGCGTGCCGGAGCATTTTGAATCGGGCGAACTCAAAGTTGAATTTACCTTCAAGACGCACGCCGAGTTCATCGAAAAAGCCGAGTGCCTGTTCCGCGCCTCCGACTCCGAGGCCCTCACCGACCTGCTAAAAATCGTTCAATCCCCGCAAAGCCATACAAACAAACGCTGAACTGATATCGCTATAACTCCTGTAAAATCAATGGAGTTGACGTGCCCGCGATTCCATATTAGGATAGCAATACATCCAACAACCACCTTGCGGTGGGGCCAATGGGCTGACCTTGCAAGAGCAGACAATAATTTCTGAGCGCACCTGTTCAAGCAACGCTATTCGCGTTCTTGAATCCCGTCCGCTGACCGCAAGGTCCGGCGAGGTTTTAGCGTTTTTGCTGTCACCCTGACTCCTCGCCGGAGGGACAACAAAAACCACAGCATGTCATTCTGATGAGCCTTCAGGCGAAGAAGAATCTCGCCTTGGATTTTCAGGGGTTAAGTTTCCCTTCCCTTTCAAGGGGAGGTGCTGGCGCACGGCGGAGAAAAAATTTTATTTACGCGACAAATCGGAACTTCATGAATTCACCACAAAACATTTTTAGTCGTCAACCTCAAGGTTCCCGTTCGCCATCCGCGGAAGACCCCGTTGCCCGTGCGGCGAGCACTCGGGAGATTTTGCATGTTGACCTCGATGCATTTTTCGCGTCGGTGGAGCAGATGCGCGACCCGTCGCTCAAGGGCAAGCCGGTGATTGTCGGTGGCGACCCTGACGGACGCGGGGTGGTGGCGGCGGCATCTTACGAAGCACGCAAGTTTGGCATCCATTCCGCCATGCCGACCGCACGCGCCAAACGCTTGTGCCCGCATGCCGTGTTCGTGCGCGGATCGCATGCGCTCTACAGCGAAATCTCCAGCCGCTTCTTTGAAATTCTGGAAACGTACACACCGCTGGTCGAGGCGATGTCGCTCGATGAAGGTTACCTCGACCTGACCGGATGTGCGCGTCTGCATGGCGGCCCGGCAGAGAAAACCGCCGTCCGCATCCGTCATTATATCGAACAGGAGCTCGGCATCTGCGCCTCCATCGGCATGGGGACGAACAAGTTGATCGCCAAGATCGCCTCCGGTCTTGCCAAGCCCAACGGTTTTTTGCGTGTGCCACCAGGCGAAGAGCGCAACTTCCTCAAGCCGCAACTGATTGGACGTATCCCTGGTATTGGCCCGAAGGGTGGCGAACAGCTTAATCGTCTCGGCATCAAGACCATCGGACAACTGACCATGCTACCGCTGGAGGAACTGGAGAAAAATTTCGGCGAGTGGGGCAGGCGTTTGTATTTCCGCTCGCGTGGTGAGTGCGATTCGCCGGTGCAGGCGCGGGAAGAATCCGCCAAGTCGATCAGCCGCGAGACTACACTGGAAGAAGATTCGCTCGACCGACCGTACCTGATCGCCATGCTGAGTTACCTCACCGAAAAAGCCGCCGCGCAATTGCGCGAAGAAGGTTTGTATGCGCGGACTGTTACGCTCAAACTACGGTTCAGCGATTTCAAAACCATCACGCGCTCGCGCACCTTCAAAGAATCCGCCTCGGAAGATCATATTTTATTTGAAGCCATCAGCAAACTGTTCGCCATCGCCCACATGGACCGCATTCCCGTGCGCCTCGTGGGAGTGTCGCTGACCGGTCTTACCACGGAGCGCCAGACCCAGCTCGATTTATTTCAACCGACCGCGCCGGAACGCTGGAACCGACTTTATAAAGGCATCGACCGCCTGCGCAGTAAATACGGATTCGACACCGTCCTCCGCGCGAATAGCAAACTCGCCCGGTCCACCGCAGACCTTGCGGTCGGTAGACGGCGAGCGAAAAACAGGCAAGAACGCGCGTAGCAGGTGCTCCGCGCGGAGCCTGCCCTGAGCCTGTCGAAGGGGCGAACATTCAAGAACGCAAATAGTGGTTTTTGAACAGGTATGACCAGCGGTTCTTGAACAGGTTGCGATAACAGTTAGCTTGTCCCGCCCCACCAAAAGCGAAATCCTCGCGTAGTTCATACTTAGTAAAGTCTTTAGCCTTTTCCCTGTCACCCTGAGCAAAGTCGAAGGGAGGCGGGGTTAGGTATTCCTCCTCCTGTGAAAAAGAGTTTTATAAAATTGTAAACAATAAGGAGGTCGCACTTCGACAGGCTCAGTGTGACAGCAAAAACCCAAAGTCCAAGGCGAGATTCTTCGTCCCGTTGGTCCTCAGAATGACAGTTTAATATTGTTTGGGTTTGATCAACGATGTTGACTGGCGGGCATTCCAAAAACCAGCAACACCATCGCATGTCATTCTGAACGAAACAGAGTGGAGTGAAGAATCTCGCCTTTGCTTATAATTTTTGGGTAATACAATACTCCCCCTTCTAGAAGGGGGAAGCGAAGGTGCTGGCGCACAGCCAGCGAAGAGCAGGGGGATTGGACGATTCTGCACCCACCGAAAAACTTCTTACCATTTAAAGGAAGAAGCCCCCCAGCCCCTTCGGAGCCTGCCCTGAGCTTGCCGAAGGAAAGGGGGAGCAAAACCTACCCGAACGCCCTGTTCCCTCTTCCGAGTTCTTACGCTATAGTAAGTCACGCCAATGTTATGGGTGCGCGATATCCGCCTGACAAGTCGGGTAATTACTTTCAGATGAGTGGCGAAGGCCTATCTTGTTATGACGCTAAAAAGCGATGAAGCGGAAAACTCAAAAATTGATTTCTTTGTGAATGGAGTAATTTTTTACTGTAAAAGCGTAAAATATGATCTTTTTGTTTTCAAGATGTTTCACAATGAGACAGAAGCTGGTTGGGAAAACAGAGGTGAGGAGTTACAGAATAAAATTGAGGATTATCTAGAAAGCCATCCAGAGGAACGATATCAAGAAATAGTAGAAAGTTTTTCTGAAGAATTACATCAAAATCAAATTACATACCCGTCAATACATAGAGAGTCATTAGTTATTACTATTTACAATTCCCTGGAAGCTCATCTGAATGAGCTTTGCCGGATTATTTCAGAAAGTATCAACAATAGGATTAAGTTAAAGGACTTAAATGGAAGAGGTATTGAAAGGGCTTTTTTATATCTAACTAAAGTTGGAGGTTTTGACTTATCAAGAATGGGGACAGAATTAGCATAGGTGGATTCAAGTTTGAAGTGCAACGGTTAGTGGTGGTTTCTTTTTGCAGAATAGTTCATGTGGTGTCTTATACCCAAGCGTTTTTCTTGGTCTGTGATTGAGTCGGTCCATGATG
>JAJDBF010000012.1 GCA_029261535.1 Nitrospinaceae bacterium | reverse complement strand
CAAGACCACCCTGGAAGAAATGTTGACTCAAGCCCGAGAGCGAAAAGAGACCATCGAACGCGAGCAACTTGAGGTCAAGGAAAGAAACGAGCGCGAGCAACTTGAGGTCAAGGAAAGAACCGAACGCGAGCAGAAGAAGGCACAGGAGGTCGCCGAACGCGAGCATCAGCAGGCCGCGGAGCTACAAGAAAAGGTAGACCAAATGCTCGCGACAGTTCAGGCCGCCGCCCGGGGGGATTTAACCCAGCAGGTGACCGTCAATGGCGATGATGCCATCGGGCAAATGGGGGCAGGACTTTCCAATTTCCTAAAAACCCTGCGCACCAGTTTGTCGCGTATTGGACAAAACTCTGTTTCCCTGAACGAATCAGCGTCAAGGATATCCGAGGTCAGCCAGCTGTTAGCCGGCAATGCGGAGGAAACTTCTGCCCAGGCGGAAGTCGTGACCAATGCCTCCACTGCAGTGAATGGAAACATGAACTCGGTGGCGACCGCATCGGAAGAAATGAGCACGAGCATCCGGGAAATTGCCCAAAGTTCATCGCAAGCGGCTCAAGTCGCTTCCTCCGCTGTTGAAATGGCCAAGACGGCTAATGAAAAAGTCTCCAAGCTGGGTGACAGCAGTGCGGAAATTGGTCAGGTAATCAAGGTCATCAATTCCATAGCGGAACAGACCAATCTCCTCGCCCTCAACGCCACCATTGAAGCGGCAAGGGCTGGCGAAGCAGGCAAAGGATTTGCCGTGGTCGCCAACGAGGTCAAAGAGCTGGCGAATGCAACGGCCAAAGCGACCGAAGAAATCAGCCAGAAAATCGGAGCCATCCAGGAGGATTCGACCAACGCGGTTGAATCAATCGGACAGATAACCGGGATCATCAATCAGATCAGCGACATTTCGAGCACCATCGCCAGCGCGGTCGAAGAACAAACAGCGACCACACAGGAAATCGGACGTGGCGTGACCGAGGCGAGCCGCAGTAGCGCGGAAATTTCGGAAAACATCTCCGGGGTTGCCACAGCCGCCAAAAGCACGACGGAAGGGGCCACCGACACGCAGGCGGCCGCGGCTGAGATGTCTACAATGGCGGCTGAACTACAGGAGCTGGTCAGTCAGTTCAAATGCTGACCTATTAACCCAATATTTAACCTATCTAAGGACGGACCGAAAAGGGTCCGTCCTTTTTTCATTGACCTCTTTTCACCCTTTGATTAGCTTAGTTTAAAGCTCCCCGAATAATTTCAATTGAGGGTCAAATATGTATTCTATTTTCAAAAGACCATCCACCCTGATTGCCACCCTGTTCCTCCTGAATGTTCTGGCTCCCCACTCCGTTTTCGCTGAAACACTCTATGCGAAAAAGGCGGGGACCAAGATTTATAAAGAGGCTTCCGCCCGCTCGGGAGTAGTGGAAGTCGTTGGAGCGGGAGCAGAAATCGAGACGTCAGGTACCCAGGGAAAATTCATCAAAGTCACCACACCTTCGGGGAAAAATGGATTTGTTTTTAAATTCAAACTGGCTGAATCAACGCCTGAGAATGGCGGCGACCTTGCCTCTCTCAAGGGAGAAAAAATGGCCGTTCGCGAATCCACTTCATCTTCCAGCATCCGTGGATTGAGTGCCGTCTCTGAAAAGCACGCTGAGAAAAAAGGAATCTCCAAGGCTGACATCCAGGCTGTAAAAGATATGGAAAACTACAGTGTCTCTGCTAACGAGGTGGACCGCTTCCTGTCCAACCGTAAACTGGGAGAATATCAGGAATGAAAAAAAATGCCCTGCTACTCGTGATCCTCGCTATTTGCAGTGGATGCGTAGTCGCCGCCGCTCCCATCATTGAAGGCTATCAGGCCTACAGCTTGGGTAAAGGAGGTGCCATGGCTGTTGAATCCATGAAGCCGATCGAACTGGAAGAGGAACTTGCCATTGGCGGATCTCTGGCAATCCAGGTATTCAACCGTTTTGGTGGGCCATACAACAATGACAAGGTCCATCGCTACATCACCACACTTGGTCAGGCATTGGCGGATATTTCTGATCGACCAGGGATCAAATACTATTTTGCCATCCTCAATTCGGATGAACCCAACGCATTTGCAACACCCGGAGGCTATGTATTTGTGAGTAAAGGTTTGCTCAGGATGATTCGTAATGAATCCGAGCTTGCGGGTGTTCTCGGTCACGAAATTGCCCACATCACTGAGCGTCATGCCTTGAAAGCCCTTGAGCGAAATAAAAAAATGTCTGGATTGGGAGCACTCACCATCGGTGCCATGGGGGCAGACCCGGAACTGTTTGATGAAGTTATCGAACAGGCCGCCGACACTTTATTTTCCCACGGGCTGGACAAGGAACTCGAACACGAGGCCGATGAAGTGGGCACCGATTACAGCTATCGGCTGGGTTACAATCCGGAAGGATTGAAAAGCTTTTTGACTACCTTGAATGCACGCTCCGCTCATGAATCTGTTTTCTGGAGCACTCATCCCACACCGCAAGACCGACTGAATAATCTGGCCCAAAAATTGAATCGATTCAGTCAGGGATTATCGCGACCACAATACGTTGCAGAATTCACCCAAATGATGAGAGGACAACTCTGACTCTTAAAATTTGGAGGCCGCAAGACGGCTCATAATTATTTTCCGGAATAAGCACATTCTGAGGCAACAAGAAAAAGGGAGCCCCTTGTAGAAAAGGACTCCCTTTTTTTATAAAAATTAAATTTGTGTTCGGTAGTTATTTTGGTTTTGAAGGCAAGGGTACTGGCCCATGCAAGCTATAGGCATCAAAATTATTTGCTTCCACTCTTGAACTAATATTCAATACCGTCCAGTTGGCCTCATGTGCAACCTTCATACAAGCCTTCAAAGCACCCCGACAAGGCATATAACATCCAGCCCAGTAGTCACATTTAACAAACAGCCAGTGTGTCATACGGGGATTTTCATTCATAGGCGGTGTCACCACCCGTTGGTTTTTGATCGCAAAATCTTTGTCATCATCCGCCCAGGCAACCGAACTAAGTGCGAAGGTGAGGGCCAGCATTGCGATCCCCAACAGTAAAACCCGCTTATTTGCAGTCATGATCCATCCCTTTCACCAATAAATGCCATAATAAAAGTATTTGGTACTGCTTAGGATAAATTAAAAAAGCATTCAGGGCAAGCCTTATAGCAAACTGTTCCAACCCTTTACCCTATCAATGCCCCCTACCCGCCGCCATGGTTTACCCGACATCAAAATAAACAAAAAACTAACAACAAACCTCTTTGTTTTTTTGAAAAAAATTGAGTTTTTACTGTAAAGTGAGCAAGATACCATCAACCAGGGGCTCTCAAATTCTGGTCACGGGTGCAGTCAACACGCGAACCCTTCCGGGTCCAACCCACTCGTTATCCGGAACGATAGCCAAACGATTGATAAAGTGCCGTATTTTTTGGGGAGTGCTTTCCCCTATTAATCTTTATACAAAGAGTAAAATGAAATCAACTGGCGAAATTCTGGTAATTGATGACGACCAAACCACGCTTACCTTGATCAAACGTTATTTGGAAACGAGCCAACGGACCTTGCACCTGGCGACCGAGGCGCGGCAAGGGTTGCAGGTCTTGAAAGATAACCCCGACATCTCGGTAGTTCTGGTTGATTACATGATGCCTCACATGACCGGCGTGGAAGTCCTGCACGCGGTTCAGGAAATGTCCCCGGAGCCTTACATTCTCTTGATGAGTAGCTTGCCCAAAGATCAAATACCGTCAGGACTGCACGCCGACGGCTTTATCAAAAAACCCGTCTCTAAAACTCACTTGCTGGAAGTCATCGAACAAGGCCTCATACAATATGATACCCGCAAAACCGGAGAGAAGCAGAGCCCTCTGCAAGAAGACGGCACCGACCCGGTCGCCTGAACCACTCTGACGCACTTCTCCATCATCATCAACGTGTCTCCTTCCTCAAAAGCTATGAACTCGTTAATAAATCCTTGCATCACCTCATAGCCTTCGTTTTCTGAAAAGCTCACACCTTTTTTTAATAAGTGCGGTGACTTCACAGGCTATTCTATGGTCAATTACAATGTTTTCCAACTCTGCCGAAACTTTATCAATCATCTCCCAAAACCGCTGGACTACCATTTTCCTTGCGAGTCCCGTTGTTTCTGCCAGTTTTTCAAAATGCTTTGGAAGAATTTTATCCGAAACTTTTTCGCCGCCAATATTCATCGCCATTTTAGGGCTCAATCCCGGGTAATAAACGGTGCTAACAAGATCATAAAGTGGGGCTAACCTCGTTGTTTTTCCCCCAGTGAGCAGTGTTACGTTTTCATAGTAGACTAGAGAAAAATTCTTGGAGTGCGCATCGTTGTTGCCTATCAGGACATTAAAAAATACTGCGTCCAGAAGGTTTTGAAGATCAATAGCAGGAACGGATGATACCCTCCTCAACAGATCGAAACACTGCGCCAAAGATGGACCACCCTCACTTTGATATTTCATCTCGGGGACAACCCCATGCGCCTGACAAAAATCTTCCTGATGAAGCCGTTGCGTACCGTATGACAATGCAGGAGAACCAAATAATCCACCTGTAAAGGGACTAATCCCCAAGGGCACTAACTGCCTGTCATAGCGTTCTACCAGTAAAAAGTCTATATTTTCAACCCTACGAATTTCAATTTTGGCTGTTGGCAATCCAACACCCTGGGCCAACCTCATACACACCGCTTCGTTAAAAACAATTCCCTCAAACCGTTCAATGGCAGGTTTTAATATATGGGTACTGGGTGCCCCACCAAGAGGGACAAATATTTTATTGTCACTTAAGTGAACAGCGATCTTATCCTGTGCTCCCGCAAGAGACAGGCGAATATCTTCATCGCCTGCCATTAATGGGCGGCTAGGCAATGTTCGAAGTATATTCGTGAGTCCCTCATCGTTTAACTCCCGGTAGCGGTAACGTTCTTCAGGCAAAGACTCACCTGAAAAAACAAAAGTCACGGCCCCCGCGCATTCTCCACCAATCTGGTCCAGCAGGGCATAGTCGTTTTGCGAACTGATTCCCAAGTTTTGTGCGATGATTTCGCGCTTTCTTTCCTCCGGCAAAATTCCTGAAAAGAAACCCCGGCATTCCCGACGTGTAAAACGTTTTTCGCGCAATGGAAGTGACTGAGACAGGGGAACCGCTGAAGGATTCTCAACCCAGCTTGAAACATAGTCGAAGATCAATTGACCACCATCGTCTTGAATCAGGTGCCCCACCAAATTTCTATGAAGATAGACATCAAGACTCCGAGCCATCATTCACCCCTTCCATTCTCAATGGGAGGAGGGCTTAGTTCCAAACTGATCCCCAAAGTATTCAAAACTGTTAAGACTTTTTCGATCTGGCAGGTGGGTTTACCTTTTTCCAAATCAATGATAAAGCGCAAACCGGTGCCGGAGGTCAATGCTAAATCTTTTTGGGTTAGCCCCAAGGATTTGCGAGTTTCCCTTAAGAGGCTCCCTATTCTTTTAGTTGTTGTTTTCATTTCACCACAGAAAATAATTACCGAACGGTAATAATAGCACAAAAAAACGCATAAATAACACATAAAAACACTGAACGGGAATATTCAAGGGTTTTCGCCAAGGTAACCTAAAAACATTACTGATCAGGAATATAATGAGGTGTCTAATGGGATTAGAATTGGAAAATCGGACCAGACATTTGAAATTTATGAAGAGTTGCGGCCCCAAACACTATTTCTGGCTGGATTGTTAGCCCCCCCTCGCGAGGAGTGTCCCCGGCTGGAGTCGAACCAGCGGCCCCCAGATTAGGAATCTGGTGCTCTATCCAGCTGAGCTACGGGGACACAAATATGGGTTGGCATATCACGGAAAACGACAGAGATAAGTCGCTAAATGGACAGCTAATATAGCACTCTTTTCTGCTCTGAAAAACTTTGCACGGAATCGGGAAGCTATTAATTTTCGAGGGTCGCCTTTTTCAAAGGGTTTGATTCCAGATAAGGGGCACTATATGATGGTAATTCGTTAGCAAACACAGAGGCTCCTCCGACATCAGTTCATAATGGAGGGTCTTTTCAAATAATCAGGAGATTGTTGGAAATGATCAAAGTACGCGTCAGTCAGATATTCAGTCCCCAGGTGGACGATGTTGTTGCGGCTAAAAAAGCTCTTGATGAGGGCACCCCCTTCACGGAAGCCGTTTCAAATTTCAGCACTTGCCCATCCAAGGAAGTTGAAGGCGATCTTGGCTGGATGCCGGAAGAAAACGCACAGGGTTTGATCGGGCAAGCCATCTCGGAAAGCGATGTGGGGAAAATTCTCGGCCCCATACACTCTCCCTATGGTTATCACATTTTGAAGGTCACAGAAATTGAACTCGATATGCCGGACGGACCGTTCACGCGTGAAACTTTGATGACCGAAGTGAATCAGCAATTGCCTGAAGTTCACACACTGCTTTTTAAAAAACTTCACATTGGCATGCCGGTGGGAGGTTATAAAAAAGGCGAGACGGTGAACTCGGTCGCCGAAGCTCACAGTAAAAATGTCACGGAAATCCTGGCTCTGCTCAACAACGAGATGGGCGACCAAGTGGCCAGTCTCATTTCGCCGGAAGACCTCAAAGGCAAGATGAATTCGGCAGATGTTAATTTGAAAATTCTCGATATTCGTGAAGGCTGGGAAAACGATATTGCCAAATTTGAGGGAGCGGAATTCATCACCCAGGAAACGGTGGAGTCGATACTCGGAAACCTCAAACCCGAGAACGAAATCGTGCTGATCGACTGGAAGGGAGACCGGGGACCGAGTTTCCAGAAGTACCTTGCGGAGCGCGGATTGCACAACGCCAAAACCCTTGAAGGCGGTATCGATGCCTGGGCTGATCGCATCGACCCCACGGTGGCGCGTTATGAAATTGATCAGGAAGACGACGACTACCGTTACGATGATGTTTTTGATGACTTGCCCAAATAACGCCCGGCCTGTTGTGGGCACCACCCGAGTCGTTGCATGCCCCACCTGCTATCCATAAAAAACCTCAGCACCTGTTTCGACACCGATGACGGTGTGGTGCAATCGGTGCGCCATATCAACTTGCAACTCGACCAGGGTGAAATCCTTGCGCTGGTCGGAGAATCCGGTTGCGGCAAATCGGTGACAGCCCTCAGCATGATGCGCCTCATCCCGGTGCCACCGGGCCGCTTTTCCTCGGGTAGCATCGAATTTGAAGGGCGCGACCTGCTTGAACTCAGTGAGCAGGACATCCAGAATATCCGTGGCAACCATATCGGCATGATTTTTCAGGAACCCATGACCTCGCTCAATCCTATTTTCACCATCGGGGATCAGGTGATGGAAGTTATCCTGCGCCACCAAAAAGTCACTCAGGCTGAGGCACAGCAACAGGCACTTGAAATGCTGAAGAAAGTTGCGATTGCCTCGCCCGAGACCCGGATGAGCCAGTATCCGCACGAATTATCCGGTGGGATGAAACAAAGGGTGATGATCGCGATGGCCATCGCTTGCAACCCGAAACTGCTGATTGCCGATGAACCGACCACAGCGTTGGATGTGACCGTGCAGGCACAGATTCTGGAACTGCTGGATAAACTTCGACGCGACACCGGCATGGCCATTCTCCTCATCACTCACAACCTCGGAATCGTCGCTCAATACGCGGATCATGTTGCCGTGATGTACTCCGGCAAAGTGGTCGAGGAAGGAACCGTGGAGTCCATTTTTGAAAACCCGGCCCACCCGTACACCCGCGGCCTGTTAAATTCCCTGCCCAAGGGGAATGTTGGCGAACCGCTGAAAACCATTCCCGGAATGGTGCCGCACCCTACCTGCCTCCCAAAAGGTTGCGCATTTCATCCAAGATGCAAGGACGCGCATGAACCCTGTTCGGAGCAATTGCCCGACTGGTTTCCCGCGCCCGATAGCATAGCGGGTCACCGAGCGGCCTGCTGGCTGTATCAAACCTCCGCAACCTCTTCGGTTCAAGCATGACCCCGCTCCTGGAAATCAATTCGCTAAAGAAATATTTCCCCGTGTATGCCGGAGTGTTTCAAAAAGTAGTCGCGCAGGTGAAAGCGGTGGACGGCGTTTCATTTTCGATTGGCAGAGGGGAAATTTTAGGATTGGTCGGGGAATCCGGATGCGGCAAAACAACTCTGGGGCGAATGACTCTGCGCTTGATCGAGCCCACCGATGGGGAAATTTTATTCGAGGGGCAGGATATCCTGAAACTGGGATCAGGCGACCTCAAACGGTTGCGCCCCAGGATGCAAATAATTTTTCAGGATCCCTACGGCTCGCTCAATCCCCGTTTCACCGTTCAACAGATTTTGGGTGAGGCCCTGCTGGTGCATGGTCGTGCCACGCGTGAAACGATTTCTGATCAACTCGATACCCTGATGAACCGTGTCGGGTTGTCTCCTCAATATAAAAATCGTTACCCGCATGAATTCTCCGGCGGACAAAGACAGCGTGTCGGAATCGCCCGCGCCCTCGCACTCAACCCGGAGTACATCGTATGCGATGAGCCTGTCTCGGCCCTTGATGTCTCAATTCAGGCGCAGATCATCAACCTGCTTCTTGAGCTGAAAGAGGAGTTCAATCTGACCCTGCTTTTTATTTCGCACGACCTGAACGTGGTCCAGCATCTTTCGGACCGAACGGCGGTGATGTACCTTGGTCGCGTGGTTGAGCTGGCATCGACCAAAAAGCTGAACGAAGAATCAGCCCACCCGTATACGAAAGCGTTGCTTGCCTCGAAACCAAATTTAAATCCGAAACAACGCACTCATCGGGCACCGCTTGCAGGAGAAGTTCCATCTCCCATGGACCCACCCGGTGGATGCCACTTTCATCCGCGTTGCCCTGAAGCCAGGGACCATTGCAAAACGGAGACTCCCCGCATGGTCCAAATCGAAGACGGACATTTCGTCCATTGCCATCTCTATTCTTGAGCGACTTTCCCCAAATATTTTCAGGAATGCTGTCGGTGACCCGGCACGTCACACCCGCGTTTATCGTGATCGGGCTGGGCTACCTTTTCCACCGGATATTCAAAAACGAAATTGACTCACTGGTGAGTGTCAGCATGAGTCTACTGATCCCTTCGTTTGCCTTCGTCCATCTTTACCGCATGGAACTTGAAGCGGTCGAACTCAATACTTTGTTTCTATCAGCCTGGATTATCCTTCTGCTTCCGGGCGTGCTGGCGTGGTTGTATTTTCAAAGGAGCGGCATGAGCCATCGGGGATTGTACCTGCCAATCATGTTCATGAATTCCGTCAACCTGCCCTTCCCCATCCTGCTTTCAGCTTTTGGCGAAGACGCCTTCCCCTATGCCCTCGTATTTTATCTCGCGTCACTCTTGGGAATTTTCACGCTGGGGTCATTGATCGTCGCCGAAAAAAAAGGGTATCTGCAATTGTTCAAGGAGCCGGTAATATATGCTATTGCCATCGCCCTGTGGATGAACCTTGCTGAGGTGACGGTTCATGAAGAATTAATCCATCCACTGTCACTGCTGGAATCTGCCACTATCCCGATGGTGCTTCTGGTTCTTGGAATGCAGTTATCTCGAGTAAAAATACGTCAGTGGAAATTACCCATGCTGGCTGTCATGTTTCGGCTGGGAGGCGGCATTATTGCCGCCTTTATTTGCATCTCGCTGTTTCAACTGGAAGGTCTGGCACAAAAGGTAGTTTGGCTGGAAGCTGTCATGCCGAGTGCGGTGATAAGCGCCCTGGTGGCTGAAAAATATCAGGCCGACCCGGAATTGGTGGCCTCAACCGTGGCCCTCTCGACCTGTGTTTCTATCGTTATCATTCCCCTTGTTCTTTTTTATATTACCTGAAAATTGAAAAGAAACGAGTTTCAAGACTGCAGGTAAAGCTGTAAAAAAAAAACAAGGTTTTTTTACATAAAATCAGGTGTTATTTTCTTTTGTCCAAATAAAATCACTTTTTTCAAAAATATGCCTTAACATAGGTCTGCGCCCTTATTTTTTTCAAGAAAGTTACACATGTTGACCTCCCAACTCAAAGAAATCGAGCTCTTTCAATCCCTCCCTGAAGAAATTTTAGAAGAGTTGATTGAGGTCTCTAAAGTTGTTCACCTAGATGCAAACGAAGCACTGTTCGAGGATGGTGATCAGGGTGATTCCATTTTTGCTGTTATTTCCGGTCGAATGGCCCTGTATAAAGATGAGCAGGAAATCACCTTATTGTGGCAGGGACAATTTTTTGGAGAACTTGCGGTCATTGAGCATAAACCGCGATCTGCTACCGTAATAGCTTCCTGCAAAAGCCAGTTGCTGGAAATGCCCAAAGATTTTTTCCATGAGCTTCTTATCCACCATAATTCATTTTTAACCACCGTCCTGAAGACCATATGCCAGCGAGTCCGCGGCAACATTCAGGATCTGGCACTGGGCTATCAGAAAATCAAGGCGCAAGAACAGTTATCTACCCAAATCCACCAGGTCATCGACAGCTCTCCCAGCGAAATCCTGATATTCGATTTCCCCAGCGGTCGGTTGGTCCGGTCCAACACCGCCGCAGTTCAACGCCTGGGTTTTCTTCCCACGGAAATCAAGAGCCTGACCCTGTTTGATCTGATTAAAGACTTGCCCAAGGACCGACTTACGGAGCAGATAGGAAAACTGATTTCAGACAAGGAGAGTACCTTGCGCTTCCAAGCCCTGGTGAATCTCAAAAATAAAGAGAGCTATTCAACTAATATCCTCATCCAGCCAATGGGTCATTCGTCAGAATCCCTCTTCATCGCAATCTTCAAGGATAAAAATGGCTCCCAAAACCAGAGTGCTTCAGCGGCCCACCAGAACTATTACGATTTATTGACCGGTCTTCCCAACCGCAACCTGGTCAATGACCGAATAAAATTTTTTCAGACGTATGCTGAGCGACACGACAGCTTGTTCGCTATCATTGTTCTGGACATCGACAATTTCAAAACTTTGAACGAAGGAATCGGACCGGAGGCGGGTGATGAGTTGCTCAAACTGGTAGCCAATCGACTGGTTCAATATTTAAGAAAGGAAGACACGGTTGCCCGATTGGGTGGAGATGAGTTTCTCCTTTTGCTGAGCCTAAAGGAAGAAGATGATGCCTCCCGTATGGGGAAAAAACTTCTCAACCTGTTTGAGGAAACTTTTTCCATCGGCAAGGAAGAGTTGCGTGTCGGGGTCAGTATTGGCATTGCCATGTTTCCTTACGACGGCAAAGAGGCCGTCACTTTGTTGATGGGAGCGGATGCGGCCATGCATCGGGCGAAAGAGCAGGGAAAAAGAACTTATCAGTTTTACAACTCCTCGCTCCTGACCAAAGCCGCCAATCAATTAAAATTGGAAAATGAACTGTACCGCGCACTGGAGCGCGAAGAATTTGTTTTATACTATCAACCCAAGGTCACCACTCCCGATAACAAGATCGTGGGAGTCGAAGCCCTTCTGCGCTGGAACCATCCTGAACGAGGCCTGGTCCCGCCCGGCGAATTCATTCCAGTAGCCGAAAGCAGTCGCCTCATCGTTCCCCTCGGTGAATGGATTCTTGAAACAGCCTGCAACGCCATTAAAGGATGGTGCGAACTCGGCTGGACCGAACTCAGCGTTGCCGTCAATATTTCCGGCTACCAGTTCAATCACAGTAATATTCTCAAAACGGTGAATCATGTCCTGAAAAAAACCTCCATTGATCCAACCTGCCTTGAGCTGGAACTGACAGAGTCCATTCTTCTTGACGACACGGAAGGGTCTCTGAACCGCATCAACCAAATGCGTGAAATCGGATTGAAATTAGCCCTTGATGATTTTGGCACCGGATATTCCTCTTTGACCTACCTACGGGATTTGCCTATCAATAACCTCAAAATTGATCGATCCTTTATTCAAAATATCCAACACGAACGGAACCTGGCCATTGTTCAGGCAATCATCACATTAGCAAAAACTCTCAAACTGAACACCATTGCCGAAGGTGTGGAAGAAGAGCAGGAACGCCAACTGCTGATGGAACTCAAATGTGACCAGATCCAGGGTTATCTTTTCAGCAGACCCCTGCCACATGAGGACCTGACTACCTTGCTTAAAAAATCCATGAATCCCTGAATCCTGTTGCCCTGAATCCCCCGGAATCCTAGAAGTTTCTGATCACCAAGCCCTATCCAACCTCAAGTTTTGATTGCCCTTTTGCCGATCTGATATTAGATTAAAAGCTTAGCCTTATTCAATCCAGTTGACTGCATGACGGTCCTGCGGATAGAGCAGTTTAAAACTTATTGGTTTAATCTATGGACTTTGCCTCCTTTTCTGGAATTCTGCTGGGAATTGCCCTGATCATTGGTGCCATATTCATCGGCGGGGAAATTCATAATTTCTGGAACCTGCCAGGCATTATGATTGTGTTTGGAGGCACCATTGCCGCCACCTTCATCACCTTCCAGTTAAAAGATGTAATGCGCGCCTTCAAGGCCGCGGCCTTTGTCTTCCGGGAAAAAAAACGCGATCCCAACGATATGGTAGAAACCATGGTCGAACTATGCACCATGACAAGGCGACAAGGATTGATTGCCATTGGTAAAATTGAATTCCAGGAAGGCAATGCCTTCCTCAGAAAGGCCTGCAACCTGATTGCAGACGGCTCCAAGGAAGAAAATATACGCGACACCCTCAATATCGAAATCGAATCACTCAAGCAAAGACACCTCATCATCCAGGATATTTTCCGAAAAATGGCCGTGTATTCGCCAGCTTTCGGAATGATCGGGACCTTGATCGGGCTGGTGCAAATGCTGAGCCATTTATCGAATCCGGAAACCATCGGACCGGCTATGGCGGTTGCCTTATTGACCACATTTTACGGCGTTCTTTTATCCAACCTGATATTTTTGCCCATCGCTGGAAAATTAAAAGACAGGACCCTCAACGAGGTCATCATGCTGGAAACAATTTTCGAGGGGGCCATTTCAATTTTAAATGACAATAACCCGCTGTCCCTTTACGACAAACTGTCGGCATTCATCCCCGAAAGTGAGCGACGACCCCTCACCCGTACGGGAACGACCGAAAAACTCGGGACTGTCTCACCATGAACGAATCGAAAGAAAACCAGCACCTCAAAGAGCAGGTCCGTATCAAGAAAACGGAACTGAACAAGGTGCGGGTCGAACGCACCCGGCAGGATGAGAAGGTTCAGTTTCTGCAAGAAACTGTGAAAAAGAAAATCGATTCTCTCCATGCCAAAATTGAGGAACAGGAAGAAGAAATCCAGTACTACCATAATCGGGGAAGGAGCCGGGACCTGCGAAATGAAGCAGACAAACCGGAAAAACCAGCGGAAATCGAAACTGCTCCTCCGGACACGCTGGCGCAAAAAGAGCACTATCTGAAAACTTTAAAATTACTGAAGGAACTGAAAACAAAAAACAACCAGCTTGGGCTCAAACTGGACCACGAACAAACGGAGCGCGACCGCCTGACCAGGGAAAAAGGAATTCTTACCCGTGAAATAAAACGCATGCGGCAGGACCCGCAATCCCAGTCAGCCACTGGCCTGCATGATTCAGCGCAAAATATTGAAGTGCGCATGGAAGAAGCGCGGGTCCGTCATGAGCAACTATTAAAAGAAAAAGACTTGATGATATCCAGTTATGAAGCGGCCATTAAATCCGCTACGAATTCTGGTGAAGCTTCACCCTCGGCGATCAAAAACCTGGCTCAAAACCTTGTCGAACTCCGTCAGGAAAAAACTCAACTGGAACAGGCTCTGGCGCGAGAGCGCAAACAACAAAAGGCCCAGTTCAACCGCCAAATCGTCCAGCTTGAAATGGAACTGGCACAGAAAATAAAACGCAAGTTCAATCACAAAAAGCGGTCGCATGATTCCTCTTCCCAGGAAATATTCCAGGAGGAAAGTAATAGTTGGATCACCACTTACGCTGACCTGGCCACATTGTTGATGACATTTTTTATCCTTTACTATTCACTGGGGCAAATGGACATTCAGAAGATTCGTGACGTGGTGGAGGATGGCGGACCTCCTGAAGAATTACAAAGCCTGATAAAAGCCCAAATGAATCCCCAGTCCCTTGAGGTAGTCACCGGACTACGGCAAAAGCAGATCGTTGAAGACATGGATAATCTCTCGCAACAGCTTCAAAATCAGACGGAAGTGGAATTTAAAAAAGGAGACTCTCTGATCATCCTTCGGCTACCAGGAGAGACCATGTTTAAATCCGGCAGTGCTGATCTTAATTTGCAAACAAGCCGGGAAGCACTGGAAGAAATCGTAAAGGTTGCAAAAAAATATCCTGCGTATAAAATCGAGGTCAAGGGGCATACAGACGATGTCCCCATTGATTCTGAAAAATTCCCAACCAACTGGGAGTTGTCTGCCGCCAGAGCCGCCGCAGTGTTGCGTTATTTTCTTGATAAAAATATAAAGTCCGACCGAATCTCCGCCTCAGGCTATGCGGACACGTTTCCTCTGGCGGACAACAACACAGAACCGGGTCGCAAACTCAACAGGAGAGTTGAAATTGTTCTGGAAAAAGAAGGCTGAAGAAGACATCGAACTGAAACACATCAAGGCTCCTGCAGACAGTCGGCAGGCCTACCGGATCAACCCCACTACGGATGATCCAATCATTGTGCATTCAGTGAAAGAGTCCTACGAAGTGATGGACATCAGTTCCGGCGGGCTATCGGTCTATAGCAAAACACTAAAAGTCGAAAACGAGCTTGATGTGGAGTTTTCTCTGCCTATCAGCCTGGAAAAAATCGTCACGCGCTTGAAAGTCCTTAAGCTTGGGAAAAAAAATGTCTGCCATTGCCAATTCATTAGCCTGTCTCAGGATATGGAAGATAAAATTCACAAGTACGTTCTCGAACGTCAGAAAGAAGACCTTCGATTTTAGCCTGCCCTACTCCTGATTCACTTTCCTTTGTGATCGCATAATGTCTCGCCCCTCGAATGCCACTCCGATACCCTGGAATGAGGCCGAATTACGTCTGCTCCGAACCGTAGACCTGTTTCAACAAAAACCGGTCATCATGCAGAATGCCGAAGCCAGACTCACCGAATTAAATCACGCCCTTCAAAACCTGCTCGACAAAAACCTTTCCCCCTGCCCGGAGTCCGCCGACATCACCCAGGGACAGATTGCCAAAGGCGAAAATCATAAAGGGTTTCCCTACCTTTCCCTCGACATGCCACAATTGCTAAACAAGGAAGTTTTCTTTACCTTTCGCACTCTTTTCTGGTGGGGACATTATCTGGGTTTTTCACTGATTTTAAAGGGAGGGGGGCTTGAGCAGTTTCAATCTCACCTGCTAAAACTTCATACAGGGCCCGTTGCGGATGGAGTTTATTTTTCTGTGTCAGACACACCTTGGGAGTGGGGACTTGACGAGGAGTCGTATTGTTTCCTCAACCAGTTGCCAAAAAAAAATATTGACCAGCACGTCCATCAAAAGGGGTTTGTTAAATTACTTAAGGTTTTCCCCATAGCCCAGCCTGAGTTCCACCACCTCGATTGGTCCCGCGCCGGACTCGACACCTACCAACAGATGATCCAGTTGATTTCAAAACAAAAATAAAATCACCCAGAGTTTTCAAGCCTGTGCTGAACAAACACCAAAGGCAATAACCGGCGTGATTGATCGGTCGACACCACTTCCAGTTTTTCCTGATCCCAGGGTTTGAGATAATAAACTGAATGCGTGTAATCCGGAATGGGAGACACTGTGCTGGTGGGAATATGCAAAGGCGTTGGTGTCATAAAACTTTTTCTCCGGGATGGACGAAACACTTCCCTGCCTCCAGCCGCTTGTTCGCTTCGGACCAATCGGCACAATCGAGGGCATCCATCCGGGTATCGCAACAAATAAATCTGATCCCTCGCATCGCCCGGTTGCAGTCGGCTGGCAAAAATGGCTATCCCGTCTTCCAGAAGCAAAGTGTTCGCTTTAAACTCATTGCACTCCAAAGCAAAACAGGCATCAGGTACAGGCACATCCACATCTACAAAGCTGAATGAAGGCAACCCTCCGCCAGCCGGGTCAACTAAAAATGTCTCCACATTCTTCAACTGGATCAATGAAACACGCAATGCAAAGTCCTTTCATCAACGACGACTTCATTAAAAATATTTAATACTATTTTACATTACACGGCCTCTTCCTGATGAGAAAATAGAACCGTCTTCTTTGTTTAAAATAGTTCTGAACCCGACACCCGGTTCTCATTCAATCTCAATCCAACAGCGACTTCTGATGAATTACGAGCAAACTCTTGTTTACCTGAATGACCTGATTCGTAGCGGGATCAAACTGGGGCTGGAAAATACCACCCGTTTGCTGGATGCTTTGGGGAATCCTCAATTGAAAGTCCCCACGGTCCACATCGCCGGGACCAATGGTAAAGGATCGACGGCAGTTTTTACCGAATCGATCCTGCGTTCTGCAGGCTACCGCACCGGGCTCTACACATCGCCGCATCTTTTGGATTACCGTGAGCGCATTCAAATAGACCGCCAGCAGATTTCACCTGAGCAACTGGCCCGGACCGCCACCCAGGTGGCGGAGGTCTGTCTGCGCGACAAGATTCAGGCCACCTTTTTCGAGGTGGGAACGGCGATCTCTTTTCTTCACTTTTACCAGAGTGGTTGCGAATGGAACGTCATTGAAGTCGGCATGGGAGGCCGTCTGGACTCCACTAATCTTTGCCGGGCCGAGGTCAGTGTCATCACCTCCATTTCGCTCGATCATGAGAGTAGTCTGGGCCACAGCCCGATAGACATCGCCGGGGAAAAAGCTGGCATCATCAAACCGGGCGGTACGGTAATTGCTGGTAATAACGGGAAAGAGGTTTGCCAGGTGATTGAATCGCGTGCACATGAAGCCGGGTGCCCTACCGCATTTCTAGGGCGGGATTTTAAAGTCAGGGGACGAAGCTGGAGCGGTGACAGCCAAACCTTCGACTGGATCGGCACCAAACGGTCATTTGATCAGCTTGAAATCCCCCTGCTGGGCGAATTTCAGGTGCAGAACGCCGCACTAGCGGTCGCCGCCGCCGAACAGGCCCTTGAAGTACAAGACAGCTCTTTGATAGAAAATGCCGTCAGGCTGGGCCTTAAGCAGGTCCACTGGCCGGGGCGCATGGAAGTTGTCAGCCGGGACCCTGTTGTTTTGCTGGATTGCGCTCACAATCCTGATTCTGTCAAAAAACTGGCGACCGCTGTGCAGGAACACTTTCAATACGACCGGTGCCGCGTGATTCTGGGCATCATGCAGGACAAAGACCTTCCACAAGTTGCTGAAATAATAGGCAGTTTTGCTGATGAAGTGTTGATCACCCGACCCCGGATGGAGCGCAGTGCCGACACCCATAATTTGTTTAAATTATTACAAATTTCGCACAAAGTTATTGAAATTATTGAGGAAATTCAATATGCTTTGCATACAGCTAAAAATCGATCCGGACCGCGTGACCTCATATTGGTCACAGGTTCGGTGTTCACTGTTGCTGAGGCAAAGCAAAGTATTGAAAGTCAAGAGTTTCATTAGCATAGTCGCGGTTGTGTTCATGCTGGCATTGGGGTTCAACCCAGCGCTGGCTCAGGACACCTATCAGGGGGGCCAATTCCCCTCACCCTACAACTATGCTCCGATCCCTCCGCCTCCCCCTGCCGACAAAATCCAGCGCAAAGCAAAAAATAAAAATACCGAACCGCCCATCCATGTTTCCGCCGATCATGTGGAACAGATCTCTGAGAAAAATCTGATCAAAGCCTGGGGCCGTGTCCGCATCACCTACCAGACGCGGGCCGTCCATGCGGATCGTATCCTGATCAACCCGGAAACCGGCAAGGGAGAGGCCAATGGTCATGTCCTGATGATTGCCGAAAATGGAACCCGAATTCGCGCCACCCGAGCCCAGATAAATATCAAGAGCGAGCGGGGCAGGCTGTTCGATGCCCACGGAACCCTGGGCAGTCCCAAGGGCATTGAGTATTTCGTCAAGAGCAAGGAAATCACAAAGCTGAGCGAGACCCATTACAAGATCAAAGAAGCCAGTCTGACGACTTGTACCGGCAAGATACCGGATTGGTCGATCGATGTTTCAGAGGCGGATGTGGAGCAAGGCGACCGCGCCTTGTTCAAGGGCGGTGTGGTCAAAATTCGCAATATGCCGGTGGGCTACATCCCCATCGGTTATGTGCCGCTGGACAACCGCCGGAAAACCGGATTCCTGACACCCAGCATCGGCCAGTCCAACCTGGACGGTTTTACACTGGGCAATTCCTTTTTCTGGGCTATCAATGATCAACACGACGCGACCATCGGTATCGATTATATGGAAAGACGCGGGGTCCAGGCATCACTGGAATACCGATACACCCCCAGCGCAACCACCTCCGGGCAGTTTAACAGCGTGTTCATCGACGATCAGGTCACTGGAAATTTTTTCTGGAAAATCGACGCCTTCCATAAGCAAGAGTTGCCTTACGGGTGGGCCTTGAACGGCAAACTCGACCTGACCTCCAGTGACAACTTCAACAAAACCTTCCGCGACCAGACGGAAAACAGAACACGGCGAAGCACCGACTCCTGGGCCACTCTGTTCAAAACCTGGGGCAACCAGTCTTTCGATCTACTGGCGCGATTAAGAGAAAGTGAAGATGATGGACGTGATGACACGTTTGGCATCCTGCCTCAAGCCATTTGGCGGACCCAGCCGGTTGAGCTGGGCAAGACCAATATCTACTTCAATCAGGACACCAATTTCACCACGTTTGTCACCGACCTCGACGGCAGTATTCGGACAGATAAAGTGGTCAACCTACAGAGGATTGATATTCATCCCCAGTTATCTGCGCCAGTTCAATTATTTCCCTGGCTTAATTTCACACCCACCGTCGGGGTGCGCAACACTTACTACAGCGACAGCTTCCGCGGCATGACATCGCAAGGATCCGTCAACCGGGAACTGATTGATGTACGCGGCGTGCTGGAAGGTCCCAAGTTCAACAGGGTTTTTCATGTCGACAACAAGAGCGGGAGCACCAAATTCAAACATCTGTTCGAGCCGCGCGTCCAATATGATTTTATTCCAGACATGGATCAAGTCGACCGCAACCAGATATTTCAAATCGATGGCATCGATCAGATTCCCAACACCAACCGGATTGGGTATTTTCTAACCCAGCGTCTGCTGAAGAAAGTCACCAGCGATAGTTCGAGCAACACCCGGCAAATCGCCCGCTTTGAAATCAGCCAGAGCTATGATTTTAACGAAGCGGAACGGGCGTTGACCTCCTCCATGGATAAAAACCGGCCCTTCTCTCTTCTCCGCTTCGACTGGGACAGCCGTCCGTTCGACTTTTTAATGGTCAACGTCGATTCCACCGTCGATCTCTATGAAGGCCATATCCAAACCGTCAACTTTGACGTTGGTGTGCGCCCCACGGACAATTTGATGGTCATTATGGAGCGGCGTATGGCACGTAACACCTCGGCCTCGATCCTGGGCACCATCGATTATTCTTTCCTCCCCGGATGGAACATGAAGTTCAGTGCGCGCTTCGATGAATTCAATGAAACCCTGCTTGAAAAAAATGGACGGTTATCGTTTAATGACCCTTGTGGTTGCTGGGGCGTGTCGCTGGATGTAATACAACGCCTCAACATCAACGGCGGCCTACGTCAGGAAGAAACCCGGTTTCTCTTCAACCTGACACTGAAGGGCCTCGGCGAAATCGCCGGTAGCGAAGGCGAATCCTTTATCCACCGTTCGTTCTGACCCCCATGCCTCCGGAACCTGTTCAACCGATCTCAAGACGGCTTGCTGAAATCGCCCTCGAACTGGGTGCAATCAAAATTGCCCCGGACACCCCCTTCACCTGGGCTTCCGGCGCACGCATGCCTATTTACAACGACAATCGTCTCCTGCTGGGTGAATACGATCACCGCCTGCTGATCGCCGAAGGCTTTCGCTCCATCCTCACTGCCAATCAAATAAAAACCGATACCATCGCCGGCACCGCAACAGCTGGCATCCCGCATGCCACCACCCTGGCCAACACCCTTAAATGCCCGCTGATTTATGTGCGCCCTACAGCCAAGGAGCATGGCATGAAAAACCGGATCGAAGGCCCACTCAAACCCGCACAAGAGGTCGTGGTGGTGGAAGACCTCATCTCCACCGGAGGCAGTGTGCTGAAAGTTGTGCAAGCACTGCGCGAGGCCGGTGCTACCGTTCGGCATTGTCTTGGAATTTTTTCTTACGGGTTCCCGGAAACCCTGCGCAATTTTGAAGATCAGGATTGTCAGCTTCACACATTGATCCGTTTCGAGGACCTTCTTGCCTTCATGCAGGAAACCGGCAAACTCAAGGGAGAGCAACTGCAGACCCTGCTGGATTGGAAAGACAATCCGTTTGAATGGTGGGATAATAAAAGCAAATGAAGGTTCTTAATGCTGGAACAGGCGCAGTGCTATTTTTGATCCTGACCCTTGTCGCCTGCGCTGGTGGAGAGGCCGGTAGAGAAAAAAAAGACCCGGCTCTGGCTCACGATGCCCGCGAATGCCAATCCCTGGCAAATTTAAACGGAATAGAGCGCAATGGACCACAGGCCTACCGGGCACAGGCCCTTTATAATAAATGTATGCGGGACCGGGGCTGGCCCGGAGAATAACGTACCTGGGCCTTGTACAGGGAAAATCGACCGTTCACCGCATCAAACCGAAAGTTACCTTTGCAAAACCAATACTTTACCGGCTATCCGCCAGCCATCCGAGCCCCTTGGAACCCCGGAAAGCGACCTCTTGCATTGGCAGACAAACCTGCTATTCGGGCAGTATTTTGTATTGACAGTTTCGGCATTTGATAATAGGATTAACCTCTTTAAAAACCTCGGTTTAATACGTCTCTTGTCCACAGGCAGGATATGCGGCAAAACCAGGTTTGATTCCTGAAAAATTACCCTTTGCAAATACAGCAACGTTTTTAAATATCTAGCTCATCATTACAAGTCTGGATTAACCGGAGGTTTTAAAGAATGCCAAAATTAGAATTAGGCCCGGCGGGATTTCTTCCCCCTTCTGCAGCATCCATGGGAATCTTCCAACCCGTAAAGGGTTCGGACAAGGCCGCCCTTGTTGAAGGTGAACATGTTGATCAGGAAAAGGCTTATGAAATTTCTGCCGAAAAATTACTGACCCGCAGAAACCCGACTCTGTTTCCGGGACCGATGCTGGTTTGGGGATGGACCGAGGAGACTCGTCACAAAGCAACACTGGCTCTGGACCTGGTCAAGGAAGTCCCCGGTATGAATATTATTCCGATGCCGGACTATCGTCCTATCTACCCTAAGATTGATCCGGAAGCGGTGATCAACCCTTGTCACCCAAACCTCACGATCCAGCACAATAAAATTCATGTATGTGCTTTAATCGGGGTTCACTGTCACTTTGCCAACATCACACTCAAAATGATCCGCGCCAACACCAACTGTTACACGCAGGCTTGGTGCGCTTACGATGGTCACGAAGATGCTCTGCTCTCCCTGCGCGATTTTGATTCGGAAAAAATCGGGAAAGTGAAAGACGCCATCATCCGCCTTAAGAAAGGCGGCCTGACACCTTGGGCGGAAACATCCGAGGGCAAGGAAGAACTCGAAGAGATCAAAGCACGAAAAATCGAGCGTGCAAAAGCAACAAAAGAAAATGCTCAACTGTTCATGCACGAACTTGAAGAAGGTCTCGACGAAAACGCCGAGTAGTATTCAGTAAAAAAACACTTGTAATCCCGTAGCCGGAACCCGCCTCCTTTGGTGCCGGCTACGGGATTTTCTTTTTTTTCGCCCACAACAACTCCTGCCCTTTCTTTTTCCATTGACAGAAAAATTTTTCCCCTTAATCTAATTTTAATGAAGGCAACCTGTGGGTTTGGATTTTTTATAAAGTTAACGGGAGGTGAATGTGCGTGCATTGGTAGTCGATGACTCAAAGGCCATCCGGCGAATACTGACACAGATGCTGACTGGCATGGGACTTGAAGTCAGCGAAGCATCTGACGGTAAAGAAGCGTTTCAGGTTATTGAATCCAGTGCCCCGTTTGAACTGGCTCTCGTGGACTGGAATATGCCGGAAATGAACGGCTATGAATTGGTCTGTGAAGTCAGGAAACATTCAAAATATGATGGCATGCGGCTCATGATGGTCACTACGGAAACTGAAATGTCGCAAGTGGTCAAAGCTCTCGAAGCGGGTGCCAATGAATACATTATGAAACCGTTTACCAAAGAAATGATTCAGGAAAAACTAAGCATGATGGGAATAGCCGTTAACTCCACCTGAAGACCATTTTTTCTTCGCCAACTCTAAATTTTCCTTTTTCCTGATAAAGGTGTTATGGGCATTGCAACTGGAGATTTTGATTACATAAGGAAGCTGGTCCTTGATCGCTCCGCCATCGTTCTCGAGCCTGGCAAAGAGTACCTTGTCGAATCCAGAATGCTGCCCCTTCTGCACAGCGAGGGTTTTGAGAGCATTCAGATTCTGGTATCCAAGCTCCGTGCAGGGGGAATGAGAAACGGCCTGTCCGACAAAGTGGTGGACGCTCTGACCACCAACGAAACCTCCTTCTTTCGGGACATCCATCCTTTTGAAGCCCTGAAAAAAAATGTCCTGCCAGACATTCTCGAAAAGAATAAAAGCATCAAGGAGTTGAATATCTGGTGCGGTGCGAGCTCGAGCGGGCAAGAACCGTTTACCATCGCAATGATCCTTAGAAATGATTTCCCTCAACTTCTCAATTGGAAAATCAAATTTATCAGCAGTGATATCTCGAGAGAAATGCTCGATCGTTGTCGAGGCGGGAAATATTCTCAACTTGAAATTAACAGAGGACTCCCGGCCCTGCTGATGGTCAAGTTTTTTGAGCGGGACGGCACCCATTGGAAAGTAAAGGATGACCTTCTCAAAATGATTGAGTTCCGGGAGATCAATCTATCCCAGCCTTTCCCAGTATTACCCAGGGTCGACATCATGTTTCTTAGAAATGTGCTGATATACTTTGATGTGGAAACAAAAAAAAGTATCCTCGGAAAGATTCGGAAGGTGCTGAAACCCGGCGGTTATCTTTTTCTCGGGGCGGCGGAAACGACAATGAATATTGACTCCTCCTTTGAGCGACTCCAATTGCCTCAATCAGGGTGCTACAATCTGAAAGGTTAAGCAAAATGGATCATCTCGAAAGCGATATTACAGAATATACAGAGACTATCTGGAAAAATGTTCTTGGCCTTGATGCCATTAAATCTGAAACAATTTTCCAACCCAATCAGTTGGAAAATGCCCTGGCAAGTTTCGTTCATATTACAGGTAAATGGTCTGGCACGATCACCCTTCATTGCCCTGCTACATTGGCGAGAAAGGCCGCCGCCATCATGTTTTCTGTCCCAGAAGATGAAGCAGAAATCCAGGATATCCAGGATGCTCTTGGGGAACTTGCCAACATGACTGGAGGTAATCTCAAATCCATGTTTCCTGAGCCCTGCTTCCTTTCCCTGCCTACTGTCACAACCACTAATGTTGACCTGCGCGTCCCCGGAAGTGAATTGATCTGCCTGACTTCCTTCCGTTGCGATAACAAGCCATTTTCAATTTCTGTATTGAAGAAAATTGAAACCAATGGCTCTGAAACAGAATAAAACCGCGCTCATGCAATACATGGAAAATGAAATCTGCCATTGCGCCGAGATGGTCTGGACCACCGCACTCGGTCTTTCCCTCACCCGCAAGGAACTCGCACAGCCCGTTGCAGAAGATGAAAACCTCCGGTGCGCTATCAGCATCAAGGGACGCTGGAATGGCTGGCTGGTCATCACCCTTCCCTCAACCCTGACCAACAAAGCCGCCATAAAATTTTTCGGAGAGAGTGACCCCTCCATGCAGGACGAGAATATCGAAGACACCCTCAAGGAACTGGCAAATCAGATAGGTGGAAACTTTAAAAACCTCGTCCCCCAACCCTCTTCTCTCGAACTTCCCATCATGTCCTTCAAAGCAGAAGATCTTCAGTTTCCGAAAACAACAGAACTAACCCGCCTGAGCTTTGAATGTCAGGGTGACCTGATTGAATTTCAACTTCTGGAATTGCCTGAAGAAAAAAATACGCGTTAAACGAATCTAATTAAAAACCATAAAACAGCAACATCAAATACGCACTCACTCCTAATAATTGAAGCGTTGAAGAGCGTCTCCACCCTTAAACCATCGCTATGCTTCCTGGCATTCGTATTCCCTGCATATTAAACCGATATCTGTCCTGCTGAGACTTTCCTGAGTGAGCTCGCAGAAAATTCCCGCCTTTCCACGATTTTGATTAAACCGACAAGTTCGGCAAATACCAAATAGTTTCATCTCATTCGATTTCTGCATGGACTGTAGCAATTGGCGAAGACTTTCAACTAGCTGTGTCTGGGTTTCATCATCCAGAGTTTTCAGTGCCCTCTTTCCAGTTTGAGTCGGTAAAAAACTCTCTATAAGCTTTTCCCCTTCTTCTGTAACCTTAAGATGAAAAACCCTGCCGTCCTGCTTGTCCTGCTCTTTGGTTATCAAGCCTTTGTTCTCTAAAGTCTTGAGAGTCTGAGATACCGTCCCTTTTGTCAGCCCAAAATACTCTGAAACACCCTGATGTGTATCTGAATAACGATTGCACCGATTCAAAAAATAGAGCGCATTCAGTTGAATCGGGTGAAGATCATATTCAATGCCCGCTAGTCGGATTTCTGATCGGAAAAAACAGGATATTCGCTCAATGTAATCGTAAAAAAGCTCAGCATTCATAATGCTAATTGTATCGAATCGAAATTACTTTGACAAATTTTTCTCCGACTGGTATTTTAGTTTCGAGTCAAAACATTTTAAACCATGCCCCTCAAAAATGGAGAAAAAAATGAAGTCGTTCGTTGCAACAGGATTATTAGGAGTATTTCTAACGCTTACCAGTTGTGTCCATGCTGGAGACTCCAAAGTGAATTACCCGGAAGGTTATTTGGGATGGGCTCATATCAAGTCCATGATTATTGAACCCGGTCATGCTTTGGAAAATCCCTTTCAAGGTCTGCATCATGTGTACGGCAACCAAAAAGCCATCAAAGGCTTTGAAGACAGCCACTTCCCGGATGGCTCTGTCCTGGTATTCGATCTGGTGCAGGACAAGAGACTGAATAAAACCATTCAGGAAGGCGAGAGGAAACTGGTTGGTGTTATGCACAAGAACAAGAATATCTACGGAAATACCGGCGGGTGGGGCTTTGAAGGATTTGCTGGCAATAGCCACACTCAACGTCTCGTGAAAGATAAGGGAAAGAGTTGTTTTTCCTGTCACGAATCTCAAAGCAAACACGACTTCGTATTTGCTAAACCCAGGAAATAAAAACCACTCTGATCAATCAGAACTCTGCTTTCTCCTTTGCTTTAGAGGCCTTTGCGTAATTGTTTGTCTTTCAAATGTGAATAACAAGGATGGCACGTTTCTTTTCAACAATGCCAGGGACAAACTCTGTGGAGTGAAGAAATTCACCTTTGCGCTTTCGATTATGCAAAGGTCTCTTGTCAAATTCCGAAGCAGAAGGTTACGAATTAAAATATAGTTGATCGTCAGGGTGCTTGCACACGCCTTGGCGGAAATCATTAAGACTCAAACGATACAAATATCAGGTTGCGCGTTGCCCCGTGAGATTCTGCTAGCGAGGATTCAAACCCAAGTGGCTTTTGATTTCATCTTCCGACTGGTGCGGGTTCTTGGCATTCAATTGCACGATATGATTGAGGTGCTCATAGCTTTCCAACTGAATCTGGCTGAAGCTAATTCCATAGCCACTCTTTTCAATCCGCTGGATTTCCCCTTGCACCATAATTTCAACGGGAGGTTCCACCCCTTCCAGCTTTAAATTGACCTGGCAAACCGCTCCTTTTTCCAAAGAGACATCACACTCCAGAAAAATTCCCTTCATACTGAGATCCCGGATATTCGCCACCGGACAATCCAGGTCACCCACTTTCAAATCTGCCACCATTTTGAAAGGAACCCGGCTGAACTCCCTCAGTTCCGAATTGCTGTCTGTCATGAGACCCTCCTGAAAACAACCCTTAAACACACAGTTAATCCATGTTTTTCAATAGGTTAAAGAATATCTACCCTGAGTCTTTTTTTAAGCAAATACCCATTCTCCGCTACCGCCACCTTGACTATGAAGAACCTGAATCTTATTAATTCCTGTAACTGATTCTAGTCTAAGCACTCCAACCCAAATAGGCAAATATTTCGCAACGAAATTATTAATAAATGCAAATGATTCTGTTAGAACACACGAAAGGAATTTCAACATGGGAAAGATAATCGGAATTGATCTGGGCACCACCAATTCGGTGGTAGCTGTCATGGAGGGCAGTGAACCCAAGGTCATCGTCAATGAAGAAGGCAGTAACACCACCCCCTCCGTGGTCGGATTTACCAAAGACGGTGAAATCCTTGTCGGACAAGTCGCCAAGCGTCAAGCCATTGCCAATCCGGAGAACACCATCTTTTCTATTAAGCGTTTCATGGGCCGCTCCTGGGATGAAATCCAAGGCGAAACCGGGCGGGTCCCTTATAAGCTCGTAAAAGGTTCCAAGAACGATCCCACAGTCGAAATACAGGGCAAACAATACAGTCCGCCTGAAATTTCAGCGATGATATTACAAAAACTGAAAAAATCCGCCGAAGCGTACCTCGGTGAAACGGTGACCGAAGCGGTCATCACCGTCCCTGCGTATTTCAATGACGCACAACGGCAGGCCACCAAGGATGCCGGAAAAATTGCCGGTCTCGATGTCAAGCGCATCATCAACGAGCCGACAGCTTCGGCATTGGCTTATGGGCTGGACAAGAAAAAAGACCACACCATCGCCGTGTACGATTTCGGCGGCGGCACCTTTGATATCTCTATCCTGGAAGTCGGCGATAACGTGGTCGAGGTTAAAGCCACCAATGGTGATACGCATCTTGGCGGAGACGACCTCGATGACCGGGTCATCGACTGGCTCATCACCGAGTTCAAAAAAGACAGCGGCATCGACCTGAGCAAAGACAAAATGGTCCTGCAACGTCTCAAGGAAGCGGCAGAGAAAGCCAAGATCGAACTCTCTTCAACTACAGAGACGGAAATCAACCTTCCCTTCATCACGGCCGATGCAACCGGTCCCAAGCACATGCAGATCAAACTCAGTCGTTCAAAATTTGAAAGTATGATTGAAGACCTCATTCAGAAAAGTAAAAAACCTTGCGAGATGGCCATTAAAGATGCGGGCCTCGATGCCCATAGCATCAATGAAGCCATCCTCGTCGGTGGTTCCACCCGCGTTCCCAAAACACAGGAATTGGTAAAAGACCTGTTCGGCAAGGAGCCGCATCGTGGTGTTCATCCGGATGAAGTGGTTGCCCTGGGTGCCGCAGTGCAGGCAGGTGTTCTGGCAGGTGATGTTAAAGACATCCTCTTGCTCGATGTCACCCCTCTGTCTCTCGGTATCGAAACCCTGGGCGGTGACACCACCAAGTTGATCGAACGCAACACCACCATCCCGACCCGCAAGAGCGAAACTTTTTCCACCGCAGCAGACAACCAGCCCAGTGTGGAAATCAATGTTCTGCAGGGCGAGCGTGAAATGGCCAAGGACAATCGCTCCATTGGTAAATTCCATCTCGATGGTATTCCGCCGGCACCGCGTGGTGTGCCGCAGGTTGAAGTGACTTTCGACATCGATGCCAATGGCATCCTGCACGTTTCTGCAAAAGACAAGGGAACTGGCAAGGAACAGAAAATCACGATCACCGACAACACCGGTTTGAGCGACTCTGATATTGAACAAATGGTGAAGGATGCCGAGACCAACGCGGAAGATGATAAGAATCGCCGCGAAGCTATCGATGCCCGTAACCAGCTCGATTCCCTGATCTACAACACCGAAAAATCGGTGAAGGAAAACAAGGATAAAATCAGCGAAGAGGAGTTCAAAAAAGCAGAAGAAGCCCTCGAAGAAGCGCGCAAGCATGTCCAGAGTGAAGATGCCGATGCCATCAAGGTTCAGATCGAAGCACTCACCCAGGTGTCCCACGAACTGGCGCAAAAGATGTACAGCCAGCAAGCGGAAACTCCGGAAGGTGAAACGCCTCCAACTGATGACGGCGGTAACACCGAAGGTGGTGCCGATGGTGCCAAGGACGAGCAAGAAGATGTTGTCGATGCAGAATTCGAAGACATCAGCAACAAGAAGTAAATTTGTTTTACCTTAAGATTTAAACCCGACCCCGCAGGGTCGGTTCCGGGCCGATGAAATTTTCATCTTCCCCAACTGTGCGCCAACATCCCGAAGCACCGGGGAGGCCCTCCCTCTTCCCCGGTGCCCGGGTTTTTCCATGTCTGGACTATGACTGAAAAAGACCCGCAATCCCCAAACGAAGAAGAGTCATCATTTACCGTGAACGACCGTCGCCACTGGGCGCACGAGGAGGATGAATCGATTGAAAACCTCTCTGCACCTGAAGAACGGCTCCCCTCATACGTTGAGCAGTTAAAAAAAGAAGCGGATGAAAAGGACCGTCAACTCAAGGAATACATTCAGGCCTACAAACAGAAAACAGCCGAGACCGATGAGTTCCGACAACGCCTGCAACGGGAGAACGACACCCGTCTCGATCAGGCGCGCGCCTTGTTCTTTAAAAAACTGATACCGATCCTCGACAACTTCGGTCGGGCTATCGAAGCGGCTCATTCCACCGGCGACCTTGAAAGTTTCAAGCAAGGGGTTGATATGATTTTCAAACAAATGAAAAGCGAATTTGAATCGGAGGGTGTCACCACGCTGATTCCGGCAAACGAGACGTTTGACCCCACCCGACACGAAGCTTACATGACGGAAGAAGTCGACGATCCCGCGCTGGATGGTAAAGTTCTCGCTACTCTGGAACCCGGTTATTTCTACAAAGACAAACTCATCAAGCCAGCGAAAGTGAAAGTGGCAAAACTCAAATCCACCAATTGAGGCGTTCATGTCCCAGCGTGATTATTACGAAGTCCTAGGCGTTTCCCGCACAGCAACTGACGATGAGTTGAAAAAAGCCTATCGCAAATTGGCCATGCAATTTCATCCCGATAAAAACCCTGGCGACAAACAGGCGGAAGACAATTTCAAGGAAGCCGCTGAAGCTTACGAAGTGTTGCAGGATTCGCAAAAACGTCAGACGTATGATCAGTTCGGACACGAAGGCCTCAAAGGACGCGGGCCTTCCTTCAGCGGGATGGACGACATCTTTTCATCCTTCGGCGATATCTTTGGAGATTTTTTTGGCGGCGGCGGGGGACGCGCGAGAACCGGCGCGGACCTGCGGGCTGATGTCCAGATCACCTTTGAAGAAGCCGCGTTCGGCATTGAAAAAGAAGTCGAAGTCAGAAAACCCATCACCTGCAAAACCTGCAAAGGCTCCTGCTCCAAACCCGGTACCACGCCGGAACGTTGTTCCATGTGTGGCGGCTCAGGACAAGTCGTGCGCGCCCAGGGATTCTTCAACCTGGCCACTCCCTGCCCTCAGTGTGAAGGCCAGGGACAGATTTTACGTTACCCCTGCCCGGATTGCCGGGGCGAAGGTCTGCAACTCGAGAACAAAAAAATCCAAGTCAACATTCCCGGTGGTGTCGATGACGGTTCACGCCTTAGAATACGCGGTGAAGGCGGCGCACAGGGAGGGCTCCCGCCCGGCGACCTCTACGTCATCGTACATGTCCAGCAACACGAATTTTTCCACCGGGAAGACAATGATATATACAGTCGGCTCCTCATTACCTTTTCGCAAGCCGCACTCGGCACGGAAATAGAAGTCCCGCAACTCGGTGGCGAAACCAAAGTCATCACCATCCCCGCCGGAACCCAGACCGGGCAGTCGCACACCATACGGGGTGCCGGTGTCAATAACCTGCGAGGTAATGGACGCGGCAATCAGATCATACAATTTATTGTGGAAACGCCGAAGAAACTCAACAAGCGTCAGAAAGAGCTTTTTCACGAGTTGGCCGAAATCGATGGGAAACCCGTCAAAGAAACTGTCAAGGGATTCTTCCAGAAACTGGTTGGGTTGTAATCCATCCAAAAGGCCTCAACAACTTCCCCTCCTGGCAACATAATTTCCCCGTTTATTCAGAACAGAAAGGCCTCCTGTAAAATTTAATTGGATTTTCTGCGTCCTCCGGGTAATATCGCATTTAACAAGGATTTTCCCTCCCGCCCGGAAACTATGAAAAAATTTGTTATCACACTCTTTTGGGTTGCTACCACCCTGTTTTTAATTCGAAGCTACGGCTACCAGTTTTATAAAATTCCCGCCGGTTCCATGCAACCCGCTCTACTGGTCGGAGACGTGATCGCCGCAAACAAATGGCTCTACCTGTTCGAGGAGCCACAGCGCGGTGACCTTGTTCTTTTTAACTATCCAAAAGATGAATCCCAGGTTTTTGTCAAACGCCTGATTGGGTTGCCCGGCGAATCTCTGGGAATCAAAAAGCAGATCGTTTACATCAACGGTCTCCCCATAAAAGAACCGTATGCGTTTCACGATGCCTCGCCTTCAAAAGGAATTACGCCCAGCCTCGGAAATGACTTTGGCCCTCTGATTATTCCTGATAAATATTATTTTGTGTTGGGAGACAACCGGGAGAAAAGCCAGGACAGTCGGCACTTTGGACTGGTGAAACGAGATAAAATATTTGGCAAGGCCGATAGAGTGATCAACTCAAAAGATGAGGAAGGGGAGAATCGCCCCAGACGATTTTGGAAAGCCTTTCCTGCAATCACTTTTCACTAGAATGTAGGAAAAGTTTTCCGTGGTATTGCGCTTAGACTTTCCGCTGTCACCCTGAGCTTAGAGCCTGTCCTGAGCCTGTCGAAGGAAAGGGCGGCATGAGGTTCCTGTCTAATGACTTCAAATTAAAGGGAAAGTGCCGATATCTAAACGTGCAGTTTTTCACTGTGAGGCAGGAAGGTGTAGCCCATGAGGTGTTCGTCGACAGCGCGGGCTGATTCGCGGCCTTCGGCGATGGCCCACACGATCAGTGATTGACCGCGCGTCATGTCCCCTGCCACAAATACACCGGGAACATTGGTCGCCTTTTTTTGATCCGCCTTTATGTTGGAACGTGCATCGCATTCAAGCCCGAGTTCTTCTACCAGCCCTTTATGCACCGGTCCGAGAAAACCCATCGCAAGAAATACGTTCTCGACATCCATAGTAAATTCGGAGCCCGGCACTTCTTCCAGGCCACGCCGCCCGGTCTTGGGGTCGAGGTCACCGAACCGGCATTTGCACGCCACGACTTGTTTGACACGTCCTTGATCGTCGCCCACGAATTTTTTGGTCATCACATTATATTGCGTGATCTTGCCGCCCGCCTCCTGGTGCGAAGAGCTGACGCGCTTGACGTTAGGCCACTGCGGCCACGGATTATCCGGGGAGCGTTCTGCAGGAGGCTCACCGAGTAATTCAAATTGATGAACACTTTTGGCACCCTGCCGCATGGAGGTACCGAGGCAATCAGAACCGGTATCCCCGCCGCCAATGATGAGAACGTTTTTATCTTCTACTGTGATCGCAATATCGTCCGGCACCGTGTCGCCTTCATTGCGTTTATTTTGCTGAGGCAAAAACTCCATGGCAAAGTGAACGCCATCAAGCTCGCGCCCGTCCACTGGCAAATCACGCGGACGTTCCGAACCGCAACACAGAATGACAGAATCGAAATCCTCCACCAGTTTTTTAGCGGGAATATCGACACCGATGTGCGAGTTGGGTTTGAAGACGACACCTTCTTCTTCCATCACTTTAATGCGCCGATGCACAATCGATTTTTCCAGCTTGAAATGGGGAATGCCATATATGAGCAGACCGCCGATGCGATCTGACTTTTCAAATACAGTAACCTCATGCCCCGCGTGATTGAGTTGGTCCGCCGCCGCAAGGCCTGCCGGACCACTGCCGACAATGGCGACACGTTTACCGGTTCGGCGTTTCGGTGGATTCGGCCCCATCCAGCCGTTTTCAAAACCCTTCTCGGCGATGATCTCTTCAATATTGCGGATGGTCACCGCAGGCGAGGTGATGCCGAGCACACAGGCACCTTCGCAGGGTGCCGGGCAGACGCGCCCGGTGAACTCGGGAAAATTATTTGTCTTGAGAAGCAGTGCAACCGCTTCTTCCCAGCGGTTGCGATACACCATATCGTTCCAGTCCGGGATCGCATTGCCGAGCGGGCATCCCGTGTCACTCTGGCAAAACGGCACGCCGCAATCCATGCAACGCCCACCCTGCTCCCGATATTTTTCTTCAGGGAAAGGCTGATATACTTCCTTTTGATCGTTCAGCCGGTCTTCAATGGAACGCCCTTTAGGCACTTCCCGCTCAAACTCCATAAACCCGCGTATTGCGCCCATCAGTTAACTCCTGCCGGTTGTTGTTCCTGCTCACGTTTTAATTTCTCTTCGCGCACCCGGCGAAAATCCCGCGGATACACTTTGATGAATTTCGATTGAATCGTATCCCAATCTTTCAGCACACGCTCCCCGACAGTACTGCCAGTCAACTTAACGTGTTCACTGAGGAGGTCTTTGATCAGGGACACATCGTCTTCTTCGAGAGGCACCAGATCGACCAGCCCCTTGTTGCAATGGATTTCAAATTTGTCACTTTCATCGAGGACATAGGCGATGCCGCCACTCATCCCTGCGGCAAAATTACGACCGGTGGCCCCGAGCACGATCACGCGTCCGCCGGTCATGTATTCACAAGCGTGATCTCCAACGCCCTCGACCACGGCGTGCGCTCCACTGTTGCGAACGCAAAATCGTTCACCGGCAACACCGCGAAAGAACGCTTTGCCCGAAACGGCACCATAAAGAACAACGTTGCCGACAATAATATTTTCTTCCGGAACCAATGGCGAGGTGAGGGCCGGACGCACAACGATGTGCCCACCGGACAAGCCTTTGCCAACGTAATCGTTGGCATCTCCGTATAAAAAGAAAGAAATACCCGGCGCGAGGAAACCGCCAAAAGTTTGCCCGGCGGATCCGCCAAAATTTAACTGAATGGTATTTTCCGGAAGACCCGATTCTCCATATTTTTCAGACACCGCATGACTCAGCATGGCCCCAACGGCGCGGTCGATATTTCGAATCAGGTAGTCTCCCTTGAAAACCGTTTTGTTCTCCAGGGCATCATGGGCATCAGCCATCAAGGTACGATCCATCACCTGTGGTCCAATGTCACCTTCGAGGTCCTGCTTTCTAATGTGGCGAATCGCAACATCCGGCTGGGTTTCGGGCTTGAATAAAATCCTGCCAAAATCAAGTCCTTGCGATTTCCAGTGATCTATCGCGGCGTTCATTTCCATGAGGTCGGAACGCCCGATCATGTCATCAAATTTCCGGAATCCTAATTGAGCCATGATCTCCCGCACTTCCATCGCGATGAAGCGGAAAAAGTTAACAACATAATCCGCATCGCCGGAGAATTTTTTGCGCAAACTTTCATCCTGCGTGGCGATTCCAACCGAGCAGGTATTGAGATGGCACTTGCGCATCATGATACAACCGAGCGTCACCAGAGGCGCGGTGGAAAAACCAAAACTGTCGGCACCGAGCAAAGCACCCATCACCACGTCCCTGCCGGTTTTGAGCTGACCGTCAACCTGAACGCGAATGCGCCCGCGCAGATCGTTCATCACCAACACTTGCTGTGTCTCGGAAAGACCCAATTCCCAGGGAAGCCCGGCATGCTTGATCGAAGTTTGCGGAGAGGCTCCGGTTCCACCATCGTGCCCGGCTATGAGAACACCATCGCTTCGGGCCTTCGCCACCCCGGCGGCAATGGTGCCGACTCCGCTTTCAGCGACGAGTTTAACGCTGACTTCTGCTTTAGGATTCGAGTTGTGCAAATCAAAGATGAGCTGTTGCAAATCTTCGATAGAGTAGATGTCATGATGTGGCGGTGGGCTGATCAATCCCACTCCGGGAGTCGAGTGTCGGATGTGCGCGATGTACTCGCTAACTTTATGGCCCGGCAACTGCCCGCCCTCACCTGGTTTGGCTCCCTGTGCAACTTTTATCTGCAACTCATCGGCGTTGGTCAGGTAATAACTGTTGACACCGAACCGACCAGATGCCACCTGCTTGATCGCACTGCGCCGTGAGTCTCCATTCGCATCCGGAGTGTAGCGGACGCTGTCTTCGCCGCCTTCGCCGGTGTTGCTTTTGCCGCCGAGGCGGTTCATCGCTATCGCCAGTGTCTCGTGGGCCTCGCGGGAGATCGAGCCAATCGACATCGCTCCGGTACAAAACCGCCGCGTGATTTCTTCGGCAGGCTCCACTTCATCTATAGGGACAGGCGTTCTGTCTTTAAAGGTAAACAAACCACGCAAGGTGCAGGCGCGGGTTGTTTCTTCATCTGAAATTTTGGAAAACTTTTTGAAGGTGGCGTAGTCGTTGGATCGTGTTGCGTGCTGTAACAAACCGATGACTTTTGGATTGAACATGTGCCTCTGCTCACCACGCCGCCAATAGTAGTCACCACCCGGATCAATGAGAGGGGTGAGCACGCGCAGACCTTCAAAGGCCGCCCGATGCCGCGCCAGCACTTCCCGCGCCAACACTTCAATGCCAACCCCTTCAATGCGCGACGGGGTTCCACTGAAGTAACGGTTGATCACGGAATGGCTGAGCCCGACCGCTTCAAAAATCTGCGCCCCGCGATAACTCTGAATGGTAGATATTCCCATCTTGGCGGTGATCTTGTAAAGACCCTTGCGGCAGGAGGTGATGAAATTTTTGACTGCCGCTTCTATCGCAATATCTTTGATAAATACATTCTCGCTGGCGATTTTGGCAATGGTGTCAAACGCCATGTAAGGGTAAACCGCACCGGCACCGTATCCGATCAACATTGCGAAATGGTGCATCTCCCGCGCTTCTCCGGTCTCGACCACAATGCCACAAAGCATACGCGTGCCTTCACGCAACAGATGATGATGCACCGCTGAGGTCGCCAGCAAACTGGGAAGCGGCGCGTTGTTTTCATCGATGCCCCGATCCGAAAGCAACAAAATGGTCGCGCCGTTTTCAATCGCCTCAGAGGCTGAGGCGCATAAATTGTCGAGTGCCCTTTCAACGCCCTCTTCTCCTTCACTCACCGGAAACAAAGTGGAGAGGGTCGTGGTCCTGATATCTTCCTGATCGAGGACACGAATTTTTTCTATTTCTTCCGGCGTGAGAATCGGGTGATTGAGTTTTAATTTACGGCACTGCTCCGGAGTTTCAGAAAGCAGGTTGTACTCGCGACCGAGGGTGACCACCATCGACATCACCAGTTCTTCTCGAATCGAATCAATCGCGGGATTGGTGACCTGCGCGAACAACTGCTTAAAGTAATTGAACAGCAGAACCGGTTTGTCGGAACGGACAGCGAGAGCCGCATCGTTGCCCATGGAGCCGGTAGCCTCCATGCCGGTTTCGGCCATCGGCGCGAGAATAAGTTTAATGTCCTCCATGGTGAAGCCAAACGCGATTTGCCTTTTAACCAGATCGTCGAAGTTGGCGGACTTTTCATTTTCTGTGACCGGCAGATCGTCGATGGACACCTGATTTTCTTTCAGCCACTGACCGTAGGGATTGCGACTGGCAAGGTCGGCCTTGATTTCTTCATCGGCTAATATGCGGCCCTGTTTGAGATCGACTAAAAACATTTTTCCGGGCTGGAGACGGCCCTTTTCGATGATCTCGGATTCTGGTATGGGAAGGACACCCACTTCAGAGGCCATCACCACGCGACCGTCTTTGGTCACGATGTAACGCGAAGGGCGCAGACCGTTGCGATCGAGCACCGCACCGACAACTTCTCCATCGGTGAACGTGATGGAGGCGGGGCCATCCCAGGGTTCCATCAGCGATGCGTGGTATTCGAAGAAGTTACGTTTGTCTTCCCCCATGGTTTCGTGACCCGCCCAGGGCTCGGGGATCATCATTTGAACAGCGTGAGGCAAAGAGCGACCCGTCACCACCAAAAATTCGAGGGCCTGATCAAAATCGGCAGTGTCGCTGCCTCCCGGTGGAATAACCGGTTTCAATACATTCGCATCGGGAAAAAGATCAGATTCAATCAGCGATTCGCGTGCCTTGATCCAGTTTTTATTGCCACGGATGGTGTTGATCTCGCCATTGTGCGCCACCATGCGCATCGGCTGGGCGCGTCCCCATGAAGGAAACGTATTGGTGCTGTAACGCGAATGCACCAATGCCAGTGCCGTTTTCATGTCCGGGTCCTGAATGTCCTTGAAGTAGTGCTCAACCTGCGGTGCCATGAGCTGACCCTTATAAACAAACGTTTTGCTCGACAGGCTACAAATATAATAGGATTCATAAAGTTGAGCCATTCCGGATGCACGAATGGCTTTTCCGGAACGCTTGCGGATCACATAGAGCTTGCGCTCCAGTTCATCCTGATCCTTCACCAACCCAGCACCGCCAATGAACAACTGTTTCATAAGAGGCTCGACTTCGCGCGCCATGTCGCCACACTGGGTGTTGTCGACCGGAACATCGCGCCAACCGAGAAAACTGAGTCCCTCTTCCTGGATCACCTGTTCAAAAATTTCCATCAAATCTGGTGCCCGCCCACTTTTCGGGAAAAATACCAGGCCAGTCCCATATTGACCCGCATCTGGCAAACTGATTCTGATCTTTTCGCACTCCTTTTTAAAGAACTCGTGCGGGATCTGAATGAGGAGCCCGGCACCGTCACCAGTGCGTGGATCGGCCCCGCAAGCACCGCGATGTTCGAGACGGTAAAGTAAATCCAGTGCTTCACGGATGGTTTCGTGATTTTTTACACCGTCCATTCGGGCGACAAATCCGACACCGCAACTGTCTTTTTCAAATGCCGGGTCGTAGAGGCCTTGCTTTTCAGGTAACTTTTGTATGGTCATTTGGGAGAAATCATCCAAAACAATTGAAAAATTGGGGTTAACAATAAGCCCCGTCGCCATATTCGTAGCAAATCGAGTGCCAAAACCGGAAAGCTAATTAAGTCAAGAAGTTAAAAATCAGGCACCAATAGGAAATCCAAAATATACACACTTATGAGTATTTTTTCAATTCAACCAAGACTCTAAAGCGCAAAGGCCCGATGGCCTGGATTCGGGGCCGAAAGAGGGCACTCCTCGCGGAGGGCAATGGACAACCCGGCAGAACATACTGCTTGGGTTTGCACTCTCCACTTAGCCACACCCCAGAATATTTCCGATAAAAAGGGATTCGTAATTATGCCACAACAATCATATATGGAGGGCTTTCTTTCTGCCAAAAACCATAAGCAGGGTGCATCCTGTTAAAGAGGTCAAACTAATACCTATGCCGACATAAAACAACGGGGGTTGATAGCTCATTTCCACTATCGATTTTCCCGGAGGAACCACGATGGCGCGGAACACTATATTGGCCCGATAAATTTTCACGACCTGACCGTTCACTCTGGCGACCCACCCCGGATAATAACTTTCACTTAAAAACAATATCTGCCTTACAGGGGAATCAACTTCAAGTTCTATTGAATCGTAGGTCAATTGCTTTATGCTCACCCTGCCCCTTGCACCCTCCTCTTCCCGCTGCTTTACTCCCAGCTCTCCGCAATCAAAAAATCGTGGATTCTCTTCCAGCAGGACGGTTTGTGTCGGATCAAATTTTTCGGAAAATAATGTTTCTGTCAACACGTCGTCGCTCAGAATCACTTTACAATCCGACACCAAAAAAGCACGAGGCATCATATTTTTGTTTTTATAACTCAGGGTCGGGATTTTTTTCAGGCCTCGATCACCCCGGTCCTTCCGCGCTTCATCAGAATGAGGAGGATTCATCAAAAATAAGGGGAAATCAGGTCCGACAAAGTTTGATGTGAGCATGTATTTAACATTCATCATATTCAAAATCTTCATGCGACCCTGCACAGATTGCTGGTTGAGCAATTTATAAAATTTTCGGTAGCGTTCCCGCCAAATCACCACCGGCCCTCCCACCTGATAGACACCATTTTTGGAGCGGATGTCCAGCGGAACGGTTCTCCCCGGAACTCTCAGGCCGCGCAGTTTACTGACCTCGCCATTTTTTGGAGCAATCGTTTCTGCATCTCTGGAAACAAAAATTCTAAACAGGGACTCATCGGCAAGAATCATTTTTGTTTCGGGAGCCTGCTTTTCGAACTGCTCTACTGGTATTTTCAAATAAAACCCGAAACCGCTAAAAAATAAATCGACAACCAGGACTGCGAAGCAGACGTGCAGAATCCATTTCCTTTTACCAAGGGACTGTACATAGAGATAAAACAGCATGGCATAGGCAAATAAAAACAGAAACAGTCGTTTGGCGTTGTATATCGTGGTCAGGGTAACTTTTTCCTCGCGGAAAAGAGAGACTACCTGATTGACCATCTCATCAATGTTTTTTGAGGGGCTGTATTTAAAAAAATGGTCCTGCATGATGTAACGCTTAAAAAGATCACTCCAGAATTCAGGGTAGACCTTCAACCACACGAACATAACCATAGAAAAAACTGCTAGAGTCAGGCAAATGGCACTTAAACGCGCATTCACTTTTGTTGAATGCGAAAACCTACGAAGCCGGTCCCACCCCATGCCTGCTCCCATGGCGATGACTAAAATAGCAGGAAAAACAAATTTAACCGGGTATCGAAAGTGATCGAATCCCGGCAGGTAATTATAAAAAAGAGGGTACAGAAGCCCGTTTCTTCCTAAAGCGATATCAAATGAAATCAAAACGATCACCACAAAAACCCAACCGCGCTTGCCTTCCTGAAGGCAGTGGTACACGAACAATATCAGGGGCAGACTCCCGAGATAAAGCGAGTGCAACCATACCTGATTGATCCGAACTTCCTTACTATTTTGCAAATATCCATAAGGGTCCAGGAAAAAGAACTGAACAAAATCCTTGAGACGCATGGACCACAACGTGGAGACCTCCCACGACACCCCATGGTGCCGGTCTGACAACTGAGAGAGTTCCCAGGTGGGTAGTGCCTGCGCGGCGATCAATCCGAAAAACAAAACAAAAAATAGGAGTAAATATTTAAGGCGGAATTTCCAGTTGCCGTTTGCCTTCTGAAAAAATATCAATCCAGGAAATAATGTGAAGACGATACACCAGGCAAACAGTTGGTAGCAGGTTTCCACTCCCCCGGCAAAAAACATCATCGCAGAAATAAATGCCGCGATAACAGCTCCGCGAATATCGTCCTTAAACAATCCTCCGAAAAATACCAACAGAAACAAAGGGGCCCACGCCACGGGAAACAGGGTGGACAGGTAGTAATGGATAGCCAGCATATAGCCACCCAGCATAAAAATCACAGCGGATATAAGCGCGCCTTCTTTTCCTACCTTTTGTCCGCGCATGAGGAGATACATAAAAAAACCTGCCAGCGCATAATGCAGAACGATAGAAATATTGAACGTGAAATAAAACGGGAGAATAAAAAAGAGCCAGCTAAACGGGTAAAAAACGGCTGGTTGCAAAGTCGCAAAGAGAGGCGTGCCGCTCAGCAGATAGGGATTCCATAAAGGAAAATGCCCCAGCGCCACCTGCTCAAGCCAGAGTTTTCTCATTGGAATAAAAAATAAACCAAAATCATGGCCGAAAAAAACAGTATCGTTCGTGACCATCCCGTAAAAGTAGAGACAGGCTATCAAAATGAACCCGTAAAACGCCAAGACACATTCCGACCGAGTCAACCGCCTGAACTTTATACCCAACCCTCCGTGTTTCATTTATTGTGCTATCCTTTTTTTTAATATCGGTTTTTCAAGGCATCGATTGTAGCATTCATCTCCATCTCAATATCATCAGGCACCAGATGAAAACACCCCATGCATAGTTACGCCTTTATTTTGCTCCTGGCCTTCCTGGCCTTTTGGGGTGGACACAGTGCTTCAGTCAATATTACCGATTCATTCCTTGCCGTCACTTTCTTTATCGCCTCCGCCGCTTTTGGATTTTCTTCCTTCATTTATCTGATCAAAAAAAAGACGGACACCCATACAATTGCCTGGTCAACACTTTTCCTCCTGATTTTCCTGGGATGGCTCGTGTTCGGTTACCGCTATGGGCTTGACGGTGAGCAAAGCCTGTCCATGGCCGTCAAGTACCTTGCAGGAATGATTCTGGCTGTTGGCTTTTCTATATATGCCAGGGAAACAAAATATTTAAACACCGCCCTCTGGACCTTTCTCGTCATCGGCGGCCTGTATGGAAGTCTCTGCCTATTAGTGATATATGAAAATATATGGTGGAACGTTTTTGTAGACAATGGAATTGCCTCTTTATTCTCTAACCCCAATTTCCTAGGAAATTTCTTTATAATCCCTGTGTCAATATGGCCTTATCTCGCCAACGAATCCCGCAACGTTCCCATTAAAATAATGGCCTGTTCTACCGGTATTTTATCAACCCTCGGACTATGCCTATCATATTCCAGAGGAAGCCAACTGGTTGGCGTTGTAATTCTCGGACTTACATTTTTATATTTCCAAAAAAATCGACTGAGAGGATTAATTAAACTTTCTACCTTGGTCCCTTTAGTTTTAATCGCATCGTATTTTCTTTCCGCGTTGGATATCGAATTCATTAAAGCCATCGAGCACTTTCATCTCTCCCCAAAAAACAATCTGGAGACAGGCCTTCTTTCATCCAAAGAAGAGGAGTTTAGAAAGTCTGCCATGACATCTTCTTTCAATAAAAGATTCGGCTATTGGGAGGATTCTTTGGACTTTGTTAAGGAAAATCCCTGGATAGGCTCGGGTCCGTATTCATTTATCGTGCTACACCATGCTTACCGTGACGGATACAGCCACAACGCCCACAACCTGATGATACAAACGACCATAGACTCTGGTTTTATTGGGTTGGCTCTATTATTGACCTGTTTATGCACCGCCATAATAAAGCTCTACAGAAAGCTTACCAAGGAATCGCCTCAATCTAGTGTCAGAATAATAATTCTTGGATTAATTCTATTGGGAACTCAAACCCATTATTTAATTGAGTATTTTTGGCACATTCCCTTTTTCCTGACCTTGTTTATTTTCTTAGTGACCATGATTGGACCAGGTGACATCAAAGTCGCCTCCCGAACAAAGTATTTGGCATTACACGCTCTTCTTCTGGTCTCTTTGGTTGGACTTGGCGGCTTTCTAACACTCAAATTAAATACATATCAAAATATAATCCACAACCTCTTGCCCAAGAATGGCCCTGACAAAGACCCTGTCAACTTGCTTGAAACCGCCAAATTCCATTGCCCTCAATGCGAACGACCTTACCTGGAGCTTTCAAAACATTATTTAAAACAATTTAATAACTCCGGAGATAATAGCTGGGCCAAAAAATCCACTAAAGAACTACTAATGGCTGAAAAGACAAACCATCGTACAAGCAAATATTATTTAGCCTGGGGTGATCTTTTAATGGCGCAAGACAAGAAAACAGAAGCTATCGGCGCTTACATAAAAGCAGTTAGAAAGGATCCCAGAAACAGGGCTTTACCCAGAAAAATTGAACGCCTAAAACTTGAGGAGGCCAAGTAGCAAGAATATCCGACATCCCCCCCCCTCCTTGACAGGCCATGAGTCCCATAATAGAATACCGGGAATTTATATCAGATAACTTTGTATCGGGTGAAACCATTGAATAACAAAAAGCTCCTTGGGACCAAAATACTGATCAGCATGATGATTGCGTTCCTGTTTGCGCTTTTGGCTCCAATGCAGTCGGAGGCTCTTGAATTTTCACAAAAAGGGAAAAACTGGAAAGCTAAGGCCAAAACATTCTTTTCCTACGACACTAATGTAATCCAAAGTCCCACAGATGGTCGCGATATCCCGGTTTCCTTGAGAGGGAGCGACAAGGACGACTCGGCATTCAATTACGATGCATTTGTTAATTACACCCTTAAGTTCAACAACAAATTCAGAGTTGAGGGCTCCTACGAAATTGACGGAACTGTTTATTTCGAGCTATCCCGGTTTGACCTGATAACTCAAATGTTTGGGGTAAAACCTGTTTATAAAATCACCCCCCTGTCAAACATCACAGTTCAGTATTTCTATTTCCATAATGTCAATGATGGAAACAGCTTCAGCGGCATAAACTTTGTCAGCCCAAGTTTCAACCATTTTAGCAAGAAGTTCGGTGTCACCCGTCTCTACATGAAATACAAAGACACCAATAACTTTATCAACCAGGGTCGTGATGGCGATAGCTACGGTGTCGGGTTTCGCCATATCTATCTGTTCGCCGACTACAAAAATAATATCGGGGTAGGTTACGAGTATTCAAGTGAAGATACTGCCGGAAATTTTGACCGCGACATTCACACTTTAACGGTTTCCTCCAAAGTGAGCCTCCCGTTTGATGTGGACATGAACAGTTCCTACCAGTATTCAAACAGGGACTACCGTACTTTTCTGGCAACTACCGTCACCAACACTCGCGAAGACTTCTTCCATACATTCAGAACAAAATTTCAAAAAGAGCTCATCAAAGACTGGGGATTCGTAGAAAAGGTTCTGGGGAAAGTTAAGTACACTTACCACTACAACGATTCAAGCACTGAGTTTCGGGAATATCAAAACCATCGGGTGGATCTTGGTTTGGATATTCGATTCTAATCTGGTTAAACAGGGATATAAAAGGCGCATTCATGAGGATAAAAATAAAAACTCTAAAAATAATTTTGGCCTTGCTTGTGGTTGGAGTCTGGTGCTCAGAGCTCCTCAACTACTCCATCGTTGGTCAAGTCAGAGCCCAGGACTCCCAATTTGTAGACCCTGAAGATGTATTCGATCAATATATGGAAACATTTGATCGCGAACAAACTGTTCTTGAAAGAGAATCGAATAAAGCAGTCACTCGCGAAGCCATTACGGAAGATATTATTATTGAGGCCGAGAGGCTTGCCAACTCAACACCAACAGTCGTTGGAACCCTCACTGTGCCTTAGACTTCCAGAGGTTGATGTTACTACTTGAATTTCGCTCCGTTCATTAGTTATCCGCAACACCCTGAAAATTCCGTAGCCTTCCTTTTTCACATTACAGGGTGTTTTCCTCTTCGTGTTTCCCTGGTTTCCCTTACCTTTTACGCGTTAAGCTAAATCCTCCGGTTACCCAGCCATTAGTTTTTTAATATATTTTTCGTCTATAATTTGGTACAAATAAAGGGCATACCTGACTTTCTCCGTATCAAATGCATTAGCACCAACGCACCTGGCAAAGCGAAGCTGTATCCAACAGACACCTTTCCCGGTTTTCTGTAGCACAGAGTCCGGTATCAAATTCACGAGTTGGCTTCCACACAGAAGCCAACTCAATATCCGGCTTGGGCCAAAAGCCTGTAGGCCGAACTCATCCGCCCTATCCAGGGTAGAAAGAAGGACAGCATGCAACCCGAACGACTCATCATCTTTGACACAACATTACGCGATGGAGAACAGTGCCCCGGCGCCAGCCTCAATAAAAAAGAGAAGTTGGAAATCGCCCGGCAACTGGCCCTGCTCAATGTTGACGTGATCGAGGCCGGATTCCCCATCGCCTCCCCTGGAGATTTTGAGTCGGTTGAACTGATCGCCAAAGAGGTTCGGGGTCCTATAATCGCCGGTCTCGCCCGCGCGCTTCCAAAAGATATTGAAGCCGCCGCGCGTTCGCTGGAAAAAGCAGAAAATGCCCGCATCCATATTTTTCTGTCCACATCGAAAACACACCGCGACTTCAAATTACAGAAGGACAAGGGAGAAGTCATCAAAATGGCGGTGGACGCGATTAAATTCGGACGCAAGTTTTGCGACGACATCGAGTTTTCACCGGAAGACGCATCGCGCACTGAGCCGGAATTTCTCGCCGAAGTGGTGGAAGCGGTGATCGATGCCGGAGCCACCACGGTGAATATTCCAGACACGGTGGGCTATTCGGTGCCGGATCAATTCGGCAAGCTCATCGCAAGCCTCAAGACCAATGTCCCGAACATCGACAAGGCCATTATCAGTGTGCACTGTCACAACGATCTCGGCATGGCCGTAGCAAACTCGCTCGCGGCTGTCAAAGCCGGGGCGCGTCAGGTGGAATGCACCATCAACGGCATCGGTGAACGCGCCGGCAACGCCGCCATGGAAGAAATCGTCATGGCTCTGCGCACACGGCGCGATTTTTTCGGTCTCGAATCGGAAATCGATACAAAACACATCATGGCGTGCAGTCGTCTGGTCAGTTCCCTCACCGGTTTTTTTGTACAACGCAACAAAGCCATTGTGGGCAAGAATGCGTTCGCCCATGAATCCGGTGTCCATCAGGACGGGTTCCTGAAAAAGAAAGACACTTATGAAATCATGAACCCTTGCGATGTCGGCCTCGATGCCTCGGAGTTGGTTCTAGGGAAGCACAGCGGGCGCAACGCCCTGTCCGACCGGGTAACAAAACTCGGGTACAAATTGTCGCAGGAAGAACTGGATCAGGTGTTCACTGATTTCAAAGCACTGGCCGATGAGAAAAAAGAAGTCTTTGATGAAGACATCGTTCTGCTGATCCAGAAAGAAACCACGGTGGACGAAGCCCTCAACACTTATCATCTGGTCAAAGTGAAGATGGCTTTTGAATCGGGCACCACCCCGACAGCCGCAGTGACGCTGACCAGTCGTGACGGTCAGCAACATTCAGCCGAAGGCACAGGCGATGGACCGATTGATGCCATCTACAATGCGATCGACAACATCACCGGGCAACCTTGCAGGTTACTGGAGTATCAAGTGATGTCCCGCACCAAAGGGAAAGACGCGCAGGGCGAAGTCACCGTTCGGGTCCAGCACGAAAACCGCGTACTGCTCGGCAAGGGCATCGGTGTCAACACCGTTGAAGCCAGTGCCCACGCTTACATCAACGCGGTGAACAAACTGCTGGTCAATACCAAGTCGGGCCCCGTAGACGGCGGCGATATCCAAGGCCCATAACAATCAACAACTCATTCAACCCTGTCTTCCTCTACTAAACGGAGGGAGTCAGGGTTCTTCTTTTTTATGGCAGGAAAAAAAGACAACCTGTTCCAATCGTCAGGTCCCGTCGGGCGGTTTGAGTTCAATGCACCGGTGGTTCGTGTGTTTGACGACATGCTGGCGCGGAGCGTTCCCTTTTACAAGGAGTGCATGGAACTTACCGTGGAACTCGCCCGGCACTATGCCCGTCCAAAAATGAACGTCTACGACCTCGGATGTTCGACCGGCACTCTCATGCTAGACATGGTCAAACGATTACCGAAGTCCATCAAACTGACAGGACTTGACAACTCTCCCGACATGCTTAAAAAAGCGCGGCGAAAACTCAAAAACTATTCGGACCGTTGTGAGTTTGTTGAAGCTGATCTTTTGAATGCGCTCGATCTATCGAGTGCCAGCGTTGTCGTGATGAATTACACCTTGCAGTTTGTTCCACCCAAAAAACGCGGGACCATGCTGAAAACGATCCACAAAAACCTGGCGCCGGGAGGGGCTTTGATCCTCATCGAAAAAGTTATCGGGCAAACAAAAGGTCTGGAAAAACTGTTTATCAACGAACACCATCGCTTCAAAAAAAAGCGGGGCTACAGTCAGATGGAGATCGCCCGCAAGCGGCAGGCACTGGAGAAAGTACTGGTCCCTATGACCGCTAAAGAAAATGAAGCAATGATTAAGCGAGCCGGGTTTCAGGAAACGGAAGCGTTTTTTCGCTGGTGCAATTTCATCGGTTGGGTGGCAGTGAAAGCCTCTTAACAAAGGCAAATGATGATAGTATCAGGCTATCTAAAAACTGTCCCGCGCTTGGTATTTTAGCGTCAGTGTTGTATCATTTTGCCTTCAAAAAGGAGGATCATCATGCCCCAATATGACCACGTCTGTAAAAAATGTAAGAAGAGCTTCGTGGTAGAAATGCGTATCTCGGAAGTCGACACTAAAAAAGTGTCCTGCCCAGAGTGCAAAAGTAAAAGTGTCGAACGGCAGGTCACCAACACGTCATTCTGGTCGGAAAGTGTGGATCGCTATAATTACAGCAAGGGAGACTGACGGGTACACACGACTCACCCGTATCGCGGGATAGCCATAGAATATAAGGTCGGGATGTAGCGCAGCCTGGTAGCGCACTTCGTTCGGGACGAAGGGGTCGGAGGTTCAAATCCTCTCATCCCGACCAAAAGAATCAACCACTTGATAAAACCCTCCCAATTTTTGGTAGCCAGTTGGTAGCCAAAACTTACCCGATCAACCATTTTTCACCTCTTTTTTAGAGGCGTCCGGCTGATCCTTTTCCATTTTTTCCAGCGCCCGCCGAGACCGCTCTTCCTGCATGTGCGAGTAGCGCAGGGTCGACTTAACATCCTTATGCCCCATCAATGCCTGGGTCGCGCCGATGTCGCCGCCCGCCATCGTGACCCGCGTGCCGAAATCGTGGCGGTAGTCGTGGAATCGAAAATCCGCAATCCCTGCAGACCGGCAAATTCTCCGGGAAATATCGCTGAGGTAGTACCGGCTCCATTCGCCATTCGGCCCCGGAAAAACCAGCCCGCCGGTTGCCCCCCGATCCTTGTAGAGGTCGAGGAAAATGTCGTGCACCTGGTTGGTCAGCGGCACCCATAGAGGCTGGTCGTTTTTCGACCGCGCTACCCAAAACGCCTTGCGGAACAGGTCCACCCGGTCCCATTGCAGGCCACGCAGATTAGACATGCGCACGCCTGTACCACGCGCGATCATCACTAGCGGCCGCCAGCGCTGGAACTCCGGCAGAGCCAGCGCTTCCATCAACCGCGTCTCTTCCTCGGTCGATAGAAACCGAACGACGCTTTTTTTCTTCGGCAACTGCACACCCAGCATCGGGTTTGAATCGAGCAGGTGAATTTTCACCCCCCAGTTCAGCGCCGTTTTCAAAAGGCCCCACTCGGTATTGACGGTGTCGTTTGAAACACCTTCCTTGAGACGGGCAACGATGCAATACCGGATTTTCTGCTCGGTCAACTCCGACAGAAACCAATCACCGACCGCTTTTTTCAAACTGCGAATCAGATACGGCGTTCCTTCCAGTGTTGACGGTCGATAATGCACGACGCAGTGCTGGTCGTAAAAATGGTCGAGAAAATCGCCGACCGTGATCAGGTCGGTTTTTAAAAACCCTCCCCTTTCAGCATCCAACGCCCGCCGCAATTCTGTTTCCAATTGCGCCGCATCGCGTTTGGATTTACCGAGATTATAATAATTGCCTTTGATTTTTGCCCAGTAGCACTTGCCTTTTTTATACATGGTCGCCCCCCTTGTTTGGGTGGCGCGTGCCAGGACTATTGCGGTTCGGATTATACATTTTCAGGATTTTTTTACCAGCAGACCGTCGGGCCGCAACGGTCGGTTCAATCTGCCTGGACTTCACCCAGTCCTGCACCTCTGCCTCGATGAATAAAATTTTCATGCCGACCTTGTATGCGGGTAACCCCTTCTTTTTGTAATAGGAGATGACTGCGCGGCGCGACGTGTGCAAAATCTCCGCGACCTCATCGAGCGATAAAAATTTCATTGAGCGCCACCTCCACGGCAGGGCGGGCAGGTGGTGGTGTTTTCAGCGGGTTTAAACCGCCGACCGCAGTCTGGGCAGGCCGCCGCGACTCGCCTACCGTCGTGAAGCGCGGACTTCAAGTCTTTCAAATTCCCCCAGTGCATTTTAGACAGTTTTTTGCTGGAGATCACACGGCTCGGTTTTCTGCCATCATCGGGATGGCCTTTATAAATTCGGACAGGTGCTAGCATCAGGAGACCACCGCGCCAATAATGCTGGCGATCAACTCGAGCGACCGTACCAGGCCGCCGACAAAACTCAGGCAACACACCAGCAGGCTGATCAAAATAATCCACGTCTCAGCGTCTATATAATTTTTAAGGCTCATAGCTATTCCCCCTCGATCATTTTATAGATGTCATCGATCAGCAGAGCCACTGCCGCCAGCCCGGCAAAAATCGCGACACTCCAAATAGCGATCAGGATCGTCGGCCCGGATTCGCCAAAAAAATGGAACGCCCATTGGTAAAGAGTCATGGTGTTTTTCCCTTATCCAGTTCAGCGACCAGCGCATCGGCATAGCGCACAGCGTCCTGCGCCATCAAGTGCGCTGGGTAGTCATCAACTTCGCCCGTCACCGAGAGTGGAATCAACGCCTGCATGGCCAGACCGGCGAAATAGACCCGCCGCTCTGCTGGGTCGAATGAAAAATCGATTTTCACATCGTCAAGTTTTGCCATGGTTTTTACCTTTTTTAAATGCTGGCGGCGGGCTTTACGATTAAGGCCCATGAGCCGGCCGGACTCATCCGCTGGCCGCCAGCACGTTTAATAGCAGGGGCGGGACTCGAACCCGCGACCTTCTGGTTATGAGCCAGACGAGCCACCAACTGCTCCACCCTGCAATGATTTTTCACACCAGATATTTATCTGGCGTTGGGATTTTCTCTCCCCCCGTCGGTCGCCACAAATGCAACGTGAACGGGTGGTCATTCACATAGTCTTTTTTCGCCGGGTGGTACTGGACCACCGACTCAGTTTCATCGAAAAACAAGTCTTTGATGAAAGCCATTTCTTCCCAGTAAGGGCAACGGTTCGCACGTGAAACCGAAACATGATCCCAGCCCAACCCATTACTCGCGATGGCCTGCAACCGCTTCCCATTGACCGGACCAGGAATCGAAAAGGCTCCATTGAACCTGTCTTGGGTCCCATACTTGACCCTGAATTCCTTGAGGTGCGCCAGGTCTCTCATGCCAGCGTCTTCTTAAGGCGAAGACCAGCCGCCGGGCGTGAAGGAGAGAACGCCGGAGGCTGGCCGCCAACCTTTAAGGAGGTAAAACAAACGCTCAGGATGTTGTTGACCTTTTGGGGGTTTGCATCGCGGTTTAGCGAGCCACGACCTGCGCACCCCAATGAACCCCGCGTCAATTTCAAACAGGGCAGGACAACGAACGACGCCAGGACATCCAAAACCTGGGCGGAGGGTCTGCGCAGTGGTTGATCTGAATTTCTTTTATTTTTTCTCATTATTTTTTTCTCGCCGAGGCCGTGGTATTTTGAGAATCGGCCCAAACCTGTCGTTTTGATTAAATTCCGGTGACGATAATTGTCAGTTCGTTTTCTCAAGATCACCGAACGGCTAAACTTTTCAACGCGATTTACAAACGGCACGATCGTTGCTATAATTCCCGCATCTAAACATTTCATCAGGATCGACTCCGGAACGTGCGGCAATGCAGAGCCAGCCGCGCCATGGTGCGCATGGCCGGGTCGGACAACGACCGCATGCTATAATCCGGCGGGTTGACCGAATGCGGGCCGCCAGCCTGGAGCAGGCCGCCGGTTGCCCCCCTGCCCTGAAAAAGCAAAACCCGCGTTTCCGAGGTGCTGGTGAGCGCCCTCAGTTGGCGGGTATTGCCGCTGTCCTTGCGAGAACAGGTGGCGGATTTCCATCGAATGTCTGTCAGGTATTTTGGCATTGTCATTCTCGCAAGGTTCAAAGCTAATCAGGATCGTAAGGCATTATTGTGCCTTTTGTCAAGCATTAAAATGCTTAGATTGGAATAAAAGTGCTAGGACAAAGAATTCAACGGGCTAGGAAAGGCGCAGGCCTTACACCTGATGCGCTGGCAGAGAAGCTCAACGTAAGTAAAAGGACCCTCGGGTACTATGAGGCCGGGGAACGCGAGCCCACAGCCACTGCATGCGCCCTCATTGCAGAATTGTGCTCTATCCCTATTAGCTGGCTCCTGACGGGCGAGGGTTCGCCTGACGGGTCCGGGGATGGCGGTCTTTATATTGGTCCGGGTGAGCGGGACATCGTCGAGCAGTTGCTGGAGATAATGCGGGGCGCGCCGAAGGATACGGTCAAGCAGGTGATGGGCGAAATCTCATTTGCCTGCAATCAACTGCGGACTGGCGAAATCCCCCGCAAATCCGATAAGAAGAAAACGGGGTGAGATTTGACGCGGCCGTCAATAAAATGGCTAACTGTATAAAAATAAAAGGTTTACGGGTATTGACACTTGACAAAGTTAGCGTACGCTATAGGGGAATGTAGCGGAAAAACAAGCGCCAAAAAGTCTCGAGGGAAAATGGCCCACTCAGCAGAAATAGCAAATATATTTATTTTAAAAGCGAAAGATGACGGCAAGCCGATGACGCAGATGCATTTGCAGAAGCTCGTCTATATCAGCCATGGCTGGAATCTAGCGATATATGGGAGACCGCTCACCACCGACCGCATAGAAGCGTGGCAGTATGGCCCCGTCTACCCTGATTTGCGGGAGGCCCTGAGTCGTTATGGCCGCGATAATGTGCGGTCTGAAATTAAAAATGCAGATTATGGAGCTGGCGTTTTTTACGATAACTATAATGAGCCGTGCAGGGCTGAACTGCCGGAAGAGGAGGCGGTGCTGATCGATGAGATTTATAGGCTCTATTCCGATTTTGAAGCATTCCAACTTTCCGACTTAACACACAAATCCGGTACTCCGTGGCACGACACTTATGTCGAAGGTGGTATCCGTAATGGAGCTATCGGTGACAACGCTATAAGGAAACACTTCATTGGCCTCGGAAAATCCAGAAAGACCCAAGCAACGCACGCATAGTAGCCTCAGTGATTTAAAAGCCGCCGCTGAAAAATCCTACTCGGAAAAGAAAACTGAGCCTGATTCAGACGATAAGGCAGAGTGGGATATGTTCCCCTCGGGCAAAGAACGGCGGCGCGTTGAAAGACACGATCAGCGGATGGCGGACCGCGAGGCAGACCGGCGGCTAAGGATGTGTTATGCGGTTGCTGTCTATATATTTTTAGTTACATTCACCGCCTTCGTAATAGGGATTCTAATGCTACACGGGAGCAAATCAGCAGAGTTCAAACTACCCGAAAGTGTCCTTGTAACTCTAGCTGGGAGCACCGTTGTCGCCGCCATTGGGCTTGTCAATATCGTTGGACTAGGTCTATTTCCCAACAACAGGCCTAAAAAATAGCCCGCTTGACTTCACCTTTCCGATTTAATATTCTATTGTCATCCTGACCCGAACCTCTGGCGCGGAGTGTGGTATGACACCTGACGAAAAACTGCGGTCGATTCTTTCACGAAACCCGAACGCGGGGAAACGCCTGCTCGGTGACATCGAGCACGAATACTCTGCGCTGGGTGAGCGGCCCGAAAAACCCACACGCCGCCTGATCGCTATCAATGGCAGGACATCCAATGACGCACACCCCCGCCCAATATTAGATGGACCGTTGAGCGGAGAGGAGCTATTTCAAATCGGATTAGACGACGAACACCTCGAATATCAAATTGACGAATGGCGTGGTGAAAGCGGGCTCGACCTGGAACCATCGGAATTCCGCGTGCAGGAGGAAACGGAACCGTACCAGCCAGCGCGCCGATATGCGAAAGCCATCGCCGCCGCCAGTGTGGCGTTGTTCATGGTGCTGGTTCCTGCAGGCAATTCGTATGCGCCAGCACCAGTGGTGGCGGCGACTCATCAGGAATCCTTACAAGTTGACAAGGAATCCTTGACACCTGCGACAACTACCGAGGATCCCTCGTCAGTTCCATTGCTGTACGATCCCGGATTCATCATCGACTTGGAGCCGGATCGCGATACCCCCCAGGCCGACAAGCAATCGGCCCTCCACCAAAAAACTGAAACCGTTTAAGGAAATAAAATGGAAATATTGATGTTTCTGGGAATGCTGGCAACAGGCGAAGTTTATGGGAATTTCAGCATAGAACAATATTGTGACGCAACATTTAGTGAGTACGGCGCGCAACAGCGATGCCGTAGACTGCAGAAATCAGCGGAACAAGAGATGTTAGGGCTTTCCTACCCGAACAAACCAATTTTAGATTATTGCAAGGACGTTATCGGCCCCCCGGCTTGGCAAGACATCCGTGCATGTTACAAAAACCAACTAAAATTTAAGAAGAAATATCAAGGCCTGGCAAAAACACGCGCTGAAAAATCTGAAAAGTGCGACGCCAAACATGAGGCGCAAAACTGGATGGGGAAAGCGCATTGCATTTCACCTGGCGCGGTCAGTTTCCGCACACGCGATGCCTACAATTTAGGACTGCGTGATACTTTTATCAATCGCTGACTGATGGCAGAGTCTAAAAAAGTCACCTGTAAATGCGGCAGGACCTACCCCGATAAATTCAAAGAGTGCCCGAAGTGCCGCGAACCACACCCAGCGATCACTGCCAAAAAGAAGGCCGCACCACACGAAACCGACGAACAAAAAAAAATGAGGCGGGAGGCGGAATACAGGCAATTTATGGGGATTAAAAACCCTGGACTGGTTCGATGCCCGAACTGCGGATACGAGGGACCCCCAACGAAAATAAACAAGGGAAGCGGCTGGATTGAAATTATACTCTGGCTTGTCACATTCGGCATTATCGGGGTGGTTTACAGTATTTGGCGGCGCACGAACCTGCCCCCAGCGTGCCCGGATTGCCAGTGGCTACACTGCGCCCCTCTTCGCGCCACACCAAATTAAATGACTCGCCTGCTGATTGTCGCCATTATTTTATTGGTCGGGGTGTGTCCGGCGCAGGCCGGGAAAAAACGACTGCATCCGGAGCGGTGGTATCAAGAGCGGTGGTGTGCTGAACATAACGGGCGCATGGAAGTGCGCTTGCCGGATCGGACGCGCGTCGACTGCATCGCCGAGGGTTACGCCATTGAATTTGATTTCGCGAATAAATGGAAGGAATCGATTGGCCAGGCTCTGCACTATGCGCACGTCTCCTGCCTGCCGGACTCCGGCATGGAGTGCCTGAAACCCGGCATCGTGCTGATCATGGAATCCCCCGGCGACCAGCGTTATATGGAACAACTGCAGGTGACCGTCGACACCGACTGCCTGGAAATCAGGATATTTTAAATGGTGATATAAAGGAGACGTAGTTATGAACAATACCGAGGCTGCACAGATTATAAGAGAGATTTCAAAGTCTATTAATGAAGACCCGGCGCAATTTCGCTTCAACATCAATATTAATTCGGTGGGTTTTCAAGCCTCTAATGCCAGCGGTGCTGGGTTTATTGTCAATCCCCAGGGAGGCGGGCCGGGATCCACGACGATTGGAATGCAGGCTTCTGGCCCTTCGAATCTGGATATCCAGATAAGGAAAGGAGCGGCCGATAACGAAATAAAAGAGCAACTAAAACAAGCTACTGGATTGATGGATGAAATGGCTCAAGAGCTTGAGAAGAGCAGACCTGACCATAGTTTAGTCGAGCGCTGCTTAGGTTCCTTAGAGCAAAGTATTGTCCCCGCTAGCGTGACGGCTGTAGTTAAAAAGATAATATCATTATTTTTTGAAGCATAATCTCAATTCGAATGCCTGAAACCCGGCATCGTGCTGATCATGGAATCCCCCGGCGACATGCGTTATATGGAACAACTCCGGTCAGCGTTGGAAATTGACACGAAACAGATCCGGGTTTTTGAATAAAAGCGGATTAGCTTTTGAAAGCCCCTTTAAACCCTTCATAAATCAGAAACGCGATCAGCATGGTCCAGGCGATTGCTGTCATTTGTCCACCTCACATTTTTTGTTAACGACGCGTTCGTGAATTTCTTTGATTTTTGTTTTCAGGCCGAGGTCCGGCCACCACGATTTGCGACCCGTTGTCGGATCGGTGGTGTTGTGCCATTCGTGTAAATCCTTGGTTAATTCGTGGTCGGCCTCGCCGCGCTCGTCGATCCGTTTTAAAATTCGAATGATTTCATCGGTATCGCCGCGCCGGTCGGAACCCTTGCCGCTGGCACGGATTTCCAGAAAATCTTTAAAAATAACTCGCGCCAGCAGAGCCGCCACCAGCCCGAGCAGTCCCGCTTCCCCCGATAAAAACTGTTCCATTATGGATCGCTCCGCGTGAGTACATTGCATCCGATCAGTGACACCGTGATCGCGGGTGTGCCTGATGTGAAATTCGCGGCGTAGCGGACCTGGCTGGAGCCATCAACGGCGACCCACCCGGCCCGACCGGCGCGCGTTCCGTTCGCCGCAAGCTCAGCATCCATCCACGGTTTGGTTCCGGCGCCCCCCATGGTGGTGTTGCCTGCGTTGATGTGAAATAGAATCCAGTCGTTGGCGCCGTTGTTGGATTGGCTCCCATAAATATGAGCCAGCGTAAACGGTGGACAGGTGAGCGCGGCGGTTTCAAATGTATTATGGGTCAGGGTGGAGTCGGCGAACTCCTGCGGCGATTCTGCCAGTAATAAAAAATAGTCGCCTGCCTGCGTGAACTGCATGATGTTGGATGAGGCATCGGTGCGGACCCAGCCGATCAGGCGCTTGCGGTCGTAGTTCGTCGGCATGGTGGGCGAGCCTTGCGAGTCCATGACGGTCGAATACATCCAATCGACCAGGCCGGTGTCGCTCCGCATGATGAGCCACAAACCATAACCCGTATTCGCCGACACGGTGCCGGTGTCGAGTCCGCACTGATTGGTAGCCACCACCCACGTGCAGTCAATTTGTTTCGTCATCGCCGCCGTCAGGCGCATGGTGGCGACGTCGGTCACGTCCCGCGCCACGCCTTTCGCGATGTCAACATCATGGTCGGCATCTGTGACGTTGTTCGAGGTTTTCAATCCGCCGATGTAGGCGGTCGGTGCCGTGTTATCTGCGTAAATTTTGGACGCGTGCTGGGTCGGTATGATAGAGGCAGAGTCGGCAAGCATAGCGGTGTCGTTGTCGATGCCGGTGACACTCTGGCCTGTCACCAGCGCGAATCCGTTGCTGTCAAACCTGCCGCGCTGAACGCCCGCCGTTTCAAAACGAATCGTGTCATCGTCCGCGCCCTGCTCGGTTTCGACACAAGTGTCGCCGTCATCGTCGCAGGCGGTGATTGTGATCGTGTCGGTGGTGCCGTTGGAATCGACGCGCACGCCGGAACCGCCGGTGATCACTACAGTATCCGCTACCGTGTCGGCGACTGTATCCGTCCCGGTATCGCCGGTGATGGTATTGAATAGATTTTGATCGGGATCGCCGCCGGAGGCACCCGCTGTGATGTTGATCCACACCGCCGCGCCGGAACTGGCATCGGCGCATTGGTAAATGACATCGTTTGAAATATCGATCCACAGCGACCCAACGGACCAGCCCAGCGTTGAATCGTCGCCTGCCCCCGGTGCGCCGGAGGCGGTTAGATTCGCCTTTAGGTTCTGGACGAGGTCGAGATTTAAAATCTGTTTGGTGGTGGTCGCCGTCAGGCCTGCGATACTGCCGCCGGTGTTGCGTCCGACGAATGTCGCCTCCGGAACCGTGAGCGGTGTCGGCGTGTCGTCGGTGTCCGCCGTTAAAATCGTGTTGGCGTCGTAGTCGGTTTCCATCACCGCGCCAGCCGTGTTCACGTTGGTCGCGTCGGTAACGTCCGCCAGTGCCTCGATACCGTTCAGTTTGGTTTCGAGCGTGCCGAAATTAATATCGTTGTCCGGCCAGGTGATGGTGCGGGTGGTTGCGGTGGTGAATCCATCGATTTCAAATTGCAAAAGTTTCGTCGCGTCCGCCGAACCTTTTAACAGAGACTGACTGTCCGGGATCGGTAGCGTGTCCTGTAGGACGGTCTCGGTGCCGGTGTCATCGAGTCGGTATAAATTCCCGTTGGTTTTGAAATAAAGTTTCTGTTTGCCGGTGGCGGGCGTGGCGGGTGTGCTGGCCTGCTCGGTATTTTGCACAGACTCCAGCGCGTTCTGGACGTGCGCCGTGTCGGTGACCGCCAGCGCGGGGCTGGCAAATAACAGGACGGCTAATGTCAGCGCGTGAACATAAGAGAGTGTTTTCCGTTCCATATTTTAAAAATCCTCCAAAAATTACGCTATGGAATTGGCCGGGGTTTGAAATACAAAATGATGATGCCGGGAATGCCGGGCTGGCCGGGCACAACGGTCCATTTCAAACCGACGCGCTGGCCCTGATTGACGTTGAGCGCGGTGGACAGGGTGCTCAATTGTTGCAAGGTGCCATCGTTTAGATCGAAAGTTTCGCCCGATGCCACGCCATCAACCAGCAATTCGCAGGTGAGTGCGCCGCCGGTCGGAGCCAGCGCGGAAAAATCGATACTGGCCTTGGCGATGGTGATATTTTCCTGCGCGTAAAACGAATCGAAAAAAGTCACGCCCGCTTCCGGATCGTGCTGAACCGGGATGACAATCGTCTGCAGTCCCGCGAGATCATCGACCATTTCAAACAAAGCCAGCCAAGACGCGAACCAGGACGTGTTGCCTTCAGAGAGTGGGTCTAAATTTACGTTTATGGTCATCCGTCGAGCACCTCGAATCCCCCGAGGCCGTCAAGGCCGAGCGCGTCCAGCCCCAGACCGTCGTTAATAAGTTGGCCCGTGTTCACCATGCGCAGAACCAGTTGCACCTCATCCATTCGCCCGCGAACCCCAACACCCATTTGCCGGTTGACTCCTAAAATCAGGCCGGGCTTGAACGATCCGCCATCCGTCTCCAGCACACCGTGACGGAACCCGATTTGATCGAAGGTATCGAGGTCCATATTTTTAAAAAGCCCCGTGAAGGTGACGACCTTGAACACGTCTTTAAATTCTGCCAGATAAAAATCGGCGAGCGTTTGCGCCATCAGCGAGCCACGCACCCAGTGGAACCCGTTATCCGCCGGGCTCTTCTGCACGGCATAACGCTCCTGTGATTTTTCATCATTGACCTCGATGGGATCGGCTTTGAACTGGCCCTCCCCCCAATCCCAGCCATATTTCAGAGTCAGCTGGTTGATGATGTTGTCGCCCGGCGTGTTGTCGACTTCGATCGCCTCCTGCCCGTCTCCGGCCACGACGATGATGTCATTTTTATCAAGATTGCGGATGGTGGCGGTGCTTTCTGCGGAACCGTTCAGCGGCCTGAAAAAAATATGAGCTTCGCCACGCTTGAAGTACAGGACCGAGCGCGTGTTGAGGCCGATAGTTGCCCAAATATCCCGCACGGGAATCAGCGCGTCGATGATCCCCGCGATTTTATAACCGCCCGCGATTTCAGCGGCGAACAAAGCCCCTGCCGCAGTGAACGACGCGGCGTTGATGTAGCTCGCGCTGGCACCGGCGAGGTCGAGCGTGCCGCCACCAAATAAATCGAATGTGCCGCCGCCGAAGAGGCCAATCGCAACATCTTTTTTTGCGGCGATACCGACATCCAGCGACCACGAATAAAAGTGATCGGGCCGCTCGATCAAAGCGTCCGGTGTGCCGGTGATGGAGCCGCTGACATCATCTTTGACACCCTTGGAATCGGCATACACCCGATCCGTCACGACCTTGGTCAATTGCGCGTACTCGATATTGAATCGTGCCAGCGCGATGTAGACATCGCGTCCATCGGCAGAGCCGGTGTAGGTGAGACGCAAAATCTTATCCTTGAACCACGACCAGTCGCCGTTAACGTGGCTGGTGATTTCCAGCAGTTTGGTGACGACGTTGGATGCCTTCGAGGTGACGGCGGTCAGGGATTTGGTGCCGCTGGTGGCGGACACGCCGCCAGATTTCACCGTGTTCTGCGCCTGCGGCGAGACCGACACACTCGGGACGTAGGTAACGAAACGTTCTGCCAGCTCAATTGAAATGAACCACGCTCCGTTATTTGTGGAAACCGGAAAACTACTTCCATGCTGGCCGGACAGTTCAAAATTCGGTGTATAGTCAAAATTCGAGCGGCCCACGTTCCAACGCGCAACAACATGCCCCCCGACCTGAATCACAGGGTTAGCCCCAACCCCGAATGACCCGCTGACGACATTCACCACAAGCGTGTAAAAGGTCGATATCGGCGAGCCTGGGAGCGAAGGGAATTTGACCGTCAACCCACTCGGGACGCCGGATAGAATATTAAACCCTCGCGTCGCGCCGTCAGTCGCGGGCTGTTTTAGCGTCTTGTGCGCCGTGGAACTATTGGTTGACGGCGGCACGGGCTTGTCGATGGGAAACCCGAAATTATCAGTGTTCGCGTGACTGATATCAGTCGAGCCCGCGACCGTCGCCACGTCCTCTGCCGCCTGCCGGTCCAACTGCCCAATGTTGCCAACGTCATCAATCGAAACCTGCACGGTGTCGTTCGGCGTTTCCGCCTCTTGGAAATAGGTGACTGCCACAAACACGCGCCCGATTTCTCCGACCTGTTGCATGGCGTCGATTTGTTTTACCGCCAGCACCGGGGTGTTGGCGTTGATGGTCGACACCTCGGTGATGACGCTGGGGTCAATCGCGTTGTTGGCGTTGACGGCACTACTGCCCGGCTCGACCTCATCAAAATGTGCCAGCAGGAAGCGGGAATCAGTGGAACGCAGAGCCGTCGGCAATTCGCTGAACTTCACCAGATTATTTGTAAGATCGAGCGTGTATTTTGACGACTCCACCAGCTGATAGGGGTCGCCTGCGCCATCCTTCACATAAACCGCATCGATTGATTTTATCGGGAACGCGGGATCCGACACCAGAAAGTCATGGCTGGCCTGTTTTTCCACCACCTGCTCGCCGCTGAAATGCTCGACCTGGCCACCGCTGATACCGGTGAAGGTGTTGGTTGTTTTCGCGCTGTAGCTGAGCACGTCCCCGTTGATTTCCAACTGCCCCGATGATGGGAATTCGTCAAGCGGACCCGTCACTTTCATAGAGGTATCGCCGGGCAGGAACACGCCGCGCATGTAAGTGATGGCGATGGCGTTGGTGCGCTTGCATGGCACCTTCGGCACCTCACCGATCACGATATTATTGAACGCGCCCAGCACGTCACCCCCGGCCTCCGGATAGTTGGCTTTGGTGATCAGTGACCCGATTTTTCTTTTGCCGATGTCGGCGGAGACCGACACCACATCAAACGTACAGAATTTTTCATCGTGATTGAACACGTCTGAAATGTTCCCGACAAATTCAACATCCATGTCGGCCTCGGCGAGGCCTTCACCATCGAACCAGTTGTAAACCGTCACCGTTGCCGATGCCAGCTTGTGGGTTTGGTTGAGGCTGGAAAATTTTGCCGCCGGAGACAGTAAACCGCTCGGCAGGTTCACCAGCGTGAATTTCATAGAGACATCGGAGCCGATCACACCGGAACTCGCATCCGCCAGCGTGGCGGAGCGGTCGACGTTGTCGATCAGCGCGTACCAGGTGTTGCCGGGCGTTGAAAAGGTGGTCGCTCCATTCTCCCCGCGTTCGGACAAACGCAGGGTCAGGCCAGCATTCGCGCCGTTGGCGGGAATCTCGATCATGATCAGCGTCACCGGTGCATGCCCGGTTTTTACCAGCGCTGTAGAAAATGGGGCGGTGTGCGTTTTCATTTCTGTTCTGTGCCCTTTTCCTTGATGGCGACCTGCCCTAATTTATGGAAATCTATTTTTGTTTCGATGGATACAGGGACAACGGCTATCCTCTTTTTCAATTCCGCGATAACGCGGCTGTGGATTGTCTCCTGCAGGATGCGCACACCCTCATCGCCTTTAGAGTGCAATTGCGCAACGTATCCCGCTTTGATCGGGATGGGCAGGTCAACAGCGTGCTCCCCCGTCTCCAGCAAGGCGACGCGACACGGGAACACGGTGTAGTCGCCATGCTCTTCGATGTCCTCTGAAACGACATCAAAACCGAAATGCTCAGGCGTGTATTTATTCCATTCGATTGGCATCAACTCTCCTTTCTCAAACGTATCGTGCCGCTGTAGCGATCCTGCGACACTTCCTCAAGGTCATCGCGCCCCGACAGCAGACGCACGGTGTGGGTGGTGCCGAAGCGGTCAATAAATTCCAGTTGGTTGACCGCGCCGACGGTGGCATCGAACAACGCTTGATACAGATCGCGCTCGGCCTTGGTGGTTAAAACAAACACCAGCGTAAAAATTTGGTTGGTGATTCCTTTGTCTTGCACATAATGCGTGCCGCCGCCAGACTGCGCCGACAATTGCAGGCGTTGCGATGGTTCCGACGATGGGAAATGCGGCTGGAATGCCGGGACCCATGACGTGGTCGGGACGGCAACCGTCGGGTATCTGAATTCGATGCCAGGCATTATTTAAATCCCTCCGGCGGGCCGCTAAATTTCGGCTGGTGTACCTTTAGACCTAAAAACACTTCCTGCTCACCGATGCTGATGCCGCCGCGTTTTTTCTGCCGGCCCTGTTCCTGTGTGAGTCGACGCGCCTGCTCGCCGAGGTTCGGGAACGTGTCGGAACCGACGTTGATATCACCCTGAACGACTATTGTGTTGCCGCCGTTTTGGATAATCTGATCGATAAATCCGCTATCCGCTGTGCCAGTGCGTTGGCCTGACCTCGAAGACCCGGAACCGCCGCCTCGGGATGTTGACCCGCCGACGACCCCCAGCCCCCGTTGAACAGCCTCGTCAAACACCTCCTGCTCGGCACGTTCCGTTTGCCTTTTCCGTTCGTCCTGGACAGCCTTTTTGACTCGGTCGTTAAAATTTTGCTGAATACTTCGCGGTCTCAATGCGTGTTGCTCAAAATCTTCAAGGAAATCCCCGGCGTTATCGCGGAACCTGTCGAAGTCGCCAGACACGGGGCTCCGGAATCCCTTGATAGCTTTGGTGGTCACGGCGATCACCTTTTCGGAGGTCTTGACGAATTTCTCGTTAGCCTTGCTGGCTTTCTCCACCGCCACCGCATTTTTCTCGGTTTCGATTTTCGCTTTGGCCATGGCGATGGTCTGTGCCGCTGTTTTTTCAGCGGCCTTTTTTGATGCCTCGGCGTTCTCATTGAAGAAAAAAGTTAGGGGTTTCACCCTGTTAGCGAATTCTTCGGCGGTCGCAAACGCGGCCTCGGATTCCAGCCGCCATTCTGCCGACAGGTCGGTTGTCAGACCAATAGCATCCGACAAGCCTGTGAGCGTCTCGAAAACCTTGAACAACGCGCCGGACAACGCCAACGATGCCGCTATCACCGCATTGACTGCGTTGGCGGCGACCAGCATGGCGGTGGCGAAGAATTTGGCAACGGGGATGACGATGTCGCGGAACATGGCCGCAAGATTTTCCAGCGCCTCACGATTGTCGTTTATTATTTTCAGAAAAGGGACGAGGCCTTGCTCGATTGCGGATCTTATGACCTTACCGAGATCGAATATCAGGTCATTAAATTCCGCCATCGCCGTTGCCGTAGCCGTTGACATGACAATCCCTAACTCTTCCGATTTTTTAAACATTGCGTCGATTCCAGCCGCCCCGTCTTTCGCCGCCGATAGCACCCCCTCCGCACCTTTCCCGAAAATATCAAATGCCACCGCCGTTTTTGTCGCCTGATCTGGAATTTCTGACAGTATCCCCGCGATCAACTTGAATTGATCTTCTGGCCTCAACTGGCGCAACTCTTCGACATTAATGCCAAGCGCATCAAACGCCCTGTTTGCCGTGAGGACTCCCTCACCGGCATCAAATATATTTTCCTGTAATTTTTTAAATGATTTCGCCATTACCTCGACGCTCGACCCGGACCGGCCGGCGGCGAATTCTAATTTAGACAGGGTTTCAACGCTAATCCCAAAACTCGCGTTTAGCTTATCGAACCGATCCCCCAGATCAATCGCCGCGCTGACGAGTTTACCGATTCCCAGAACCGCCGCCGCGAAGGCCGCGACCGCCGCCAGTTTGAAGGCGTTCATGGCGCTGGAGGCATTTTTTTTGAAGCGCTGGAAAGCTGACTTTGATTTTGCCGTCAGGTCATCCTTAAATTTTCCAGCGACAATGTAATCGAATTGTTCGGATGTGGTTGCCATTACCCAGCCTCACTGTGCTGTTTTAAAATTGCCATGGCGCGCCAGTCGAGGCGCGTCAATTCGCCTTCAAATGGCGTGTAACCGACGGCGATCATGCCGATCATCCCGCGCAAATACCCGACCCATAAATAAAATTCATCGGTGAACATTTCAGCCCAGCCGTTTTCAAAATAAGCTGAATTGCGTTCGATAAATCCCACGTCGTGCCCGTCCCGTTCCGCTTCCTCTAACGTGTTGTGAAAATCTTCCTGCATTTGCGGAACATTGTTTTCCAGGAAGATCAGGAGTTTTTTACGATGTCGTCCTCTTGCTCCTGTAGTCGGGCGATCCATCCAGCGGCCTGCAGTTTATAAATCGGCGAGACCTGCGACTGCCAGCCGTCAACCGTTGTGTCGATAGGGTTGCCGTCAGAATCATCGACGGTGCATTGCTCCCACCCCGACGCCGTCAATTCCTCGCCATGAAGATCGGTCAGCAACTCATCCGCCAGCGGCAGGAGCACGTTGGCGGTGTTGTCGCCGAATTCCTGTTTCCCCCGTTTTTGTTTGAATTCAAAACGTGACTTTGAAAAAAGCGTGTACTGTTTTTCCGACGGGTAGTTAAAAACGAACACCAGCCGAGCGGACTCGCTGAGGTTCATGGTGACCTTGTGTTGTTGCGGGTTTGCTGAAATTCCCATAATAGATTTTTCCCTTTCTTAACCTAGATAGCTGGTGATCTGGTTTTGCACTTCGGCGATGACGGAGCCAAGCGTCGCGTGCTCCTGCACCATGAACGTGGCATCCACCACCAGAATGCCGTCCTCCACCGTTTTCACGGCCTCGATGTACTGAACTTTTGGGAACCAGAGCGTGCATTGATAGTTGAAATTGGTTTCGATCAGGCCGCCGAGAATCGGCAGGTGCAAGGCGTACTCGGTTTCCGCCAGCAGGGCATCGTGGTGGGTGGTGTCCTCCATCTCGAATTTAATTTTAAGCTCGTGCGTGAAGCGCGGACCCTGCTCAAACCGTGAAACGGTTTTGGTCTGGTCGCCGATTTCAAACACCGGGCGCGCGCCGTTATCCACTTTGTAGCTGAACTCGCGCACCTTCGCGGATAGGTCGGACCCCCCGGTCAGGGCAAGATTTCCACCCGCAACGGTGCCGGTCAATGCGGAACCTCGGTTGATCGTCAGGTCCCCCGCCATCAAATAAGACTCGCCGTTGACAGCGGGTTTTGCGTTGGCGTCGTTGGCCTCGGTACCTTTACCCAGAAACTCCCACACGATTTCAGCGAAGCCGTTGCGCGACGTTGAAATCTGGAACGATTTACCGACGATGCCCGCATAGACTTTTTGCTGAACCCCGTCATTCTCGATCATGGTCAGGGCGGATGCAGAAAGCTCCACCCCGGCGGCTGTAAGATCGCGCTCGACATAATGCCGGTACGAGTTCGGGTCGTTTACATTGTCCGGCTGATCGGTGGTGACTTTCTGCAGAACCGAGGCCAGAGCCAGGGCGCATAGGTCCGGCGTGGCGCGTTGGGTGTGATTGCCTTCCAGCATTTTTGTGAGGATGTCGAAACTGTCGGCATCGCGCAGGCCTTTATTTTCGTTTTCATTTGAAACCGTATCGACCGGCTTCACCTGGCTGGGCTCGCCTTCAAACGGGTAGGACGCCGAAACGGACTCTGCCGTGCCGTAGGGCGTTTCGATTGTCCGGCTCAGTGCGCGCCATCCGTCGGCGATTCGTTTCGTTGTCATGTTGTGGTGCTCCTAATAGTTGTTTGTTGCATCGATTGAAAACTGCGTTTTTGTGATGAAATACCAGGCCTCGCCGCGTTTAAAACTGGAGACATCGCTGGAAACGGAATGCACCAGCGTGTTCGCGCCCAAATTTTCGGCGGAGGTCTTGAGTCCTTCCAGTTCAATTTCAAGATTGGACACCAGCCCGAGGTGGGGGTCGATGCCCGTTGCGCGTGCGGCACTGGTGCTGATGGTGGTCACCAGGCCGGGGATCTCTGACCTGATTTCCTGCGGGTGAAACTCCGATGACTTACCCCCAGCCGGAACCTGCACCACCAACAACGGTAGGTCGGTGTCATCGAATCGAAGAGTGCCGTCATCGTCCTGCACCTCCAGACCGCGCGTCCACTTTTCAACCGTGACACCGTTGGCGATCATGTAAGCGTTGCTCGCCAGCTTGGCGATTAAATTGGTATTCAGTGCGGCGTAATCGCTCATTGTTTTTCCAGCCAGAGCTCGACAAACAGACCGTCCTCTGAAAAATCAGTGTTGACGATTTTATAAACGATGCTGGCGATGGTTAGCAGTTTGCCGAGCGGCGACGGGACATCCGCCGCGATCGCCTCGGCTTTGTATTGCCGCGCATCCTCATCGACCTGCACGCCATCGATCGGCCCGGCCTCGTCGGTGCCCTGATCGAAATTGACGGAAATCGTCTGCCCGGTGCCCGAGTAGATCGCGTCAACGCCGAAATCCTCGAGGAACGGGGTGGTGTCCAGTGTCATTGCCATTATTTAGCTTTCTTTTTTGACCCAGCCCCCGACTTTCCAGGTGTTGCGGGGTTTGCGGAATCGCCGGAGGGTGCGTCGGGGTCCGCCGATGCAGGCTCCCCACTAGTGGCCACCGCCCGGTTGATGCCGATCAGGTCTGTGCCAGTGCGCGGGTCAACCTTCATAACCGTGCCGACCTCGCGAGTCTCTCCGAAAACCAAACAGGTGCGGATAATTTTGATTTCAATCATGTCCATTTTATTTTCCTTGTGGGTTAAGGGCCCCCCGGCGACCAGCGCCGGGGAACTCCGTGTTGTCAAAGTCATGCCCGTTTATCAGGTGGTGAGCATGTCGAGGATGGCCGCGAAGGATTCCGCGTGCCGTACCGCAACATCAACACTCATAAACGTGGTGATGCGCACAGCCCCCTGATTGCTGAGGCTGTACGGGTCAACCAGCACGTCCAGCACACCCCATTCGCCAATTAGCAATTGAGAGAAATCACCGAAAATCAGCGCAGAACAAATGGCGCCGGATGACCCCTTAACCAGATTGGATGGGACGTTGTTCGACTGGTTGACGTTGTACCCGAACATGCTGTTCGCCTCGCCGTCCATGATCATTTTGGAATCGGTGGAAGCGACGCGCACGGTCTGGCGCATTTTGCCGACGGCCTTCGGGTTGGTCAGCCAGGACAAGCTACCGAGCAGGGCGTTGTCAATCGCAACCTCGGTCTGCAGGTTGACCACCGAGGCCCATGTCGGTGCGGCGCCATTGGCCCCCAGTGCCACCGATCCGATTCCAGCAGTCTGAATAATCCCGGTCGGTTCATTGGAGCCACCGCCGGTGATACCCACATTATCAATCGCCGAGGCGATCTGGTGGGCGATGTCTCCGCGTATCACCTGCTCGACTGACGGGCTGTTCTGCAGGGTCAACTGTCGAGAAATATCGACATAGGCCGCAACGGTTTTCGGCGACATGGTGACCTGGCGAAACGTCGGCGCACCTTCTGCCGGGGCGGCATTTTCACCGACCCATGCCGTGGCCGTCTTGGCATTGAGTGCTGGGATCGCGACATCACCGTTTAGGCCAGACATGAACCGCGCACCCATACCGCGCAGTACAATCATCTCCCGCAACGCATCGATGAACTCACCGCCCATGTGGTCGGTGCCCACCATGTGACCGCCCGCCGTATCCGTGCCTGCCGTCAGGTCGCGGGCATTCCCTGCCGCCTTCGGGCCAAGCTGGAACGGGATATCGTAGGGCACATAGAAGCCCTTCGATGGCTTGCCGTGCCGTTTCGCGATTTCGTTTGAACACTCCCGCTCAAACGGGGCGAGGTCCCAATTCTTATTTACCTCGGCTTCGATGGCGCGGAAAAAGGAAAATTCCTTTTTCTGTTTTTCTTCAAGATCGAGGTGAGCCGCTGGGGGCGCCATGGGTTTGGCTTCCAACTGGGTCAGGACGACCTGGCGGAATTCCTCGACCGGTGCGCCGCGCTCGATATGCGCGTTGGCCTCATCGCGAAGATTAAACTTTTCTCCGATGGCGCTGATCTCGCGGATCCGTTCCTGCTCACCCTTCCGGGCGTCCGCGCGTTCTTTTACAAGATCAATCTGTGGCTGGGCCGGTGTTGCGGCCGGGGCCGGGGTAGGCTGTTCGATTGTTTCTGGCATTTTCTGCTCCTTTGCTTCCGTTTTAGTTTGGTTGCGTCCGACCCCGACAGTCGCATCGGCGGGAATGGCAACCATGCTGACCTCCAGCGGTTCCCAATCCAGTGCCCGAACCGTCGGGATTTCGCCCTTCTTGCCTTGCGTTTCTTCCATCTTGTGGATGACATAGCCCACCGACACACTGCGCCGGATGCCGTCGGTCACGTCCTGAAAAATTTCCTGCCCGCGTGCGCTCTGACTGAATCGCACAACGGCGCGAGCTTTTCGGGATTTCGGATCGACGGTTACATTTTCAATCACGCCAACGTGATCGCGGGGGTCATGGTCCACCAACAACGGCCCGGCATCCGTCAGGCGGCCCAGCCTGATGGATTTTGGATCGTGGTCCAACACTTCCAGATACCCGAACCGTTCCACCGGTTCTTCACTGGAAAAAGATAGCTCCGCTGTCCGCGCTTCAACGTCCACGTCCTCGCGAGCGATGATTGCGGTGCGGTAAAATTTCTCATTTTCAATCTTCGTCGTCATCGTTTTCCTTGGCCTCCTTTGCAGGGCTGTTAGGTTCTGGTTCTGTGGCCAGGGCCAGTGGCACGCCCATCTGTTCGGCGAGGGCCTGGTCGGCTTTTTTCTGCGTGAGCACGTCCTCTAAATCGCGACCCTGCTCGGCGACAACATCGGAGACAGATTTGAATCCTTTTTCAACGGCGAGAATATTCGCCTGCACATCTTTCATCGGGTCAACCCATGCCCAGCCCCGCGCCTGCCAATGCGCCGCGTTGAACTTATTGAATTTCCTGAGCGGCAACCGGAACGGCAGACCAGCATTCGTGCCGGGCATCGGGATTGTGGGCTGGAACGTCAGCGCCATGGTCAACCATTCCTCAAACACGACTCGGTGCAGGTGGTCGATTATCCACGCTTGTGTGTCCTTCCAACATTCCCGCTCTTCCAGCACGCCGGAACGGATCGAGCTGAAATTCACGCCTTCCAAATCGGAGCCGAGGGTGTTGTATGAAACATTCAATCCGGAGGCGACACCGCGTAGCATCGTTTTCAAAAAATCTTTAAAATTTGCGGACGGATTCCCGGGGTTGAACGCCTTGAATGTCACGCCAGGCGGGAGTTCTTCCATCGTGCCCGGTGAAAATTCGCTGATAATATTGCCCGCCGCGTCAACGCCATCGCCTTTATAATCACCGGGCCCGCCCTCGCTCTCGAAAAATCCCATTTTTGAAGCGGATGACCTCGCCCCGACCAGTTCCGCCTCTTCATAGCCGCCGATCATTTGCAAGCGCGTCATGGAACTGTGCGCCCAGGGAACGCCGCGCACCTGGCCGGGGCGTTCCTTAACAAACAGGTGAATGATCTGGTCGGCCGGCACGCGAACAACATCGTTCCGGACCGAGAGTGTCGCGCCATCGCCGGGGTGCTGACCGGTGAGGTGATACGCGACCGGGCGATTCCATTTATCGAGCTCAACACCCATGCGGATTTTGTGACCGTTGGATAAATCTTTATTCAAATCCTCCGGCAGGTGGTCCGCTTCCAACGGCATCAGCGCGTATTTAAACTCGTTATCGAACCCACGCACGCGCTGAATCAAAACCTCGCCGTCGCGGGCGATGGTTTCGACCACCATTTTTTGCAGGTCGAGCCATGTTTGATCGCCGGTGACGGTGCAGTTTGGCATCCGGCCCCAATGTTTCCAGGCGGACTCGACCAACTGATTCGCCAAATTATCGAGCGTGCCTTTCGAGTCCTGGATTTTCATTTGCAGGTGAACACCCTGCGGCCCGATTATGTTGACCCGCGTCATGCGCAGGAACTTTTTCATGTAGTCATTGTTCTGCGCGAGGTCGCGAGAACGCGCCCGCATTTTTTTGAGCGACGAACGCAGGTCTTCGTTCAGGGTGCGATTGGTCGTTGTCCAATCAGCGAAAATATCCCCGGTGGCACCCGCGTCGAATCCCCGGCGAGGCTTGCGGAAAAACTGGACATGGCTATTTGTGCGCTTCACCTCATACCCGAGTTTTCCGGCGATCCAATCGAGAGACTTAGGCACTGATCAATATCCTTTCCGGAAACGGGTCAGGATTTTTTTTCCAGACCCCAGGCCGTTGGCGATGCGTTCAGCGGATTCTTCCGCTGATACTTCCGCTTTGTATTTGTCACGCTCGACTCGCAGTTCCGCGATGCTCATTTTTGAAATGGACCGCCCGCTTGGCGTGCTGTATCCGGTGACGTCCAACGACTGGCCGGCGGCTTTGGCGATCAGCAGGGCCTCGATGTTGTCCAGCATTTGCCGGGCATAGGAACGGTTATCAAACCCGCCGGACGCACTATCAAAATCGTCGAGAATTTCAAGCGTGCCTGCATCGATTTTGTACCGTTCAGAGTCGTCGTTTTTGGTGACGTAGGCTTGCCAGTCGTATTTCCCGGCGGCGAATGCGGCAGTGTGCATGCTGGTCAAGGTGACGAGGAAATCGTTGCCGGATGCGACGACGTGTGTCGTCCAGGCTAACTGGATCCGCGTGCCGGTTTTAACGAGGGCGTAGTGCAGTTTCCAGCCGGTGGCTGGGTAGCAGGCGGATTGATCCGTCCGTTTCCAGGTGACGGTGTCGCCGATTGTGAATTTTCTTGGCTCTGTCTCTGCGATGGTTGCTGTCATTTTTTCCAACTCTTCACGAATCCGCCGCGTTTTTTACGGGCGAACGGTTTCCGCGCAATCACTCGCTCGGTGAGGGTCGGTTCCTGCTCTGCCACTGGGGTGCTGTTTTCTTGTTCACGGGTATCAGTCAACGCTTTAAAATTTGGATTGAGGTTGCGGGCTGACGCGAGGGCGTAGACATCGCAGTCCAGTGCCTCGTTGCGGGCGGCGACTTTTTCCCACATCCGGACAGGATGGCCGCCTCGGTAGCGAGTGACGGCTTTTTCCGCTGTCTGCTCGTTGAAAAATTCCTGATCGATATGGATCCCGGACTGCACACCTTTGAATGGAAAATGACAGTAGCCGGGACCGGGGTCGACCAGCCGCAGGTGCGAGTAAAGTATTTCTTTCGCGCTATCGGTGCCGACGGTGTGGAGCAGTACACCTTTTTTATTTTTGCCGCGCGGCGGCTTGACCACCGGCATGCCCATGATGCTCGATCCTTTGCAGGCGAATATCCGGCGGTTCTGCCGGGTCCGGACATAATCGTAAACTGCCTGGGTACGATGCCCGCCGGAGTCGATGAAGGCGGAGACCACGCGCAGGGTCACGCCTGATTCTGTGGTGAAGGTTCGCGCCAGCGCGTTGTCGAGGTCTTTCCAGACATCAGGCACAGCGGGATCGCCGGGCAGTGAAAAATAATCGAGCAACCATTGCTCCCAGTCTGTGCCGTAGCCATTGAAGCGCACGACCAGCCGGTCGTCCTGGACATCCACGCCGGCGGTTATCAGCAGAACTTTATCTGGGATTGCCGGACCGTAGTGCTCGCGGCGCGCCATCAGCGGGTTGGTATCGACCTTGTCGCCGGGTTCTTCCCACAATTCGCCGAGGATGGTGTTGACGAATGTCTTGAAGGTTTCCGGCAGTTTTTTGTCTTCGAGAAATTCCTCGACAATTTCTTGCCATGTTTTCCATGGCGAATACAGCGACCCGATTTTGAACCCGACTTTATTTTTTAGTGGGGCGTGTGCCCGCCATTCGCCAAGCGTGATCATGCGGTGCTTGTCGCTTTCTTCGATGCGGCAACCTTTTTTTGATTCGCATTTGTACCAGACAGTTTCTGTCATGTGAGTCTTACCCATCGCGATAGGCTCCCACTTCAAACCGAAGTCACAATCTTTGCCGCCGAGCTTTAAAGTCTGCTTGTGTCCGCAGACCGGGCACGGCACATAGTATTCGCGCTGGTCGGTGTCGGCGTACAACGATTCGATGCGGGACAATCCGCGGATGGTGGGTGTCGATGCGTACACGCGCTTGCGGTTCCAGAAAGTTTGGGTCCGGCGACGAGCCAGCGATATCGGGTCGCCTTCCTTCCCGGCGGTGAACGGGAACCGATCGACTTCATCGCAAAATAAATACCGAACGGGCCGCGCGGCGAGGCTTACCGGGCTATTCGCGCCAGCGATGGCCAGGAACCCACCATCAAATGTTTTGTGGCGGATGGTGTTGGTCGAATCTTTTGCCCGAGGATTTTGGATTAATTTAGTGAGGCACGGTGTGTCCCGGAGCATCGGAGACAGCCGTTCTTTGGAATGCGCGTCCGCCATTTCCAGCGTGGGATTGATGAACATCGCCGGTCCGGGATCGCGACTGATCGCGTAGCCGAGCATGTTATTCATGATCTCAGTTTTCATGACCTGCGAACTGCACATAAGAACGATGTCCGTTATGTTGATATCAGTGAAACAATCCATCGGCTCGACCTGGTACGGTGCGCGTGCCGTGGAGAACTGACCGGGTTCAGCGCTTCCTTCTTTTGACAGTTTTCTTTCGAGGTTTGCCCACTGACTTACGGTTTGATCGGGTGGCGGGCGGAGCCTTAACATCGCGTTTTGCAGTCCGGCCCTTAGTTGCGGGAGGCCCGGACTTTCCGGTGACGGGATTGAATTCGGAGAGTTCATACAGCGCCTCGTCGATTTCCGATTTGAGCAATGCCGCGTTCGCGCGTCCAATTTGAGGGGCCAGCTTGGATGGAATGTTGCGCAATCGTTGCTGGATGACTGCGACCGCCTTTGTAAATTCGTCGACCGCGACCTCGGTCTCGATCAATTCGCCGCGCTTGACCTGGAACTCCAGCTCCTTGAGGTTGGCGGAGAAATGCTTTTCGCGCGCCTGCTCGTTGAAAAGATCGAGTTGATCGGCGGACTCTTTCGGCGGAGGCTCTTTGCGATTGATCTTCACCCACTGCTCGACCTGATCGCGATCCACGCGACCCTGGGGATTCTTCTGCAAATTGCCGCGCTTGATCGCCCGGTTGATACTCGACGCTTCCACGCCGAACAAACGGCCAGCCTCCCTCTGCGGGATCCATATTTTTTTGATGTCGCTTTTTTGACTCAAGGGTCACTCTTAAATCCTTTGCTCTGGTGTTAACCGTTAACCACTCACAGCCGTCAAAAATCTAGCCACTTTTCGCGAGCTACGTATCCGTAAAAATTGAAACGCTGAAAGGACCCGCGCGCCACTCATGCGGCGATGCTCTTCTTTTTTGCGTGGGCCTTTCCCGCTTCTTTCTGCATCCTGAAAGCGACCTCTTTAAATAAAACTTTTTTAAATTCCTCTGACGTGAACCGCCGGAGCTTTTTATAGATCCCCCCATCAATCACGGTCTGCGCAACGCCTGGGCCGAACAGAGGTTTGATCGGCAGTCGCTCCGCCGAGGTCCGCGCAAATACAGTGCGTCCCTTGTTCCCAATGAACGCGCCTTTATATAGCCGCCGCGTCCCCCACGCTTTCGCCCGCACACCCTTCTTGCCTTGCTTCGCCCCGAACCTGATGAGGTTCAATCGCTTCCCTCTGTTTGATATGAGCGCTGACAGCTTCTTTGCGTTGGCCCGCTCGACTTTCACGGCTGTCTTTAATGCCCCCGCCTTCACACCCATTTCGTTTTGTATGACCTTCGCCGATCTTTTCCGTGTAGCAGTCGCCGCTCGATTCAACGCCTTAGCAATCGCGGGTTTCGCGATTTTCTTAGGCAACGCACTGATAGCATCAATGATTGCGTCAATCGGCGTGATGGCTCTGATGGTTATCATTTCCCTTTAAACTTTATTTTGAATTCCTGTTTCGTCAGCGGCGGTGCCTGCGGCGCCGTCTTAATCCCCGCCTGCACCTCCAGCGCCCGCACTCTGTTCTCCAGTCGATGCAGATATTTTTTCAACCGGACATCCGCTGGATGACTCTGCACTCGATCCTCCCAGGTGTACGCCCCGGCCAACGTGGCTATAACCACATTCACCGCCAACGCCGCGCAAACAATCCAAACTTTCATAGCAGTCATGGCCTGAACTCCGTCACGCGCAGGTAGGACTGCGTCGCCGCACCAAATACATTCACCAGCGTCGGCCCGGCAATTTCCACCTGATTAAAATAAAATGTTCGCGTGCCACTCCCCGGAGTCGCCACACCGCAATTGACCTTGTAAGTGATCTCACTCGTCGACGGTGCAGTCACCGTGACCGACCCATGCAAGTGCGCAAATGTACTGTATGAGTTCCACGCCACGACGGCATCGATCGCCAGATCGCCAGCAGACACCGTGTCCTGATACACCCAGCACGCCACAAAGTCGCCGCCCGCCTGGTCCATCGAGCCCTTAACCGACCAGTCAATCACCAGCGTGTTCGACGTGCTGGCCGGCGTGATGGTCCGCGAAAGATAATTATTGCCCTCGGTCTCCGGCGGCGGAGTGGTCGCCCAATTCGTGAACGTGCCCGTGCCGCTGTTCGTGGCCGTGTCGGGGTCCTCGACAATTTGCACGACCTTCGAGCCCGTACCGGCCCACTTCGCGCCAAACGCCTCAGCAGAATCCGCCGTCAATACCTGGCCATTTGTCCCGACAGGCAGCCGCGCCCGCGCGGTGCCGTAGACCAGCAGGTCGCCCTTCGTGGTCATGGTGTTCAGCGCAACCGTGCCGGTAGCGGCTGGTAGCGTCACCGTGTTCGCACCGGCAACCGCCGGAACGTCAACCGTTACGCTTCCACTGGTCGCGCCTTCCATGACGATGTCGCCCGCCGTCTCGATCTCTGCCTGTGGATCCGCGTTGTCGATCAACTTCACGTTGGCGAACGCTGTTTGATCCGCGAATTTCAAGCCCGTGAGATTTGTGATCGTGCCCGCGCCAGCAACACCCACGCCTACATTCAGCGCGACGGAACTGGTGATCGTCCCGGTGTCGTTGAAAATACGGAAATCAACACCGTTGAATGTGGTGATCAACCCATCGTTGTCCGACGTGATTAAAACCGCACCGTTGGCGGTGATGATGGTCCCTTGGTTCGAGAAAACATGCGACACCAGCCCATCGCCCTCGGTCAGCGTGCCGGTGCTCGATACCTGAACAAGTCCCTCATTGCCAATCCCGAGCGGAAAAACATTCGGCGACGGCGCCGAGTAATTAAAAACTCCGTTGTGCGCGATGCAATGTCCCGGCGCCACCACCGTTTCAGTCGTGGCCACAATGCACCGCGACTCATTAGCGGTCAGGATCGCGTTGATGGTCGCCGCGAATGCCGGGTCATCCGTTGCCCACGATTGGTTAACGATTGGCGAGCCAATGGAATCGGTTACAACTTTATTGATGATGAAACTGTCAGGCGTTAACGCCGCGCCGTTCAAAGCGTCCGGGGTGATGAACTTGTCGGTGTTCACTCCGGCGGTGACCTCGGTCGTCGTCGCAGACACCGGCACCAGATTCGATACCTGCGTCTTGCGGTCAAGATAGACCCCCGGCCCGGTATTTTTCCCGAGATAAACAATGTCCGCGCCAGCAGGTGCGGTCTCTTCGGTCAGCGCGTCTATAGACGCAGACCACACCGCACCATCAAAGGCAGGGATCGCCAGCAAAATCAGCGCAATGAGTAGTCGTCGAATCATCGTTTGCTTTCCTTCGTCTTGCCGGTCAGCCGCTTTAAATTCTGCGCGGGTTGCGGACACATAAAATCGTGACTCTCATCAGCGGGCGGACAGGCCGCCGGGATTTCCCCCGGCACACCCGCCCAATAGGACGGTGCCTTGCCCGTTCGGATGAATCGCGCCGTCTTGCCAGGGATAACCATCGGCGGCAATCCTGCCACCAGCACAGTCCCCCGACCATTTTCCTGATGCCGGGCAAATGGTTCCGCCGCGTGCGCCGAATGCAACGCATCAAACAGAAAAAACGACAGCACCAAAAATGCCACCGCCATCACTGCCGTGTAAATTTTCATTGTGCGGCCCCCCGCATCGCGCTGACAGCTTCCAGAATGGCCCTTCTGGCTAGTGCCTCAATCGCCATCCCTTTACTAATCGCGGAGAACGACAGTCTTGCGTTCAAATCATTCAACGAAAACCCGCCCTCCCGAATTAGGCCGCCAAATGCCTCGTCGATAAACGAACTCCCTGCGCCAGCGGTCCCTTCAAAATCAATAAAGACTCTGCCGTAGCGCCGGTCTCTCAATGCCTTCACGATAAGGTCACAGAGGTGTTGCCCTGACCCCAGACCGTGCCATTTATAGCGACCGGCCGGAAATTTTGAAACTTGACTCGCTACATGGATTACTTTTATTTTCATAGCCCTGGCACCGGAACGAGGCCCTTCAAAACTCCGTCAACGATTTTCCCGGTGGTGTCTTTAACGACTTCCCCCCGATTCTCGTCAATATTCTCCGCAACGGTCTGGCTGTGTGTCGGGTCCGATACATCGGCACTGGTTTTCAAACGCGCCGTTTCGCAGTCCCCCGACAATTTCATATCCAGCGTGATGTTTTCGTTTTTGGCCGGAGTGTTCAGCGTTGCTCGACAACGCGATACAAATGATTCGTAGCCGCTCGGCCGCTCCGCGTCGCCTGCATGAATCGGTAAATTCTCATATTCGATTTCAACCACCGCCTCGGAATCCATCAACGGCGTAGTCGATGCGCACCCGCCGAACCCTATGGTTGCGATCAACAAAATGGTCAAGAGTTTCATTTCATCACCCGTGCCGGGAATTGTTCATCAGCGTTTTTGTCTTTACCGACGTTCATCGCCAGCACGTTCAGCGCGCGAAAAATCCAATCATAAAATTTGTTGTCGCGCCTGCTCTTCGTCCACGGTGTGATCATCTTCGCCACGATCATCACCAACGCCATCCACTGCGCCGGTTCCGGCAGTGCCCGAAAAATATCGACCGCACTTTTTATTTCATCCATTTTTTATTTCCCCAGTCGCGTCAACGATTTCGATTTCAAACGCGTTGACTCCGCGCAAGCGGAACATGAACTCCCGGAAACCTGCTCTGCTGGCGAGTATCCCGGCGACTCCTGAATCAAGCTTTTCAAATTGCTCCCCAACAAGAACGCACCCGCGCGTGTTCTCCGCTGAATTTCCGCAATGGAACAGAATCGCAGAGCGTCCATGCACGCCGACAATTTCGAATGTGTATCCGAACTTCGGCGAGTTGGTTGCGGCGCAGATATAAATTGATGGTGGGATGCAGGAGACATTCGGCGCGTTGTCCTTCCACGGTGGTTCCATGGTGACGGCGAAGGCCTCGCCTGCCTGCGTCAACACACCAAACGTGGCAGTGGTCGTTTCAGAGACGCGGACCAGGCGGAGCCGTTCCATAACAATTTTTATTTTGCCAAATTTTAAAATGGAATACTTGGTCCCAATCGTTGGGACTAACTCTTGGGGCTGGTGATTGGGACTAACTTTGTTCCGCGTGGAACAAGGGGGATTTTGTTGGGGTGGCATTGGCGATGCGCCGGGCGGCGCGCCGATAAATTTCAAACGTCGAGTGAACTTTCACCGTGTAATTCTGCTGGACGTTGGCATGCGGTTGCATGAACTCCGCCAGCGCGGCAAGGGCCGGTGACCCGCCAATGGCATACAGTTTTTCCGCCAGCTTTTGCCAGCCCGCCGTTTCCAGAAAATCCTCGGGTAATAAATCAACGTCTGCTGTCATCGTTCAACCTCGTGGTGTGTGGTTCGTGGATTTGCATTGTGGAAAAACCAATCTGCATTGTGGCAATGCAGATTTTTCAGAAATTAGTATTTGGCTAGTTTCTGCGAGGCATAGGGTTTTGTCTGGAAAAACTGGGCCCGCCGATGAAAGGGCAATACCAATTTAGTGGCGATAAAAAGCAAAATGGAGATGTTTTGTTTGGGCGGTGCCAATAAAGCGCCCAAACCCAGGTAATCGATTCAGGGGGGTGGTAGCCGGCCAGCATGGCCGTTGACTTAGAAGAATCCCCCCCGCAATGGACCCATGAAAAGCCAAAGCTGAACCCATTTTTAAATGTCAACTGCCAGCCTAATTTATCTCTTTCAATTTCCATCACTCACCTGCTTTCTTTGTAAGTTTTTTCAGTGCGGAAACCACCGCCAGATAAGACACCACCGATTGACTGTACTGGTGCGTCCGCCCTGGCTGGAGTTCCACCCCCTGATCGCGGAACCATTGATGCACGATCAAATCCTTCACCATCAATTCATAACTCGGGTCGTAAAAAATATGTGCCAGGTGATCCGATGCCCGCCCGATACCGGCATCATCCTCAACAACCAACTGGAATAGGTAGTATCCCCCGAGACCTGAATTCTCCGGCAGTACACCCTGATAGACCCAGGCATTGCCCTGCTGTTTCATGCCGATGGCCCGCGCCATCGCCTCTGCCTGCTCCACCGGCAACGCCTGCGCGTATTTCATCCACTCAGGCTCCGGAGCCGATTCGAACACCGGCGGCGGATCACCGGCATTCGAGATGCTCCAAATAAAAATTAAAAACAACGCCAACGAATAATGACTCAACTTCATCACTCGACCTCCGGAAATTGTTGATGCGTGCGTCCGTCCAGCAGGTTGCCCGCCTTCTTTTTGCCGATGCGCCAACAACGGCAATCGGTTTCAGTCTGCGCGTCATGACAGCCAATGGTGTGTGTCCTGGCGCCGACATGCGGGTAAATACTCAACGATGCCATGTGCCCTTGCGGCATCCACTCCCCCCACTGTTTGAAAAAATACGGCACGCTGTATTGTTCGCACTGGTCGCGCAGACTCCGGAACCAATCGGGATGGGCCGGTCGAGCACCGGGCCCACTCTCACCGCCCGCAATCACCCAATGAATTCCGTTGTTGAATCTCTTTTCTGCCTTCATCGATCGCAGACCGACAGGCCGCGCGTCCGCCATCGGCTCGACCCCTGGTGCCAGCCAGTGGGTGAGATCCACCGCACCGAGCGCGGGTTCGTACGAAACAAACCGCACGGCAAACGGACAACGCAGGAGCCACGGCACACGGTCGTCCGCCGTCGCCTGATTCTCCACCGAAACACCGAACCAGATATTCGGCGGGAACTCGCCGCCGACTGAATAATATTTCTGGAAAAATTCCAGTGCCCGCTCCGGACGTTTCGTCAACACCTGATAAGCGTGTCGTCGTTCTTTGACCATCACGCCAAAAACGCGGTACAAAAAATCCTCCGGGACGGCATCGTGGAACAAATCCGACATGGAATTCACAAACACCCGCCGGGGTTTCACCCAGGTCGCCGGGATTGCCAGCCGATCCTCATGCGCCTGCACATCGTGGAAGGTGCGCCCGACATACACGCCGCCGCGCGTCGGCATCTTTGAAAAACGATTGAACGATTTCGCCGCGTAACAGTTTTTGCACCCGTCGGAAATTTCCCGGCACCCCGTCACCGGATTCCACACCACATCCGTCCACTCAATTTTCGTTGTCATCGGGCCCCTTTTATTTTCAGAACTTTAAACGTCACCGCCCGCACCATTTCATCGTTGAATAAAATCGGCCGTTCTTTGACTGTTGTCATTTATTGACCCCTTTGATAACTATCAGGGTGGAACGAACCCCATTTTCGATAGAAAACTGGCATTCGGCTTCCGGAATGATTCCCCCCTCTTCAACCATTGGAAGCGCGGCACCTTCAATAACCATGTGAAACACATCTTTCAAAGTGCCCGACGGATAAACCCCTTTAACCCGTATTCCTTTAGGCAGGCCTATCAGGGCACCAAGACCCCCGTGCGAAACGCGTATAACGGCCTCACCCTTTGCGTCTACCTTTTTTTCACCGTTCATGCCCAGCTCCAGAAAAGAGCGGCGTCGATAATCACCGCGATGATAACCATTTCCCCCGCCCCTATCCCGTACATTTTCCCAACGCCAGAATTTCCGTTAACGTCACCACGACATAGCCGCCGCGCCGATCCACCCCCGCCCGCACGACCCGCAGGTCGTCGATCTGGCAGTCGTCGCCATAGACCCGAACATCGGTCAGCACGTCCTGCACCACCTTCACGATGTTGTCGAGGTCGCGCCTGCGCTTGTCCGGCTGGAACGCTTCCAGTTTTATTTTGAGCCGGACTTTTTTATCAAACTTCTGCGTCGCCTGCGCCAACACCTGATACCCGACGCGCCGTTTCCAATCGCGATACCCCTGCTTCAAAATAAACCTGCCCGTGACATCCGATTTCGTCAGCCGTTCATTCGCCGACACCGGCCAGGGAAACATAATCACCGTCTGGCGCGCGGTCACCACCACCCCCGCACGGTGGCAAGGTTGAAAAATCGCCGCACACAATACGACCGAGCAATCGAAACCACCGTAAAATAGCCAGCGATCTCTGCCTGCGTTTTAAAATCTAACTCCACACCGTAAAGCGGATACAGCACCACCTGAATCGCGACCGCCAGCCAGTACCCGATCAGGTAGTTGGCGACCGCCTCCACCGCGCTGTGGCTCCTACTCTGCATTCAACTGACTCACAAAAGGCACGCCCGGCTTGAACACGGCGACGGTCCTCGCTCTGATCACCGCCAATTTACCGGTTTTAGGATTCCGACCTGTCCGCATTTTTTTCGTGCGCTTTTTCCAACGCCCAAACCCCCTGATTTCTACCCGTGGTTCTTCGGCGATGCCCCGCCGCAGTTCCCACAGCACCGCCTCGGCCATTTCCTCGGCACGGCGCACCGTCACCCGCGTGCCGGTTTCCGCCAGCGCGGACCTCACTGCATACGCGATATCAAGTTTATTCATTTTCTTTTTCTCCTAAAATTTCAGCGCGACACCGGTGCGTGTTGCTGTGGTTGGCCTGGCAATCGATTTCAGAAACAACGGTGAATCCTACCGACGGCAGAGCCAGCAACAAAAACGCCGGGCACCCCGACAGCATCAACGCCAGCAATATGATCAATCCGACGCGAAATAAAATCATGCGGACACCGGTGCCGGTTTCGCCTGCCGTGTCGTGTCCAGCCAGGCCGTACCGCTGACACCGAGCACACCCTGCCGCCGCCCATGCTCTTGCGCGACCAACCGGGTCATGCGAGTCGATGCGGATTCCAGTGCCTCGCCGTCAATCGAAACCCCGGTCTCGGCTTTCCAGCAACGGACCACCAGAGCCAAATAAACTTTCACCATGATCTAGTCCGATACAGAGAGGGCCTTGCCAGCCACCCGCGAGTTTATTTTCTGGGCGATCTCAACCAGCGCCTCGAATTCTTTATCGATCAAACTTTTTAAATACGCGCCGGTGCCATGCTCACGGATCAACAGATCCATGCCGCTCTCCGGTTTTTCTGCCAAACTGTTTTTTGTTTTCATTAAACAAGCTCCTTTTCTTTTTCCGCGCACTCTTTGATAAATTTTAGCGCGTCATCATTGCTCGCAAAAAAATCCGGAACGACCCCCTTGAGGCATGGGCATGAGGCGTTGATAATGAGTGCCCCGGCGTACTGAGTGCCAGCGAATGATTCCGCTACCAGCCCGGCCTCACCGGCCAACTGGATAGCCCAACCCGCCATGCAGTGCGTCGTCTCGCAGGTGTGCCAGTCGCACATATTCAACGCCTCTGAATCCTGCTCAATAATTTCCATCAGTCGAGTGAAGAAATTTTTGACGACAGGGATATGCTCTGGCAAATTGGCACCCGTCAAATTGGCACGCGTCAAATTGGCACCCGTCAAATTGGCACGCGTCAAATTGGCACCCGTCAAATTGGCACGCGTCAAATTGGCACGCGTCAAATTGGCACCCGTCAAATTGGCACCCGTCAAATTGGCATCCCAAAAATTGGCACCCCTCAGATCAATCGGTTTCCACCTATGTTTCCGGCGCAGTTCATCGAACTCCGCAATTTTCCCTTGCTGTAATAGCGTCAGTAGGTCCTCTTCACGCATGTTGCACTCCGTTTTTTTTGGTTTGAATTTTCGCCTCATTGGCAGGTTTATAGAAAACCATCCAGTGGGTTTTTAAGTTTTGCGTTGTGGTGTGCCCAAATAGTGGTCTAGCCGGGAAGCATTCCAGTAGCTCACTGATTTTTATTTGAGTTTCATTCCATTTGAAAATTAAAGTCCCGCCTGGGGCCAACACCCGCCAACATTCCTCAAACCCCGTCTTTAAATCCGACCTCCAGGTCTCAGGGTCCAAACACCCAAATTTCTTTCGCATCCACGATTCAGGTCCGGCACTTTTTAAATGCGGAGGGTCAAAACAGACGAGGTTAAATACGCCGGGATCAAAAGGTAGGGCGCGAAAATCTAACACTTGGTCCGGCGCGACATTAAGCGTCCGTCCGTCGCATAGAACATACCTTTCTTCCCTGCAGTCACCAAAAAGGACGTTAGGATTCTCTTTATCAAACCAAAACATCTTCCCCCCACAACACGGATCTAGGACCTGCATCAAACCCTCGCTTTCTTAGTTTTGAGTTGCGCGCGACCGGTCGCGGCGGCACCTGCGGAAAACTGGAATTTAATTTTTCTTTTCACGCCGTCGACGGTCGCCAGACCGGCATAGACCAGGTCGAGATAGTTTTCGCGAATGCACTTTTCATAAAATTTATTCGGCACGGCCAGCACGAATTCTTTATCGGTGATCGCTACCGCAAACAGCGGCGAAAACCAGGTATAAAAATTTTCTTCGAGGATTTTCGATTCCAGAAAGTCCCGGCAACGCGCCCAGTAACGGGTCGCAATTTCCGGCGGCTGAATGTCCTGCCCGTCCAGCAATTCCGCAGGAGAATCTGGTGCCCGGCCGGACGCCATCCGCCTCCCAGCAATAGCGTCCATCCGAGTTTTGGCCGGGACCAGATAGTCGTTCAGCGTTGCCGGTTTAAAAAACAGCACCACGGTCCGCGCTCGGTTTCGCAGGTAGGGGCGGGACGTGTCCCGCTGGTATAGGCCCCAGGCGATGCAGAGCAGGGCATAATCTTTCCGGCGTTTCGCCGAGGCAGGTTCCCACCGTCCCCCGACTGCCGCAAAATAATCCCGCACGCGCCCGGCATCGCCCGGACTCAAAATCAGATCAACACCGTGAACCACGCGGTGGCTGTTCAGCGAAAATCTTAAAAAATTATCAACAGGGGTGGGGGTGGTGGGTTGGGTGTTGGTGTGGGATTTACTATCCCCCTCCCCCTCTTTTAATCTGGAACAAGAATCTGGAACAAACTTCATATTAGGAGATCGGTAGTTTTCTACCGATCTGACGTTCAAAAACTGCCGATCTGGATTGTTCAGACCGGTAGTTTTCTGCCGATCTGAACCTGTTTCAGACCGGTAGTTTTCTACCGATCTGGAATCGGAAATATCCGGCAAATCAAGGATGAAAATCTGTAGGTGATGTTGCTTGCGGACAACGTCGATATACCCGGCGCGAGTCAAATCCTTGAGCCAGTCGCGGACGGTTTTGTCGGATTTCCCGACCGCGTCGGCGATGCTCTGGATTCTGGTTTTCACCGTGCGCGATTCCCGATCCTGCCGCGCCAGCAGGTGCAGGTATACCGCCAGCCCGGACCCAATCGCCACCAGGTGGCCATCCTCAAAAAACGCACCGGGGACCTGGATGAACCAGCGCCGAGTGCTCATTTATTACCCCTTATTTTTTTAAACTCAGCGTCCCAGTCTGTTTTTTGCGGATCTGGTTTTCGTTGCACTGGCGGTTTTGCTTCAGGAAGGTTTAAATGCTGATTTTCAAAAACAATGGTTTCGTGGCGGAGTCCATCGCCATCATCGTCAACACCCTCAACGACGTACTTACTTTTCGCTACCCAACGTTCCCGAGGCCGGTCGTTATTGAAAAAAATTACCGCCCACGAAAAGCCAATCACCGCGCCCAACAGCATGTGATAAATCATTTCCATCACGCCCACGTCCTCATTTGCCCGGCGAAACCATCACTTTTCAAACCGAGATTTATTTTCCGAAAGAGCCAGCCAGGGATATAGACTTGATCGAGTTCCCGCGCCCGCACGTCCGCCGTCGGCATCCACAAAAGAACCTCCTGCCCGCACGACAACACCACGCGCACGCGCAACGACTTGCCATTCAGCGACCGCACCGGCGCGCCCGATTGTGCCGTTTCAATTCGCGCGAACTTTAATAAATACGTTCGCCGCTGACCTCTGTATTTTTTTATGAGCATGAAAATCCGGAGAGAAAATCAGAACAAAAAAAAGCGGACACCCCGGTTAGAGGGTGCCCGCTTGTGAGATTTTAAAAGTGGTAGCCGCTTTGGTAGCCACGCGGCGGAGTATGCGTTTTAGACCGATTAGGGAGGGGGTGGGGTGGTCAAAGATGCGCCGCCTGCAATAGCCCAACAAGCGCCGTAACAACATGTTAGCATTTGCGGCACAATCACGTGACCGTGTTCGGGACGAAGGGGTCGGAGGTTCAAATCCTCTCATCCCGACCAGTAAAAAACAAGGACTTAGCGTAAACACGCTAGGTCCTTTTACTTTATTGTTAGCAATCTAGTTAGCGTTTCTGGCTGGTATTTGAAAACGCTAGACAACCACACAATTCAGGATTAAGATTATGCAAATTAGCAACATTCTAACTGTTCTAACCCAACAATAATTTATTGAAATGATGCCAGAAACCAATTTATCCCTATTGGGGAAAACCTATGTGGATTGGTACAACTACAATTATCCTGAGCGTTTAAAAGATCCAATTAAAAAACGTTTCGTTCCATCTGATATAGGGGACCCAACCCCATGGTGATTAGCTTAATACAAGGCAAAATTCCAAATTAAAAAGTGAGGCAAACATCAAGGGCAAGTAAGTGGGTCAAAGCGAAAAAAACATATTTGAGTTTCTAAGGAAAGTTGAATCAGTGTTATTTTTTGTGGAGGTAAAATGCTTTTTGCCGCGGACACAAGATGTTACATATGTCGGGATTGTGATTTCGAGAAATGGAAGGCCCGTCCGATTTCTCCCATAAATCTGGTCACCTTTGGGTCTTTTGGGTTGGCGGTCATAATTCCATATTTTGAATACAAAGGATGGAATTTCAGTGGGTGGTGGTATATACCTTGGTTTGTTTTCTTTGACGTGCTGGGGTTCGGCCTCATCCGTCTGGTTAATAGCGTATTTTATTGGTTGAAGCGGTTTCCCAAAGAATGCCCCTCTTGTGGGAAGGAATTAGAGATTTCTTGGAGCGGGATTAGCCATAGCTTTTTACCATCGATGGTAGAAGTCATTGCCTTTATAATCTTTATGGCGGTTGTATGGGTCGGACAACCTTTTCTACTTCTGTTGAAGGCCTTCTAAGGAAAAAACAATCCATCGCAGTTTTTTCAGCCTGAAGGTTCAAGTCCCTCCACAGTCTTGATTTGAATTTTAAAAGTGAACGTTCGGTGTTTCGGCCTCAGGTTTCCAGGAATTTATTTAAAGGAGGACGACAATGAATCCGGGCGAAGTCCTTGACACCTTGTGCGCGAGCAACGAACGTTACCTGAATGGCAATACCCTTTGAAATATGCAAGTAAAATCAGGAGGTAAACACAAGATGTCTGGAGACGTTACGGCAGGTTACATTATTCCTAATGTAGAACAGTGAAAGTCGCCTTCGCCATTAACGGAGCGTTGGCGATCGCGGTTTCGGTTGCTACAGCCAAACTGGTTTTTGGCGACGTCGCCCTTTGGCCAGTTATCGGCGTGGCGGTCGTGGCGAGTCTGGTGAGCGGCCTTGGCGCAGGGAATTTGGGTGAGGGGATTATCAATACAATCATCACTGGCGTTACCGGCATGGTTGTGGTCTCCTACCACTTGTCTATAAGTTTCCCGGCGCTCTGGAGCCAGCTGTTTTTGTCTGCGGTCATCGGGATTTGTAGCGGCCATCTTGTGTTGGGGACGTATAATGAATTTTTTCCCCGCTCCCTAAATATTCGTTTCCGCAAAAAGCAAATTCTGAAGGCTGTCGCTTCCTATATTTTTAGGTGCAACGACCTTGAAGACCAAAGGCGGAAGGGAGAACTTTCCGATGAATGGGCCTACTTTATTCATGGCGGCATTCACTGCCATTATGAAAATCTCAAAACTGGTGAGGTGGTTGAAGCTCCCATTGAGGAGAGAGAAACGCCTGAAGACATTGACCCGTATTTTTTTAAAAAATATGTAACGTCAACAAATTCGTTTCCGGAAGTGGCCCGTTTAATCGAAGTCCATGATATGGAAAAAATTTTAAAGGTTGTTTCGGGCGGCGATCTGAAAATGCTTTCCGAAATTGCCATAAATGCCATGGCGGAAGAGGATCCCACGGAATATAAATGATGGAGGATCTTTTGTCCGGAAAATTCAATAGCTATCGTCGTCGTTTACATCCTTACCTTTTTTCCGGATGAAAAGGAATTCCCACGCAATCAAAAAAGGGTATAACACGAGGTACAAGATTAAGACCAAACAAAAGCCAAAAAAAACGCCGAGGCGGCCTGAAATAAACACTTGACACATCCCAACCATCACGAGTAATACGGAAACGGCTTCTCCAAATCCTCCGCCTTCACGCACAAAATACCCAAATCCGGCGCAACCCACTATGAAAATGACGGAACCTTTAACTATGTGAGCCGGTTTGTAAAATCTCCAACGGAGCAATTCTCTCAATTCTGGCAAAATTTCTTTATACATCGGTTTCACTTTTTACCCCGCGCATATTTTTTTCAGCATATTTTGGATAAATGATCCCCTAGGGTAATTTGAGTTTCTTAGATTCAAATAGTAAGTGCAACTTCTATCGATTGGGAAAGTGGATAAGCTGCGGTAACATCGTGGTTTTTCCCACCGACCAAAGCGAGAGGTGCACCGATGAGAGGTTACACGCAACTTACCCACGAACAACGAT